>DATCUC010000104.1:0-2836 GCA_036567625.1 Anaerolineaceae bacterium | reverse complement strand
CCGATGCGCTGCGCCGCTTTGCGCGAGCCGTCGGCCAGCACGTCGCCAATGCCCTCGCGGCGGATCATCCTATCCAGCAGCTCGCGGATGGCGGCGGTGTTGCCCCAGCGCAGTTCCAGCCCGCCGGTATCTTCCAGCGTGAGCAGCCCGCGTTCGAAGCACTCGATGGCGTAGGCCACAGTGCCGCCGGCTGAAATCGAATCCAGGCCGGCGCGGTTGAGCTGCTCGTTGAGGTCAAAAATGCTCTCAAAGTCCTCGTTCAGCAGCAGCCCCGACCAGGCCAGGATGGTTTCGTACTCGGGCTTGTGCGTTTCACCGTGACTGTTCAGGCTGGAATAGCCGCCGCAGCCGATGGGGCAGGAATAGCAGTGATACTTGGTAAGCTCACGCCCGCGAAACAGGTCGGGGTCGATCTGGCGCGAAACGCGCGCCGGCCAGGTGTGGCTGCCGCCGCTCCAGTTCTTAATCGGCGCGTCGCCGGTTTCGATGCTGAACTGGTTGAGGCCCGAAGTGCCCCATTTTTGCAGGATCAGTTTGTACAGCAGCCCGTCCTGGCGCATTTGCAGCGGCAGAAGGCGCATCCCGCGCGCCAGGTATTCTACCCCGCGCCCTTTGAGGAACGGCGGCACAAAGCGCGCCCAGCGCGCAAAGCCCGTGGTGAGGGCTTTCATTTTTTCCGGGTTATGCGAGCGCACCGGGTGCGCGCCGTTGAGCACCACGGCCTTCAAGCGCTTGGAGCCCATCACCGCGCCCAGCCCGGAGCGCGCGGCCATGCGCCCCTGGTCGGTGGAGATGCCAGAAATCAGCGAGAGCCGTTCCCCCGCCGGGCCAATGCAAATCACCGCCGGCTGCCGGCCGGGGAAAAGCTGGTGCAGGGCATCTTCAGTCTGGCGGGTGTCCAACCCCCACAGGTCGGCCGCATCGCACAGGCTGGCCTGGTCGTGATCTACCAGCAGATACACCGGTTTGGGGCTGATACCGGTGAAGAAGATGCCGTCGTAGCCGCACTGCTTGATCGCCGGGGCAAACATGCCCCCGGCGTTGGAATCGCCCCAGGTGCCGGTCAGCGGCGATTTGGCCACCGCCATCCAGCGCCCGGTCATCATGCTTTCCGTGCCAGTGAGCAAACCCGGCAGCACGCCAAAGACGTTGTCCGGCCCCAGCGGGTCGGCGCCGGGCGGGATGCGGTGGATCAGCAGGTGCGCGGCCAGGCCCATGCCGCCCAAGAACTGCTCATATACAGCTTCGGGTATGGGCTCATCGCGTATTTCCCCCGTGGTCAGGTCGATCCACAGGATTTTGCCGGTCATGCTCTTGATCATCATTACCTCGCCGGAAAAGCTAAATATACTATTTTCCAGCCAATTGGTAAATACAGAAAACGCTTTGGGTTGCCGGTTTGCGCCAACTGTCAGGTGAATGAAAGCTGCTATAATCAGACTATATTTGTCTATATGATTTCTTCCCGGATGCTGCATGAAACTTTCGCCTTTCCTTCCCCCTGTACTGCTGCTTTCCATCACCGCGCTGCTGGCGGGTTTGTGGGCCGGACTGCTGCGCCTGGGCTGGCAGATCCCGGGCGACCTGGCCGCTTTTGCCTACACTCACGGCCCGTTGATGATCTCCGGCTTTCTGGGCAGCCTGATCAGCGTGGAGCGCGTGGTGGCGCTGCGCCAGCGCTGGATGTTCGCCGCGCCACTGCTGACCGGGCCAGGCTGGCTGCTGACGGTGCTGCTGCCGGCGCAGCCGGTTGGGCCGCTGGCAATGACGCTCGGCAGCCTGGGCACTTTTGTCATCCTGAGCGTGATGGTGCGCCGCGAGCCGGTGCTGCATACGCTGACAATGGCCGCCGGGGCGCTGTGCTGGCTGGTGGGCAACCTGCTGTGGCTGAGCGGGGCCGAAATCTTCCGCGTGGTGTACTGGTGGGCGGCCTTCCTGGTGCTGACCATCACCGGCGAGCGGCTGGAATTGAGCCGCGTGCTGCGCATGACCGCTCGCAAGCAGCTTCTTTTTCTGCTGGCGGCGGGCCTGTTCGCCCTTGGGGTAATCATCACTTTGTTCGACCTGGCGTGGGGCGCGCGGCTGGCCGGGGCCGGTCTGCTGGCGCTTTCCGCCTGGCTGATAGCGTTTGACATCGCCCGCCGCAATATACGCCATCCCGTGCCGCTGACGCGCTACATTGCTCGCTGCCTGTTCCTGGGCTACTTCTGGCTGGCCCTGGGTGGGGGGCTGTGGCTGTTCAACAGCAATGCCAGCCTGTATGCCGGGCCGCTGTACGATGCCGGGCTGCACAGTGTGTTCGTGGGGTTTGTGATTTCGATGATCTTCGGCCACGCGCCGATCATCCTGCCCGCGCTGCTCAACCGCATGCTGCCGTATCACCCTGTGTTTTACGCCAGCCTGGGGCTGCTGCACCTTTCGCTGCTGCTGCGCGTGGGCGCTGACCTGGCAAGGCAAATGGATTTACGCCGCTGGGGCGGGCTGTTGAATGAAGTGGCCATCCTGCTGTTCTTCGCCAGCCTGATCATCACCCTGGTGCGGCAAAACCGCGCCGCGCGAAAGGCAGGCGCGTAATGGCCCTGGTTGTCCGCTGGTACCTGCGCACTGCGCTGGTGATGTTTGTGCTAGCGCTGGCTGCGGGTATGCTCCAGGCGCTGGGCGTGGCCGGGCTGACCCCGGTGTACTTTCATCTGCTGATGGTGGGCTGGGTGACGCAGTTCATCATGGGCGTTGCCATCTGGATGCTGCCCAAATTCACCCAGGCGCAGCCGCGCGGCTCTGACCGCCTGTCCTGGGCCACCTACGCGCTGCTCAACCTGGGCCTGCTGCTGCGCGC
>DATCUC010000103.1:0-7607 GCA_036567625.1 Anaerolineaceae bacterium | reverse complement strand
TGTGCGCGGCCAGCCCGCGCCGCTGGCGTTCGGCGGCCACGAACAGCCCAATCGAAAAGAACAACAGCCCGAGCGGAATCGACAGCAGCAAGATGTTCACCAGGGCCATCCAGGCCGGGTCGCCAGAGGCAAGGTTGCCGTAATTCAGCAGCACCTGCGCCAGCACAAAGAGAAAGATCAGCAAAGCCACCAGCCAGCGCGGAACGAGCGGGGTCGCAGTATGGGCATCCATCGAGATTCTCCTATGCGTTTATTATGTCACGCGGCGCGGATGGTGTCTACGAGGGATTTTTGGTCAAAAGCATGGGCCGGGTTGGTTTCCCAGTGTGTAAGGCGGGTTGAGGAGATGCGCCGGGGGTCGAAACGGGAGCAATTCTTGCGCCTCTGCGACGCCGGTCTACGGGGATGGTGATATGGATGGCATGGCTTCCAGAAGGAAATTTGTTAGACAAGGCTATGATGGTTGACACTAGCGAAATCGGACACGGAACGCGATAATAAAAATGAATCTGTGCAATAGCACAAGAATTGTCCGAGTTATCTGAAATTCACTCAGGAGGACCGAATGCCCCCAAAGGGACGGATCGAAGTCAACGAACGACTGTGTAAAGGCTGCGATTTTTGTGTCACCGAATGCCCGCAGGAAGTGTTGGGCCTGGCCGAACGGATCACCCCCAAAGGCTACCACCCTGCCGAGCTGATCAAAGCAGGCTGCACCGGCTGCGGCATCTGCGCCGTGGTCTGCCCCGAGGCAGCCATCACAGTCTACCGCGAGGTAGTCAACAAGGCGGCGCGCGCCGCTCAGGAGGCTTAACCGCATGGCACGAGAACTCCTCAAAGGCAACGAAGCGGTTGCCGAAGCCGCCATCCGCGCCGGCGCGGTGGCGTATTTTGGCTACCCCATCACCCCTCAGACCGAACTGCTGGAACACATGTCGAAGCGCATGCCCGAACTGGGCCGCGCGTTCGTCCAGGCGGAAAGCGAACTGGGGGCGGTGAATATGGTTTACGGCGCGGCCTGCACCGGCAAGCGCGTCATCACCTCTTCTTCCAGCCCGGGCAGCAGCCTGATGATGGAAGGTTTCTCCTACATGGCCGGCACCGAAGTTCCGGCAGTATTTGTCGACGTCATGCGCGGCGGCCCCGGCCTGGGCAATATCCAGCCTTCGCAGGCCGATTATAACCAGATCGTCCACGGCGGCGGTCACGGCGATTACACCCCCATCGTACTGGCCCCGTCCAGCGTGCAGGAATCGATTGACCTGACGGTGATGGCCTTTGACCTGGCTGAAAAGTACCGCTCGCTGGTGGTCATCCTTACCGATGGCTCGATCGGGCAGATGATGGAACCCGCCGAGCTGCCCCCCATGGCCCCGTTGTCCGATGAAACGCCAGAATGGGCGGTCAACGGCGACATGCGCAATCGCGAACGCCGCTTCCTTTCCTCTATTTACCTGGATCCCCCGGCGGAAGAAGTGACCAACTTCCGGCTGCAGCGCCGCTGGCAAGAAATTTGCGCCAACGAAGTGCGCTACAAAGAATACTACCTGGATGACGCCGAGTACGCCATCGTCGGCTTTGGCTCTGCCGGGCGCGTTGCCCTCTCAGCCGTGCGCGCTGCCCGCGCCGAAGGCATCAAGATCGGCCTGCTGCGCCCCATCACCGTGGCGCCCTTCCCGGTGAAAGTTCTGGATGAAATGAGCCGCCGCCTTAAGGGCTTGCTGGTCGTTGAAATGAATTCCGGGCAAATGCTCGAAGATGTACGCCTGGCGACCAGCGGGCGCATCCCGATTGAATTCTACGGGCGCATGGGTGGCGTGATGCCCCTGCCCGATGAAATTATGACCGAAATCCACGCGCTGACCACCGGCCCGCTGACCACCGAAGGCCACCCGCGCGACCGCTGGCTGGCGCGCATGGCGGCCAGGAACTAAGGGAGATCCAACATGGCAACGATGAACGAACTCGAACAGGTTGTTTATTCCCGCCCGCGGGCGCTGTCTGAAACCGGCACGCATTACTGCCCCGGCTGCACGCACGGCGTCGCCCACCGCCTGATCGCCGAAGTGATCGACGAGATGGGCATCCGCGAGCGCATGGTTGGAGTGGCTTCGGTTGGCTGCTCGGTGTTTGCCTATAATTACTTCGACTTTGACTGGGTGCAGGCTCCCCACGGCCGCGCCCCGGCCATGGCCACCGGCGTCAAGCGCGTGCTGCCCGACCGCATGGTGATGACCTACCAGGGCGACGGCGATATGGCCTCGATCGGCATGGGCGAAATCGTCCACGCCGCTGCCCGGGGGGAAAATATCACCGTCTTCTTCCTCAACAATACCAACTACGGCATGACCGGCGGGCAGATGGCCCCCACCACTCTGCCCGGCCAGAAAACCACCACTTCGGTCAGCGGCCGCGACGTGGAAACGCAGGGCTTTCCGCTGCGCGCCAGCGAACTGCTGGCCACGCTGGACGGCGCGAGCTACGTGGTGCGCCGCAGCCTGCACGATCCCAAGAACATTCGCCTGGCCAAAAAGGCCATCCGTACCGCTTTTGAAACCCAGGCGCGCGGTTTGGGCTTCTCGATGGTGGAAATGCTTTCTACCTGCCCGACGAACTGGGGCATGACCGTTCCGCAAGCCACCCAGTGGTTGGAAGAAAAGATGATCGCCTATTATCCGCTGGGCGACTTCAAAGTCACCCAGGCCGTTTCTGAGATCCGCATCTAGCCGAAGGAGAAAATATGCAAGCCGAAATTATCATCGCCGGTTTTGGCGGCCAGGGTGTGCTCTTCGCCGGGCAGCTTCTCTCCTATGCGGCCATGGATGAAGGCCGCGAAGTGACCTGGATCCCCTCGTACGGGCCGGAAATGCGCGGCGGTACAGCGAACTGCACTGTGATCATCTCGGATGAAGAGATTGGCTCGCCCATGGTGCGCAATCCGAAAGCGGTGATCGCCATGAACCTGCCCTCGCTGGACAAGTACGAAGAACTGGTCAAGCCGGGTGGCGTACTGGTGGTCAACTCTTCGATCATCGAACGCCCGGTCACCCGCACCGACATTAAAGTGGTGCTGGTTCCTGGCAATGACATTGCCGAAGCGAACGGCGACCGCCGCATGACCAACATGGTTCTGCTGGGCGCGCTGATTGCCAACCTGCAGGTGCTGCCGATCGAGTCGATCGAAAAGGCGCTCAAGGACCACCTGCCCGCGCGCCATCACCGCCTGCTGCCGCTCAACTACCAGTGCCTGCGCGAAGGCGCAAAATTCACCGCCGAAGCGGTAAAGTAAATTCTCCGCATGCAAAGCGCCGCCCCGCGAAAGACTCGCGGGGCGGTTTTTTCCCGAAGTTGGGGCGGATTATGCTATGATCTTCCCAGGCAAGAAGGGAGAAAATCGATGCTAACGCTGTATCAGGAAGCCGCCAGTTTTCTCGAAGCCGCGCAGCACCGGCTGATGAAACAGGAAGCCCTTAACAGCCAGATACTGGGGATCGCCTTGCGTTTAAAGGACAATCCGAACAGCTACTTGGAGGGCGCCCCTTTCTTCGCTACCTGGGCCGAGAGCGGCACAGTTACCTATGCCGCGTTGATGACCCCGCCCTACGGTATGCTGGTGGCCACTTTGGGCAGCGCGCTGGATGAGCCGGTCAACGCGGTGATCGAAAGCCTGATCAGCGGCGGGTGGCCGGTTCCATCGGTCAACGCGCCGGCCCCCAGTTCCGCTCATTTTGCCCGATTATGGGCCAGGCGCACCGGCTCCAGCGCCTATGTCGACATGCGCGAGCGGCTGTTTCAACTGAACAAAGTGATCCCGCCCATCGCGCTGCCCTCGGGCAGCATGCGCAAGGCTGGAGAGAGCGATATTCCTACCCTGGCGAGCTGGATCGCGGCCTTCCGCGCTGAATCTATGCCCAACGACCCGCCGCTGGACGCCCTGCGCACCGCCACGCAGCGGTTGAATACATTTTATCTCTGGGATGACGGCGGCCCGGTGGCGATGATGGCCAACAACCGCAGCACGGTCCACCTGGCCAGCGTTGGTTTGGTTTACACGCCGCCAGAACTGCGCGGGCGCGGCTATGCCACGGCGCTGGTGGCGGCGGGCAGCCAGGCCCTGCTGGATGCCGGGCACACGGCCTGTGTGCTGTTCACCGACCTGGCCAACCCGATTTCGAACAGCATCTACCAGAAGATCGGTTACCGACCAATTGCAGATTTTGAGATCTACCGCTTCCAGGCGGTCTAATTCGACGCGGTCTGCATACAGCGGTCAATCTTCTCGCGGATCGCCTCGATCACCAGCGGGTCATCGTTCCACGCATCCAGGTTGATCACCAGCGTGCTGTTCGGGATGCCAGCCGCGCGCACCGCTTCAGGCGTATCGTACAGGCTGTGCAGCGATGAGGCGCTGATCGACGCCGAGAATACAAAGATCTTTTCCAACTCGCGCGCGCCCAATTCGGCGGCTACATCCGGCGTATTCGGTTCTTTAAATTCCATCCACGCCAGCCGCACGTTCTCCCGCGTATACCCGTTGGCCACAAACCGTTCAACCAGGTCTTCGCGGAAAGCCAGTTCCTGCTCGGTCTGAGTCGGATAAATTGCATCCCATTCCTTGGGCTGGCCGTGCCCCACCAGCAGCACGCCCACGTTGGCTTTGTCGCTGCCGTTCAGGTTGGCATTGGCGCGGTTGATAAACATCTGCTTCAGCGCATCCGAATCCCACAGCGGCTCACTGTAGCATACCGGCACGCCGACTGCATCCAGGTTGAGATCTTCCACCATCTCCTGACCGGCCTGGGTGTGGCTGGAAATGGTCAGGAACACGTTTGCCAGCACCACCCGGCTCGCGCCATCGTTGATGGCGCGCAGCACCGATTCGTCCGGCCGCGGGTTGGAATCAAGGAAGGCGATGTAGAAGCGCGTGTTGGTATCCTTATCTTCCCGGAAGGTCTTTTCCACACTGTTCAGCATCATCTCGTGAATATCGTTGTGCGGGCTGCCGCCAACCTGCAGGTATTCGCTTCGAAACGCGTTGAAGAAAAACGGCCGGAATGGAACCGGGATGAACGGGGCCTTATCCGCGTCCATTTCCCTCATCGTTTCCACCCACGGCATGGGGCTGTACCCCGGCGGCTCGCCGTGCGTCAGATATACTACCGCCACGTGGTCGCGCGCAGCCTGCGGCGGCGGGTTGAGTTCGGGCAGCACGCGGTGCTCTTCCTGCGCCAGGAACAGCGCGTTGGTCACCAACCAGCCGCCCGCAAATGCCGCCAGCAGCAGGCCCGCCGCGGCCAGTTTCTTCCAACCGTCAAAACGCGTGACCACCAGCACCACCAGCGCAATGAATAAAGAAACAGATAGCACCGCGTAGGCGCTCATCGCCTGGGGCGAAGCGGTGAGATACATGACTGCGCTCCAGCCCAGCCCAGCAGCCAAAACGACTACCAGCAAAAACCAGACGATTTGCATGGGTACCCCCTATCAAACTATCAAAAAGGGAATCGGCGCTAGCAGCATCGATAGCTGTTCACAAAATAAGTATAAAGTCTCTGATTTGCGCAAAAAAGAGTGAAGTTGTTGCGTATAATGTTTTCAACCCGTTAAAGTACCCTGCTCAGGTTATATGAGTGAGCAGACGACCAGCTACCGGAGCAAATCCGCGCCGGATACCATGAAGAGTGCAGGTTTGCGCATGATCGAATACTGTGATTCTCTGGAAGGCATCCAACCCTGTCACCTGGGCGGCTTTTTCGTCGGCTGGCCCAACCCGCCCAGCCCAGAAACGCATCTGCGCCTGCTGCAGAACAGCGCTCTGGTAGAAATTGCCTGGGATGCGGAAGCAGCCGCGGTGGTGGGCTTTATTACCGCGCTGACCGACGGCGTGCTGGCCGCTTACATTCCGCTGTTGGAAGTGCTTCCCGCCTACCAGGGCCAGGGGATCGGCAGCGAACTGGCGCGGCGCATGATTGCGCGGCTGCGCAGTCTGTATATGGTCGACCTGCTGTGCGACCCCGAGCTGCAGCCTTTCTACGCGCGGCTGGGGATGGCCCCCGCCGGGGGCATGGCAATGCGCAACTACGAGCGCCAGTCGGGCACATAAGCCGGGGCCGGCGCAGTCTTTGCCAACGCTTTTTCCGCTGACCGTCCCCGGCCAGCGATTCTTCAACCTGCTTGAAACCTGACATCTTTCCCCGTGAACCTGAACTTCATTCCTCTCTATAGACGGTGACTATTTTGGTCTATATACTATTCTTTGCTTTGGTAACCATCACCCTCTTGGAGAGAACCCGCATGACTTCCCTCACCCGCATTTGCGCTTTGCTGATTTTGCTCGCCGCCGCGCTCAGCGCCTGCGCGCCTGCCCCGACCCCGCTGGCCCAGCCCTCGCTTGCCGCGCCGGCTGCTTCGGACGCGGAGTTGGACACGCTGAAAGCCTACGTCGAAACCCAGGCGGCGGCGCTGCACGCCAGCATCCGCGACCTGCAAACGGCCAGCGACCGCTATTACGGCATGGTCCAGGCCGCCGGGTTTGACTATGCCGCGCTGTGGACGGCGCAGCCGGCCGCGGTGCAGGATACGCTGCAAAGCGCGCGCGCCGCGTTCCTGGCCGCCAACCCGCGCTATGAACAAATGGAAGGCGTGGTCGCGGGAGTGCCGGCCCTCAGCCAGTATGATGTGATCCTCGATGCGGGTGCACCCGGCGCGGACGGCAGCCCGGACGCTGTGCCTTTTGACCTGACCCTGCCCGACGGCCGCGTGCTGCCCAAGCCCGGCAATCTGTTTGAGGTGACCGAGGCGGCGCTGTGGGGCACCGACCCGGCGTACAGCATCGCCGGGATTCATCCGGATTTTGACGGCGACGGCCAGCCAGGATTGGGCGAGGCCCTGCCGGATGCCAATGTACTCAAGGGCGCGGCGGATGCCTTTGTGCGTTACACCGCCGATTTACAGTCCGCGGCGACCGCCTGGCAGCCAACCGAAGCCGAAGCCTTTGGAGCGCTGGTGGCCAACGTGCCCACCTTTAGCGATTTCATGGAAGGCTGGAAGAATTCGCGCTTTGTGCAGGGCGAGGCCGCCACCGAGCGCGGCTTTGTCGCCACCTCGCGCCTGTCTGATCTGAGCGATAATATTCTCTCCTGGCAAAAGATCTACGCCGGGTTGAGCCCGCTGGTGCGCGCCGCGGCCCCTGAGCAGGATACGCAGATCACCCGCGAATTGCAAAGCCTGCATGCCTACGTTTCCGGCCTGTACCGGCAGGAATCGCAAGAAGGCAAGCGTTTTAGCCCCGAAGAGGCCGATCTGTTCAGCGCCGAAGGGCAAAACCGGGCCGCGGCGCTGGCCGGGCAAATTGCCCAGGTGGCCGCCCAGTTAGGAATTTCGGTGGAGGTGGAATAATGCGCTGGGCCACACTGCTTCTTCTTACCGCGCTGCTGGCTGCAGCCTTCCCCACCCCGGCGCTGGCCGCGCCGGTTCC
The DNA here is from genome assembly GCA_036567625.1 of Anaerolineaceae bacterium. GTDB lineage: Bacteria > Chloroflexota > Anaerolineae > Anaerolineales > Anaerolineaceae > CALDSL01. Next base: position 130 of record DATCUC010000103.1, on the reverse strand, counting down.
CCCGGCGCAAACCGCCGCGGATATTCGCGAAGCGCTATTTGACGCGCAGTTGGCGTTGAGCGCCAGCCCGCAAGACGCACGGGCCGGGCTGGACAAGGCCCGCGCGGCTTACAGCGGGACGTTTGCCGCG
>DATCUC010000102.1:0-9186 GCA_036567625.1 Anaerolineaceae bacterium | reverse complement strand
GGCGGCGCAGGGTATATTGGCTCGGCGCTGCTGCCGCGCCTGCTCGATGCGGGTAACCGCGTGCGCTTGCTGGATTTGCTGCTCTACGGCACCGAACCGATCGCCGAGTGGCTTGATCACCCGAACCTGGAAGTCTTGCAGGCCGATTTCCGCCAGGTCGACCGCGTGGTGGAAGCCATGCGCGACGTGGACGTGGTCATTCACCTGGGCGGCATTGTTGGCGACCCGGCCTGCGCCCTGGACGAAGAACTGACCACCGAAATCAACGTGATGGCCACGCGCATGATCGCCGAAGTTGCCAAGGGCAGCGGGGTGGAGCGCTTCATCTTTGCCAGTACCTGTTCCGTCTACGGCGCCAGTGATCATATTCTGGACGAGCGCTCAGAACTGAACCCGGTTTCGCTGTACGCGCGCAGCAAGATTGCCTCGGAGAAGGTGCTGCAGCAGATGTCGGACGAGCGTTTCGCTCCGGTGATCCTGCGCTTTGGCACGATCTACGGGCTTTCGGGCCGCACGCGGTTTGACCTGGTGGTCAACCTGCTGACTGCCAAAGCCATCGTTGACGGCGAAATTACCGTCTTTGGCGGCGACCAGTGGCGCCCATTTGTGCACGTAGATGACGCGGCGCGCGTGGTGGAAATGGTTACCCGATCTCCGCTGGATGTGGTGCGGAATGAGGTCTTCAACGTGGGCAGTAATGAGCAGAATTACACCATCCGCGAAATCGGTGAGATCGTGCAGAGCCTGGTGCCTGAAGCCCGGCTGGTGCTCAAAGGCGACGATACCGACCGGCGCAATTACTGGGTGAACTTCAATAAGATCCGCAATACGCTCAACTTTGAGCCAAAATGGACGGTGGACCAGGGGATGCAGCAGGTGATCCAGGCCATCCGCAGCGGCAAAGTAACCGACTACCGCGACGCCAAGTACAGCAACGTCAAGTTTCTGACCGAAGAGGGCATGTACCGGCTGACGCGCCAGGGAAACAGTTGGGCGTACCAGTTGCTAAATGAATCTACCGGCAAGGTAATGGTGGATATGTAATCGCGCCCGCGCCAATCTGCGCAGGGCAGCCTGCTCAGCGCTATATCCGCAATTGATATGTAGATAATTAAGAGAGATAATATCTTCATAATCACCCGCTTTTTCTTGCGAAAGGAAGGGTAGTTATGGATGATATGGCGCATGTGCTGCGCGTGGCAGCCGGAGAAGACCGGTTTGGCGAGCACCGCGGGTTGGGGATCAGCCGGATCGATTTTAAGATCACCGGTCAGGATAGCGATGGCGTGCTGGTGCTGGAAAATACCTTTCACGCGCCGGGTGGGCCGGCGCAGCATTTCCATTACGAACAAGACGAATGGTTTTATATCCTCGAAGGGCAGTTTGCCTTTGAAATTGGCGACCAGCGCATGGAACTCAGCCCGGGGGATTCGGCCGTAGGGCCGCGCATGGTTCCGCATGTATGGGCATTCACCGGCGCGGGTCGCGGGCGCATTCTGGTGGCTTTCTTTCCGGCGGGAATGATGGAAGAATTTTTCCGCCAGGTGACGCAGTCTAACGCCATGCCGGTGCAAGACCCGCAGCTCTGGCGCGCGCACGGCATGCAACTGGTGGGGCCGCCGCTGCTGGCGCGTAAATAATGGGGGAAAATCCCCAGCGAAATTTTGGAGTTCCGGGATTGGCGTAATCAACCAAAACAGTCAGAATTGAAAGTGCAGCCAGGGCAGCGATCTGGAAGCTATGCTTCTCCTGCCAACTGCGTACGATCTTTATAGAGAAAGATGTTTCCGGCGCGGTTTGGCGCGCTGGTTTTAGAGGTTGAAAATGCAACGCAATCCAATTTCAGCGATCATCTTTGGAACATTCATCGCAGCGCTATTTCTTGGTATGACAGCCGGGATTGTTCTGGAGCGGCAGGTGTTCGACCGCCTGGCGCTCAACATCCCGGTCACCGGCCAGCCCAGCGAGGAAACTGTCGATATGGGCCTGATTCAGGAGGCCTGGAATACAATCAACCGCATTTATGTTGACCGGGATGCGGTGAAAGGCCGCGAACTGACCTATGGCGCAATCAGCGGCATGGTAGACGCCCTGGGCGATACCGGCCACAGCCGGTTTCTTACGCCTGAAATGGTAGCGGAAGAGAACAGCTTCACCGAGGGCCAGTTTGAAGGCATTGGGATCGAAGTGCAGATGCAGGACGGCCAGCTTACCGTGGTAGCTCCGCTGGACGGCTCTCCGGCGCAAGACGCGGGGCTGGAACCCGGCGATGTGATCCAGAAGGTCAATGGCGAAGAAATTACCGGGCAGCCGCTGGAAGAAATCGTCGGAAAGATCAAAGGCCCGGCCGGTACTAGCGTGGATTTGACCGTGCTGAAAGCCGACAGCGGCAATGCTCAGGATCTGACCCTGGAGCGCAAGCGCATCCCGCTGGATAACGTTAACTGGAACCCGGTGCCGGGAACTACGGTGGCCTATGTGCGGATTTCTGCGTTCACCCGCGGTATTGGTGATGAACTCAAACAGGCATTGAAGGATGCCAAAGACCAGGGCATGCAAAGCGTGGTGCTGGATCTGCGCAATAACCCCGGCGGGCTGCTGCAAGAGGCGGTGGCGGTTGCCAGCCAGTTTCTGGCAGATGGGTACGTGATGCAGGAGAAGAACGCGTCAGGCAGAGTGACGCCGGTGGAGGTTGTACCGGGAGGTGAGGGCACCAGCCTGCCGCTGGTGGTGTTGATCAACCAGGGCTCGGCCTCTGCTTCAGAGATTGTGGCTGGGGCGCTGCAGGACGCAAACCGCGCGCGGCTGGTGGGCGAAACCACATTCGGCACGGGCACCGTGCTCAACCAATTCAATCTGTCGGACGGGTCGGCGCTGCTGCTGGCAACGGAAGAATGGCTGACCCCTGAGGGCCGGGTGATCTGGCATAAGGGCATCGACCCGGATGAGCCAGTTGCGCTGGAAGAAGGCGCGTTCCCGATTAACCCATATTCTTTAAGCAGCATGCGCCCGGAAGAAGTGGCCAGCAGCGGCGATGCGCAGTTGATCAAGGCACTGGAGATGCTCGATCAACCGGTGACGCAGCGGTTCGAAGTGCTGCAAGCGCCAGCCTAGGGCTGCGCCGGTATGCCCGGATTCGGATTCTCACGTACAATTATGCGTACACCACCGAGCTTGCCAGCCGGGTTTGTACCGGTGGGAGAATTGAGGACGGGATGCGTATTTTGATTCTGGGCGGCACGCGTTTCGCGGGGCGGGCAATGGCCGCCGCGGCCCTGGAACGCGGCCACCAAATAACCCTGTTTAATCGCGGCAGCACGCCGGGAGTCTTTCCTGAAGTGGAAGAACTGCACGGAGACCGCGCCCTGGGCCTGGATGTGCTGGCCGGGCGTACCTGGGACGCGGTGATCGACCCCAGCGGCTATGTGCCGCGCGTGGTGGGCCTGGCGGTCGACCGGCTGCAAGGCGCGGTTGGGCAATATGTGTTCATCTCTACCCTGTCAGTGTATGCCGACCCCAGTATTGCCGGGCAAGATGAGCAGGGCGCGCTGGCGCAGATGCCGGATGCCAGCCTGGAAACCGTGGACGAGACCACCTACGGCCCGCTCAAGGTGTTGTGCGAGCGGCGCGTGCATAATAGCTTTGGCGCGCAGGCTCTGATTGTGCGCCCCGGTTTGATCGTTGGGCCGCACGACCCAACCGACCGCTTCACCTACTGGCCGGTGCGCGTGGCGCGCGGCGGCGAGGTGCTGGCCCCCGGAACACCCGAGCGCGTGATCCAGTACATTGATGTGCGCGACCTGGGCGAATGGGTCATTCGCATGGTGGAGCAGGGTAGTGGCGGGGTGTATAATGCGGTTGGCCCGGCCGGCCCGGCGACGATGGGTGCGCTGCTCGAAACCTGCCGTGCGGTCAGCCGCAGCGATGCGCGCTTCACCTGGGTTCCAGAAGATTTTCTCATCCAGCAGCAGGTGGGGCCGTGGATGGAAATGCCGTTGTGGATCCCGGCCAGCGCGCCGGAAATGGCGGGCTTTTTCCTCTTTGACAGCACCAGGGCCGTGCGCCATGGGTTGACCTTCCGCGCTCTGGAAACAACCGTCAGCGATACCCTGGCCTGGGCCAATCTGCGCCCGGCTGACCAGCAGCCCCGGGCGGGGATGTCTGCGGAACGCGAATCTGGCCTGCTGGCTTTATATCACGATACATTGCAACCATAGGATGGGAACGAAGGTATGTCTGACGATCAATTTATCAACCGCGCCGCTCGCCAGCGGAAGTTGATTATTGTGCTGCTTGTTCTGGCTACGAGTGGAGCCTGCCTGTTTTTTGCTGTACGAAATACATTTTATGACCGCTGCACGGCCAGTTTTGACCGCAGTCCGCAGGCTGTGGCGCAGCATTACCTGGCGGCAGTGGCGGGGGGCGACGCTGCTCGCGCGCAAAGCTGCTGGGTGCGCGAGCAGTTCTTCAACCTGGAAGCCGGGTGTTCGGAGATTTGCCTTTTGCGCGCGCTGGGCAGCGGTTTCACTGTGACGAGCCTGCAGGTGGGCGAGCCGCGCACCACCGCAGAAGGACGCTCCGCGATTGAGGCGCAGGTAGAAGCGAGCTGCCCGGATGGCAGCGTAAATTCGGGTACACTGGTATTTGATTCGCTGGCAAGCAATATACCCTGGAAACACTGGCGCGTGAACCAAAGCAGCGTGGGCGGAAACGCCGCCGACGCCTGGTGTGATTAACGCCATTGCGGGCAAAAGGAGCGGGAAGAATGGATATTGCAATCATGATTGAAGGCCAGAACGGCCTGAACTGGCAGCGCTGGATGCGCCTGGCGCGCGCTGTGGAAGACCTGGGTTTTGCCGGCCTGTACCGTTCGGATCACTTCACCAATGCCGAGCCGCCGGATATGGATTCGCTGGAATTGTGGGTATCCTTCACCTGGCTGGCGGCCAACACCAAACGCATCGAATTTGGACCGCTGGTTTCGCCGGTGTCTTTCCGCAACCCGGTCTTCACCGCGCGGATCGCTTCTCAGGTGGATGATCTTTCTGGCGGTCGGCTGCGCTTAGGGCTGGGGGCGGGCTGGCAGGAGCGCGAGCATCACCTGTTTGGGTTCGACTTACTTACCCCCCGGCAGCGGTTTGCGCGTTTTGAAGAAGGGCTGCAGGTGATCACCCGGCTGTTGAAGAGTGATGATCCGGTCAGTTTTAGCGGCGATTATTATCACCTGGACGGCGCTCAACTGCTGCCGCGCCCGCAGCGCCCGGGCGGCCCACCCATCGTCATCGGCGGCAACGGCGTCAAGCTGACCCTGCCGCTGGTAGCCTGTTACGCGGATGAGTGGAACGCGGTATTGATCCCCCCAGAGAAATTTGCCGAACTCAACCGCGTGGTTGATACCTTCTTGAGCGAAAATCAGCGCGACCCGGCCAGCGTGCGCCGCACGATGATGACCGGCCTGCGCTTTGGCCGCACCGCCGCCGAAGTGCGCGAGCAGTTGAAAGGCCGCAGCGAAGAAGATCTGCGCCAGCGGGGTATCATCACGGGTGAGGCCGCGCAGGTGCAGGAGCACCTGGCCCGACTGCAAGCCGCCGGTGTCGAGCGCGTTATGCTCCAATGGCTGGACCTGGACGCGATCGATCGGCTCGAAGCCCTGGCCAAAGCCGTTCTTTCGAGGAATTCATCCAATGCAGACTGAGCAGAAATACAATATCCTGGCGCTGATCCCGGCATACAACGAGTCGGAGCGGATTGAAAAGGTCATTCGCGCGGCGCGCAGTTACCTGCCGGTGCTGGTGGTAGATGACGGCTCCAGCGACAATACCGCTGAGATCGCCCAACGAGCCGGCGCGGAAGTGCTGGTGCAAAACCCAAATCAGGGTAAAGGCGCGGCGCTGGTGCGCGGTTTTCGGCACGCGCTGGAAAAAGGCTATGATGCCGTGATCACCCTGGATGCCGACGGTCAGCATGACCCGCATGAGATTCCCACTTTTTTGGAGGCTTACGGGCTGCGTAAGGCAGACCTGATCATTGGCGCGCGTGATTTTCGCAAAATGCCCCAACCGCGGAAAACATCCAACACCATCGGCACCTGGATGTTCTCCTGGGCCATGGGTCAGCATGTGCCCGACAACCAGTCCGGGTACCGGCTGATCAGCCGCCGGTTGATGGAGGCCATGCTGCTCAGTAAAGAAGGCGCATGGGAATTTGAAGTTGACATGATTATCCTGGCAATCAACGGTGGGATGCTGCTGGATTGGGTTCCGATCCGCACCATCTACGCCGGAGAAAAAAGCCACATCCGCTACGGACGGCATGTGGTGCAGTTCTTTCGCATGGTCTGGCGCGCGAGGCAAAGCCGGAAACGCGCAGGATAGGAGCGGGTGATGGCAAACGTAATCTTATCCCTTTCGGTGATGGAAAAGCGGCTGGCGGCCTGCCGGTTCGCTCCGGAGACCGGGGTGCCCGAATGGGTCGCGCAGGCCGGCTTCGCTTCGGTAACGCGCACCGCCGACGAGCTTTCGATCATTTGCGATGAAGATGTCGTGCCGGTAGAAGTGAAATGCGCGCGCGACTGGCGTGCGCTGAAGCTGGAAGGGCCGTTTGATTTCGCCCTGGTGGGCATTCTCGCGTCGATTTTGCAGCCCCTGGCGCGAGAAGGCATCAGCGTGCTGGCCGTGGGCACCTATGATACCGATTATGTGTTGATCCGCGCCGGCCAGTTTGAACGCGCCATCGCCGTTCTGGCCCAGGCTGGGCACAGAATTCGCCGGGTGTAGGAATTTCTATCCGGTAGGGGCCGGTATCCGGCCTTTACAGATGGCCGTAGGTTTTGCCTGAGGGATAAGGCTTGTACGGTATAATCAATGCGTACATTCATTCCCATCCCTGGAGGTTCCTATGTCTGGTCCACGCCCGGTAAAAGCTCCGCGAGGAACACAGTTAACCTGCAAATCCTGGTTGACCGAAGCCGCGTATCGCATGATCCAGAATAACCTGGACGCTGAGGTGGCGGAGCGCCCGGATGACCTGGTAGTATATGGCGGCCGCGGCCGCGCCGCCCGCAGTTGGGAAGCCTTTGATGCGATCCTCGAATCGCTGCGGAACCTGGAAGATGACGAAACCCTGTTGGTGCAGTCTGGTAAGCCGGTAGTGATCTTCAAGAGTCACCCGGATGCGCCGCGGGTGCTGATCGCCAACTCCAACCTGGTGCCGCATTGGGCCACGCAGGAGCATTTTGACGATCTTTCCGCGCGCGGGTTAATGATGTACGGGCAGATGACCGCCGGTTCGTGGATTTATATTGGCACGCAGGGCATTCTGCAGGGCACCTACGAAACCCTGGGCGCGTTGGCTCAGCAGCGCGGCTGGCCGTCACTGCGCGGTAAGTTCGTACTCACTGCCGGCCTGGGCGGGATGGGCGGCGCGCAGCCGCTGGCCATTACGATGAACGAAGGCGTAGGTCTGTGCGTTGAGGTAGATCCGGCGCGGGCCGAACGCCGCCGCGAACACGGCTATGTAGACATGGTGGTGGATACGCTGGAAGAGGCAATGACCCTGGTGGATGAAGCCCGCAGCAGCGGCAAACCGCTTTCCGTAGGCCTGATCGGCAACGCGGCGGAAATCTACCCCGAACTGGTGGTGCGCGGCGTGATCCCCGATGTGGTCACCGACCAGACCCCGGCGCACGATGTGATGATGTACGTTCCCGCCGGGATGACAAACGCGGCTGCCGACGAGATGCGCCGCAGCGATCCAACGGAATATTACCGGCGTTCGATGCAGTCGATGGCCAGGCACATTGAGGCCATGCTGGCCTTCCAGAAGGCCGGCGCGGAAGTGTTTGACTACGGCAACAACCTGCGCCAGCGCGCTTACGACTACGGCGTGGAAAACGCCTTCGACTTCCCCGGCTTTGTGCCCGCCTATATTCGCCCGCTGTTTTGCGAGGGCAAGGGACCGTTCCGTTGGGTGGCGCTCTCCGGCGACCCGGAAGATATTTACCGCACCGACGAAGCCGTGGCCGAGTTATTCCCCGAAGACCAGCACCTGCAGCGCTGGCTGCGCATGGCGCGCCAGAAGATCCATTTCCAGGGGCTGCCCTCGCGCATTTGCTGGCTGGGCTACGGTGAGCGCGCCCGCGCCGGGTTGAAATTCAACGAACTGGTGGCAAAGGGCATTGTTTCCGCGCCGATTGTGATTGGCCGCGATCATCTGGATGCCGGGTCGGTGGCCTCGCCTAATCGTGAAACAGAAGGCATGCGCGACGGCACCGACGCGGTCAGCGATTGGCCCATCCTCAACGCGCTGATCAACGCGGTCAACGGGGCGACCTGGGTTTCGTTCCATCACGGCGGCGGGGTGGGCATTGGATACAGCCAGCATGCCGGGCAGGTGATTGTGGCCGACGGCACGCCCGAAGCCGCGCGCCGGTTGGAACGCGTGCTCACCAGCGACCCGGGGATGGGTGTGGTACGCCACGCGGATGCGGGTTACGAGCGCGCCATTGAAGCCGCGCGGCGCGGCGGTATCAAGATGCCGATGCTCGAGAAGGAATAAGCGAGCGTGCGTGGCGGGCGGTTTCTCTGGTTCCTGGTCAGCCTGGCCCTGGGGATTGTACTGGGGCTGGCGGCTGGCAGAGCCGCGGCCCCGCTGCGCGAGCCTGGTGGTTCGCTCAAAACACTCCAGCCGCAGGCGCAGACTGAGGCGGTGCTGATGGTGGCCCAAATCTATGCTGGGGATGGCAATGCCGCCGGCGCGGCGCAAAGGTTGTCCGCGCTAAGCGATCAGCCCGCGCTTCGGCTGGTGCAGCAGGCCATCATTTCCGGCGGCGAATATGGGTATAGCAAAGCCGACCTGGATGCCATGCTGCGGCTGGCGCAGGGTTTGCAGTCCCTTCCCAGCGGTGGAAGCACCCCATGAACGACGGTCTGCGCCCTTCCAGGGTGGTATTGGGCGGGTTGGTACTGGGCTTGCTGCTAGGCCTGGTATACACCTGGCTGTACGTGCCCGTTCCGGCAAAAACGATCTCCGCGGCTGAATTGCAGAGCACCGACCGCGAGCGATACCGGCTGTTGATTGCGCTGGCGTACGCTGCCAGCAGCGACCGCGCCCAGGCAGAAGCTCGCCTGGCCGCACTGGGAGAAGACCGGCTGCCAGAAGCGCTGGATGAGCAGGCCAGCCGCGCCA
>DATCUC010000101.1:0-39465 GCA_036567625.1 Anaerolineaceae bacterium | reverse complement strand
AAGAGAAATACGCAATTGATGTTATGCTGCAAAAGAACCTGGATTTTTACCACGACTGCCTGGAGCATCGGGCGTGAAACGCCTGCTGATCGTTTCCCACGTCATCCACTATCACTGGCAGGGCCAGATCTGGGCCTTCGGCGGTTACGCGCGTGAAGTGGAAATTTGGGCAGACCTCTTCCCCGAGGTCACAATTGCCTGCCCGGTGCGCCGCGAACCGCCCCCTGGCGATCACCTGCCGTTCGAGCATCCCAATATCCACCTGTGGCCAGTGGTTGAACGCGGAGGCGACCAGCTCGGAGCGAAGCTGGCGCAGGTTGTATCGCTGCCAAAAATGATTTCCTCATTGGCCCGCGCTATGGCCGCCGCGGACGCCGTTCACGTGCGCTGCCCGGGAAACCTGGGGCTGCTGGGGGTGCTGCTGGCCCCGCTTTTTACGCATTACCGCATCGCCAAGTATGCCGGCCAGTGGAACGGCTACCCCGGTGAAGGTTTCCCCACCCGGCTGCAGCGCTGGCTGCTGCGCTCGTGCTGGTGGAACGCCCCGGTCACGGTGTATGGAAAATGGCCGCGCCAGCCGGCCCACGTCATTCCATTCTTCACTTCCATGATGACCCGCGATCAGGCAGCCCACGCGCTGGCATTCGCCCGCGCCCGTCAGGTGCGGCAGACCTTCAACGTTCTTTTCGTTGGCCGGTTGACGCAAGTCAAGCGCGCCCATGTGCTGTTGCAAGCATTTGCATCCATCCATCCGATGATCCCCGACGCAAAACTGGTAATCATGGGTGATGGAGCGGAGCGAGAAAAACTCGAAGCGCAGTGCCAGTCGCTCGGTATAAGCGCATCCGTTGAGTTTCTCGGCGCGCTGCCATACGATCAAGCCTTGCGCTGGTATGAATGGGCAGACTGCCTGGCGCTCCCATCTATCCATTCGGAGGGCTGGCCGAAGGTCGTGGCGGAAGCAATGAGTTACGGCGTTCACTGCATTGCCGTACGCCATGGACAGATCCCGTCCATGCTAGCGGGCCGCGGGACGCTGCTTGAGCAGGGAACGCCGGAAGAACTTGCCCGGGCGCTGGTGAATATCGCAAACCAACGTGACAAAGCCCTGGCCGCCGCCAAAGATGCCGCTGAGTGGGCCAGCGCGTTCTCACTGGAAGGCTTGCGCGATGCACTGGCGGAGTTGATCGAATCCGGCTGGCAGGTTTCGCTCGAGCTGCAGGAGCCCCATGCCGTCTGAATTGAGCGTGATCCAGTTGATCGATACGCTCGATGCGGGCGGCGCGGAGCGCGTGGCGGTCAATCTTGCTAACGCCCTGGCCCGGCGCGGGTATCAATCGTATTTGTGCGCCACCCGGCGCGGCGGTCCGTTGGAGAAAGAAATTGACCCAGGCGTGCGTTTCACATTGCTGGGCAGGAAAAACCGTTGGGATGTTGGTGCTGTCCTCCGGCTGCGGCAGTTGATCCGCCGGGAACGCATCCAGATTATCCACGCGCACAGCAGTTCGTTGTTCATTGGCAGCCTGGCATCCCTGCTGACCGGCTCCCGCCTGGTCTGGCATGATCATTATGGCCCTGGCAGCACCTATTCGCGGCCGGCATGGTTGTACCGCATCATCACCAGGCGCGTCGATCGCGTCTTCACGGTCACCCGTACACTGGCAGACTGGGCCACCAGGGTACTGGGTATTCCCGCCGCGCAGGTTCAATACTTGCCGAATTTTGTGATTGGCCGGAAAACTCCGCAGACAACCTGCGACTTACCCGGGGCTGCCGGTCATCGAATTGTCTGCGTGGCAAACATCCGCCCGGTAAAAGATCAGATTGTACTCCTACAGGCAATGCAAATCCTTCAACAGAGACAGCCCGAAGCGCACCTGTTGCTGGTTGGCGCGGCGTCTGATTCTGCGTATTATGCGGCTGCTGAAGCGGAGCGGCAATCGCTGCATCTCGAAGATCGAGTGACTTTCCTGGGGAAGCGGGATGATGTCGCCCAAATCCTTGCAGGTTCCGACATCGCAGTGCTGGCATCCCGGTTTGAAGGATTTCCGCTGGCAGTTCTTGAGTATGGAAGGGCCTCTCTTCCAGTTGTGGCAACCAACGTGGGTGAGTGCGCGGAGATATTGGATCATGGATCTGCCGGCATCCTGGTAGAACCTGGCAGTTCCCAGGCGCTCGCCGCTGCCCTGAATGGATTGCTGTGCGACCCACACAAACGCAGTTTTCTCGGCGAGCGCCTCGCTCAGCGCGTCGAGACCATTTACAGTGAAGCGGCTATAATGACAACCATTCTCCATGAATATCGCATAATCCAGGAAGGAAGCGCAAACAAATGACCCTGCTGGTAAAAAGGAACGTTGAAACCGTTCAAACCCGTTCTTACTGGCTTGGCTGGCCGGTCTTTGCGCTGCTGCATATCCCGCTTGGATTGGCGATGCATAGTTATGCGCTTGTTGCAAACATCCATGCCTATTTGACCTTGGCAGTTGCCGCATATATCGCTCTGTCGACCCGCGACATGCGGAAAGCAGCCTGGGTTGCGGCATACATTTGCGGCGCGGAAATTCTATGGCGTATGACCGATGTTAGCATCTTTTACGAAATCGGCAAATACGCGATTGTTGCTGTGTTGGGCTTATGTTTGCTTCGCTTACCGATAAAGCAAAGCATTGCCATGCCGGTTGGATATTTTTTATTGTTGACCCTGTCAATCCCATTGACAGTGAACGGACTGTCCCTCGGCCTGGCCAGGGATCAGATCAGCTTTAATCTTTCCGGCCCATTGTGCCTGGCAGTTGCAGTGATGTTCTTCACCCAATTCCGGCTGCCGGTACAGGACTATTACCCGCTAACCTGGGTGCTTGTTGGCCCGATTATAGGCATTGGAGCAAGTGCAGCATTTAACACCGCAACAGCGGAAGCCATCAATTTCACGGGCGAATCAAATTATGTTACCAGCGGTGGATTTGGCCCGAATCAGGTGTCTGCTATTCTCAGCCTGGGAACAGTTATGCTCCTCATGCTGGCGATCCAATACAGGCGAGACCGGCTGATCGCCTTGATCACCGCCCTCGGGCTGCTCACCATCAGTGTGCTGACCTTTTCAAGAGGCGGGTTATACAACGTCGGGGTATCTATCATCGCGGCAGGAATTTTTCTGATGGGCAATGCCCGGCTGCGCAGGAGTTTTTTGATCGTCCTCGTGCCGGCTGTGCTCATCGGCAGTTATTGGATTTACCCACGCCTGGAAGAATTTACCAGCGGGATGGTGACCAAGCGCTTTACAGATACCAACCCCACGCTGCGTTTTGAAATCATGATGGCGGAATGGCATACCTTTACTCGTAATCCGTTGCTCGGTACTGGACCAGGCATGGGCAGGTTTGAGCGCTATGGCGAGTTAGGGTATTGGGTGTCATCGCATACCGAATACACTCGCATGATTGCAGAACATGGCATTCCAGGAATATTCGCGATCGTTCTCCTGCTACTGATGGCCAGTCGCGCGCTCAGGCGCACGCCGCCAGGTATCCAACAGGTATGGTGTGCCGCTCTGCTAGCATGGTCTTGTACCGAAATGGCCCATGCTGCTATGCGGATTGCGGCAGTGGCGTTTATTTTTGGTCTGGCTATGGCCGGTTTCAATAACCATGAAAACAACGAGGAACAAAATGCCAATCAGAGGCATTTTATTCGTTAGCAGCTTCCTCTCTCGCGGGGCCTCCTATACAACCAGCGCGGATTTGGCCGAGCGCCTGTCAGAAGAAGGGTACTCGGTTATTTGCACATCATCGAAACAGAATAGAATCCTCAGACTCGCGGATATGACCTTAACCTGTCTCCGCCGTCACCGAGACTATTCTGTTGCCAACGTCGCGGTGTTCAGCGGCAATGCCTTTTTGTGGGCAGAAGTAACAACATTCCTGTTAGCCCGCTTAGGGAAACCTGTGATCCTGACCCTGCATGGAGGAAATCTACCAGAGTTCGCCAAAAACCACCCTAAACGCCTCCAGCGCTTGTTTCACTATGCGAATGCCGTAACATCTCCATCGGAATACCTGAGCCAGCGCATGAGAGCCTTCTACCCCGCCATTCAGATTATCCCCAATGCGCTGGATATTAACGAGTATCCCTACCACCTTCGTGAAGCAGCCAGTCCAAAATTGATCTGGCTGCGTGCATTCCAGGAAATTTATAATCCAATGCTGGTTGTGCCGGTGGTTTCCAAATTAGTGGATGAATTTCCGGATGTGCATATCCACATGATTGGCCCGATCATGGATACCAGTCGCGATAAAACCTGCCACGCCGCCGAAATAATGAAGGTACGCGACCGGATTACGATCATTCCAGGTGTGCCAAAGAAATCTGTTCCCGCCTATCTCGGGTGCGCAGATATATTTCTGAACACTACCACCATTGATAACCAGCCGGTAAGCGTATTAGAAGCGATGGCCAGTGGGCTATGCGTGGTCAGCACGAACGTTGGCGGCTTACCGTATCTGATTAACTCCGGCGTGGATGGATTGTTATGTCCGCCCGGTGAGGCCGAAGCAATGGCCGAAGCAGTGAAAAATATCTTAAAGAACCCTCTGTTATCGCAGCGCTTGTCCTTGAATGCGCGCAAACGAGCAGAAGCTGTCGATTGGAAACGGATTCTGCCGCAGTGGGAAGCCCTGTTTTCTTCAATAGCAAGATGACGCTAATCGATGTTTACCACCGGCTTCCCTATCCCTTACGCGTGCTAGCTGCCAGCGCTCGTGGCTACGCGTTGCGTTGGTGGCGATACGGCCCTGAAACCGAGCAACTGGTACAGGCAGCTCTAGAACGCGAAACTTGGTCAGCTGAGAAATTAAACGCCTACCAACAAGAACGTCTCGCTCACATGCTGCACCATGCTGCGCGAGAGGTGCCTTTCTACCAGAACGAATGGAACCAGCGGCGCAAGAAAGGGGATCATTCCGCCTGGGATCTGCTGGAAAATTGGCCTGTACTAAAAAAAGCAAGCGTCCGCGATCATCCCCGGGCATTTCTGTCCGACCGGTTTCGACAGCAACGTTTGTTCGAAGAGCACACCAGCGGAACAACAGGAACGCCATTGACGATATGGCAGGATCGCACTGCTTTGATTGAATGGTACGCGTTATTTGAAGCACGCTGGCGGCGCTGGAACGGCGTTCATCGCAATACGCGCTGGGCAATTTTAGGCGGGCAGGTGGTTTCACCAATCAATGCCAGCCGTCCTCCCTATTGGGTCTGGAACCAGGCCTTTCACCAACTTTACCTTTCCTCATATCACCTAAACATCCGGACGGTGTCCGATTATCTTAATGCGATGGATCGATATCAGGTTGAATACCTGTATGGCTATCCATCGATGATGGAAAACCTGGCTGGGTTGGCGCACGAGGCCGGTCTGACCGCTCCGGTGTTAAAAGTCGCCATCAGCAACGCTGAGCCCTTATTCGATCACCAGGTATCCCAAATCAGCAGGGTTTTTCACTGTCCGGTTCGAAACACCTATGGCCTTTCGGAATTGGTCTGCGGCGCGAGCGAATGCAGCGCTGGTGCGCTGCACCTTTGGCCTGAAGCCGGACTGGTCGAAGTATTGGCTGACGAAGCTGACACACCCGTCACTTCAGGTCAAACTGGCCGCCTCATTGCCACCGGGTGTATCAACCCGGCCATGCCGCTCATTCGCTATGAGGCAGGTGATCGCGGAAGTCTTGGAAAACTACCTTGCGCCTGCGGGCGCTGCCTGCCGGTACTCGCTGCAGTGGAAGGCCGGATGGATGATGTCATCACAACGCCGGACGGCCGCCGAATCGGTCGCCTTGATCCAGTGTTCAAAGCCGATATGCCCATCCGCGAAGCGCAAATCATTCAGGAAACATCAAATTGCATCACCGTTAAATATGTGGCGGCCCCGGGGCTGCAACAAAAGCATCTCAACGATCTCCAGAACCGCCTCATGGATCGCTTAGGGGCAATGCAAATCGCATTGACCGAAGTCGAATCGATCCCCAGGGGGCCTAATGGCAAGTTCCGCGCTGTGATTTCAAAAATCCATTAAAATGACGACCATCCGCTCGCTCAACCTGCAGGACCTACCCCAGGCTGCGCAGGTTCACCTGAAAGCATTTCCAAAGTCTGCGCTGACGCTTCTCGGCGCAGAAAGCGTGCGGCGTTACTATGAATGGCAAATTGTTGGTCCGCATGATTGCCTGGCGCTCGGCGCATTTGGTGAATCGGGCCGGCTGGTGGGTTTCTGTTTTGGCGGCATTTTTCGCGGCGCATTATCCGGTTTTCTTGCCAGAAACAAGAAATACCTTGCTCTACAGGTTATCCAACGCCCCTGGCTGGTATTTACCAATCCCCTTTTCCGTGACCGGCTCTCACAAGGGCTGCGCATCGTTCGAAAAAGGAACAGAACCGAAAAGCCCACCGGACCGGCTCCAGGAAAAGTCTTTGGAATTCTATCCATCGCCGTAGATCCTGCGTGCCAGCAAATGGGCATTGGCCGGCAGTTAATGGAGTATTCAGAAACCTACGCAAAGGCGCACGGCTTTGCTTCAATGCGATTGACCGTGGCCCCAGAAAATCTGCATGCCATCCAATTCTATGAGATGAACAATTGGAAAAAACAATCTGCGGCTGCCGACTGGAATGGATTGATGGTGAAGGACCTGCGCTGACCCGATGCGGATTCTCATTCATACCCAGTACTTTCCACCGGAAACCGGCGCGCCGCAGAACCGGCTGTATGATCTGGCTTGCGAGCTTTCTCGGTTAGAACATGAGATCGTCGTTTTAACTGCAATGCCCAATTACCCTACTGGTAGGATCTTCCCAGGTTACTCCGGCGGATTTCGCAAAGAGGTGGGCAATGGGTTCATAACCTACCGGACTCCCATTATTCCGGCGCAAAGCGCCGCCCTGCTTCCCCGCCTGGCCAGCTACTTTTCCTTCGTAATTTCTTCGCTGCTGGTTGGCCTGTTCCTGCCGCGGCCAGATGTAATCTTCACCGAGAGCCCGCCGCTGTTCCTGGGCATCAGCGGCTATCTCCTTAGCCGCGTCAAACGAACGCGTTGGATATTTAACGTTGCAGATCTCTGGCCGGACTCCGCCGTGGAGCTGGGGATTATTCGGAAGAATAGCCTGGCGCACCGCATCAGCCAGCAGATGGAAACCTTCTTCTACCGGAAGGCGTGGCTGGTTACCGGACAATCCAAGTCGATCCTTAGCGCAATTCAATACCGCTCGCCCAATGCCAGGACGTATCACCTCTCCAATGGCGTACAGGTAGATCAGTATATTCCGCAGGAACGTACGCGCGGTTCAAACCAGCCACTTTGCGTGATGTATGCCGGATTGCATGGCCTCGCACAAGGCCTGGACCAAATCATAACGGCCGCCGCATCGCTGGACCAGGATGCCTTTCAGTTTCTACTGGTGGGGGCCGGCCCCGAAAAATCAGCGTTGATCCAACAGGCGCGTGATCTGAACGTTTGCAACGTCACATTTCTCGATCCGGTTCCCCGCGATAAGATGCCGGCCTTGCTCACCCAGGCGGATATGATTATTGTTCCTCTGAGAATCCAGCTTACTGGAGCAGTTCCTTCAAAGTTGTATGAAGCCATGGCGGCGGGCAAACCAATCGTCCTCATCGCCCAAAGCGAGGCCGCTGAAATTGTGCGCGCGGCCAACTGCGGGCTTACGGTTGAACCCGGCGATACAGCCGCGTTGAAAAATGCGATTGTAGCCCTGATGGTGGATCCCCAAAGGCGGATACAACTTGGCGTCAATGGTCGTAAATATGTCGAAACCTGGTTCAACCGGCGCGCGATCGTACACGCCTTCTCAAAGTTCCTCGTATCCAGCCTCAGATTCGCTGAAGATGAGGTGAATAAGCCGTAGCCAGATGACCATCGGCCAGATTCATGCCTTGTCCTGCCCATTCGCGCCATGCAAATTTCACGGTATTGTATAATTTATTAATCCAAATGATCCGTTATATCCAATTTGCTATGTGATGAACCATCCAGAGGAATTGGCCCGGCTTCGGTCAGAGTACTCGCGTCGGGAAGAACGCCTCGCATCCAGCGACCGGTATTCTTCATTCAATCCCGCCTATCTCTATGCGATACACCAGCGGCAGGCTGCCACATTCCATGCGTTGCGTAAAGCAGGGATACGCAATCTGAAGGATCAAAAAATCCTCGAAATCGGCTGCGGTTCTGGGCGAGTTCTGTTGGAATACCTGGCAGCGGAAGCGCAGCAATGCAATATTTTTGGCATCGATATTCAGCAAAAACCGCTATCCGCGGCGCAAAAGCGCTTGCCCGATGCCTCATTTGCCTGCTGCAATGGTGAGTATTTACCTTTTCCAACCGCGCATTTTGACCTTGTACTGCAATACACTGCATTTTCTTCCGTTCTGGAAGACGCGATTCGGATCAATATGGCAAAAGAAGCTCTGCGCGTCCTGAAACCGGGGGGCATCATCGTCTGGTATGATTTCTGGACGAACCCATTGAATAAACAAACCCACGGTATCCGGGCAGCCGAAATCCGCAGTCTTTTTCCGAACTGCGAGCATCACATCCGAAAAATTACCCTGGCTCCGCCAATAACCCGGCGACTTGTGCCCCGTTTTACGCTTGTCGCATATATCCTTGAAGCTTTATCGATCTTCAACAGCCATCTGCTTGCGACCATTCGCCAGAAAAACTCCAGAACCTGACCAGTTGCACGGCCATATTTCTCACCTGGCATATTTCCTGCATAGAATAAATGGACGATGACTATATGAAACTGATAGTTTCATCTGTTGTTTTCACGTGCTACAATCGCAAGTAGGTTCATCGCAATATCTGTAAACATCGGGGATTATATCGGTGAGTGAATCGACGTTGCCATTGCAAAATGGAACTGCCAAGGCGCATGCCAGCCTGATCAACCGAATCAGGCTGCATGTCGATGCGCTCCTGCGCCGCGCTTTTGATATTTCCGCGTCGATTTTCGGGTTAATCTTCCTTGCGCCGTTCTTCTGGTGGATAGCGGTCCGCATTCGCCGTGACTCGCCCGGGCCGATTTTTTACCGCGGGCCGCGCATTGGTCGTTCCGGCAAAATTTTTGGCATCCTGAAATTCCGCACGATGTATGAAAATCCGGAAAGCTACCAGGGTCTACCCATCACCGGTTCTGGCGACCGGCGGATTACCCCGTTTGGCGCCTGGCTGCGGAATACCAAGGTCAACGAAATGCCACAGCTCTGGAATGTTCTGGTTGGTGATATGAGCCTGGTCGGGCCGCGCCCTGAAGATCCAAAAATCGCCGAATCCTGGCCAGAATCGATTCGAAAGGAATTCCTGGCGGTGCGCCCCGGCGTCACCAGCCCGGCCACGATCCTCTACCGGGATGAAGAATCCCAACTTCAGAACCAGCACTCCGTTCTGGATGATTACCTGCGAGAAATCATGCCGTCCAAGCTGCGCCTGGATATGCTCTACATCCAGAACCGATCTTTTTTAAGCGATTTGGATGTCGTTTTTTGGACACTTGTGGTGCTGCTGCCAAACATGAAACGCACCCCCATCCCAGAAAATCGCCTGTATTGGGGGCCGGTGGCGTCATTTACCACGCGTTATCTTTCCTGGTTCCTGATCGACAGTATTCTGGCCTTTCTGGCGATTGCCCTCACCGGCGTGATCTGGCGCACTGGCGGGCCGCTCGATGTGGGCGTGCTGCCGTCCATCATTTTCGCGTTGATCATGTCCATCTGTTTCAGCATCATCAATACCTTGTTTGGCCTATCCGCGGTTGACTGGAATCGCGCGCCGGCATCGGATGTTATTAACCTGACGATTTCTACCACACTTGCCACCCTGGTGCTGATGTTCCCGGTTCGCATGTTGCAGCCGCGTTTTCAACTGCTGCCCGATGGCCTGCTGGTCATCGCGGCATTTCTGTCGCTGGTTGGTTTCATCAGCGCGCGCTACCGTGACCGGCTGCTGACCGGATTTGCCACCCGCTGGCTCACCCTCCGCTCTGGGGCCGGAGCCATTGGCGAGCGTATCCTGCTCATTGGCGCAGGCGAGAATAGCAAAATCGCTACCTGGTTTTTGCGGCAAAGTAAGCTGTCTCAGGCATTCACCGTGGTTGGTATTGTGGATGACGATCCGCGCAAAATGGGTGTCAAGCTCGATGGACATCGGGTCATCGGAACCACGCAGCAGATTCCTGCTCTGGTCAAGAAGCACGACATCGGCATCATTTTCTTCACTATCCATAATATTTCGCGGAACGATTACCGCCGCATCTTGAAAATCTGCAATAGTACGGAAACGATCGTTGTTATTCTCCCAGATATGCTGCAGACCTTGCAAGACCGGTTTTCGATTGCTAACACAACCGTCGATTTCCATGCTGCCGATTACCCGATTTCGCCGAGTGGCCGGATATTCCAGGAACTCACAACCCTGGCCGATGAAGAAAAATGGGATGAGTTGAAACTCCGCCTGGTAGAGTTGCAAACCAACGGTGCAACAATCTCGGGGGCGGATCGTTTTCTATAAAGGGATGACAAATGGGTTGGACTATTCCTTTGAGTGACCTGGAATTCGATGCTGCCGAAACCAGCGCCGTGCAGAAAGTGCTGGAAAGCAGATGGCTGACGATGGGAGCCGTGACCCAGCAGTTCGAGCGCGAATTTGCCAGTTACTGCGGCGCGGCTCACGCATTTGCGGTGACAAACTGCACCGCCGGGCTGCATATGGCCTGCCTTGCAGCCGGCCTTGGCCCGGGAGATGAGGTTATCCTGCCGGCGTTGACATTTGTGGCAACAGCCAATGCGGTGCGCTACGTGGGCGCCACGCCTGTTTTCGCCGATATTTGCAGCCCGGATAATCTCACAATTTCTCCGGCAGATATCGAGCGCCGCATCACGCCGCGCACCAGGGCCATTATGGTAATGCACTACGCGGGGTTCGCCTGTGATATGCCTGCCATTCTGGCGATTGCGCAAAAACATCAGCTTGTCGTGCTGGAAGATGCGGCCCATGCAGTTGGGTCGTATCTCGAAAGCCGGCATTTGGGTACATGGGGGCTGGTTGGCGCGTTCAGCTTCTTTTCCAATAAAAACCTCGCCGTGGGCGAAGGCGGCATGGTCACAACCAATGATGATCAAATCGCGGAAAAACTGCGCCTGATTCGCTCGCATGGCATGACCAGCCTCACCTGGGACCGTCACCAGGGGCATGCCTTTGGATACGATGTGGTCGATTTGGGTTATAATTATCGTATCGATGAAATTCGTTCTGCTATCGGCATTGAACAACTTCGCAAGGTAGAAAGCGGCAATCAGCGCCGGCGCGAAATCATCCAACTCTATCGCTCCCTTCTTTCAGTTCAGGCTCCGGCTGTCGCTATCCCCTTTCCAACCCACCCTGGGATTTCCTCTGGTCACATCTTTCCAATCATCTTGCCGCTCGGAAGCAACCGCCAATCCTTCATGGAAAAGATGAAAGCCCAGGGCGTACAGACCAGTATTCATTATCCGCCGATTCATCGCTTCCAGGCATACCAGGATTTTGCAACGCATGATTTGGGGGTTACCGATGACGTTGCCAGCCGCGAAGTGACATTACCTTTATTCGTGTCCTTATCCGACCAACAGGTCGAATATGTCGTTTGTGCTATCCAGAACGCTTTGAGTGATTGATGGTGGAAAATCCCGCCGGCATCCTCGCCACAAGAAAACTCATTTTATCCCGGCAAGATTTGAGGTAGATGATGGAACTAAGAAGATATTTTTATATCCTTCAACGTTGGATCTGGTTGGTAATTCTGGGCCTGCTCCTCGGAGCTGGTGCTGGCTATTTTCTATCTTCCCGCGAAACGCCCACCTATGCCGCTTCCACCCAATTGCTGTTCAACCGTCCTTCCAATACGATGATGAACGACATCTCGTATCTGACCAACCAGCAGTTGGCGGAAACATACCTGCTCTTACTGAAAACGCAACCGGTCCTGGATATAGCCTCAAACTTACTGGGCTATCGAGTGAGCGCCGGTCAGTTTGAAGCCGATGTCATTAATGATACGCAGCTAATTCGCCTGGATGTGTATGACGATGACCCGGTGCATGCCGCGGATATCGCCAATATCCTGGTGAAGGTGCTGATCGAACAAAACGAGCGCTTGCAATCGAGCCAGTATACTGCCTCCGAAGAGAGCCTGAAGGTACAGCTCCAACAGGTGGAGGACCAGATATCATCAATGCAGGTGGAAATTGCGCAGATATCCAAACAGTCATATCAGACCCAAAAAGCGGCTATTGAGAAGCAAATCAAAGACCTGGAAGAATCAATTCTGGCAGTGCAACGTGAGATTAACGTAATCAATCCTCCCACGGCCAGTGGCCGGAACACAAACGAAGAGGTTGTTCTTTCACAGGAACAGGCCGCGCTGCTGCAAGAAAAAGAACTCCGGCTTGGCCAGCTGCAGTCCAGCCTCAGCTTTTACCAGGAATCCTATCTCAACCTGGTGGGCGCCGGCGAGACGGTTAAAACTACCGAGGGCGATAACGCCCGGTTGGATCAGATGAACAACACCCTGGCCCTCTACCAGCAGATCTACGCCAGTTTGCTCAGCAGCTATGAAGAAGTGCGCCTGGCGCGCTTGCAGACCACCCCCAATGTGGTCCAGGTGGAAGTCGCCGTACCAGAAATGGCGCCCATCAGCCCGCGGCCACTGAACAGCGCGGCAACAGGCGGAGTCATCGGCTTGATGCTCGCCGCCGGGATCATCCTGCTGGTCGAATTACTCGACGACACAATCAAGTCGCCAGAAGATGCCAGCCGGTTGTTCGATCAGACCGTCATTGGCTATATCCCAAAAATGAGGCGCAAGCAGAATTCCTCATACCAGGTGTTCGTTAATGATGAGCCGCGTTCACCGGTGGCTGAATCCTTTAGAGCGCTGCGCACCAACCTGGAATTCTCTGGCGTAGATAAGCCCCTGCAGACCTTATTAGTCACCAGCGCCAGCCCATCCGAGGGGAAAACCACGGTAGCCATTAACCTGGCTTCTGTCCTGGCCCAAAGCGGCAAACGCGTGCTGCTGGTCGACGCGGACCTGCGCCGGCCGCAGTTGCACAAGTACTTCAACCTGCCCAACCGCACCGGCCTGAGCGACTACTTTGTCCATCAGAAAACCGTCCAAAACATCATGCGTAAACCGACCGAAGCGCCGCTCCTGGTGATCACCAGCGGAAGCCTCCCGCCAAACCCGTCGGAACTGCTCACCTCGGAAAAAATGGTGCGCTTCTTGACCGAAGCCAAAGAACTGGTTGATATCATTATTCTGGACAGCCCGCCGTTCCTGGTATCAGATGCATCCATCCTTTCTGCGCGCGTGGATGGCGTGATTCTGGTGATCTTGCCGGGTAAGACGCATACCGACTCGATTAAGGTTATGCTCGAACAGACCAGCCGGGTTGGCGCGCGCGTGCTGGGTCTGGTATTCAACCGCATTCCGCGCTCGCGTGGATACTACTACGGCGGTTACCGGCATTACAAGGGATATTACTATCACGGCTACCACGGGTATAACTCGTATTACCTGAATGAAACTCCAAAAGCGCAGCGTAAGAACGGCAAAGCCAAGGGAAACGCATCTCTGGGGAACTTCGCTCCATCTCCCCGGCAAAACGATTCTGAATCCGGCCCCAATAATTAGGTCGGAGAAGGATGAGCATTTTTGCTTCACCGTAAGGGTTCTTGACCATGTCCGCAGTGATTTGCCCCTTTATTGGAATAGAAACTGACAATGATACCGCCGTAGGGTTTCCTTCGCCGCGGAACATGTGCCATCGCAGCGGCAGCCCGGTGCCTACCTCGATCGCCTATCAGGCGCGGTACTGCATGGCAGCCGAGCACGTGACCTGCCCCATTTTTCAACAGCAGGCCGGCGCGGCTCTTTCGCTGGCGGCGGGTTCTACCGCCGAAACCAGTATTGCGCTGCCTGTTTCCCCTGCGCCATCAAAGCCTCGCGCAAAAGTGGTAAAACCCGCCCCCACAACAGCGCTACCCGCTGAACAGCCCGCCGAGCCGCGCCAGCGCCGTGCGCGAGAGTTCTTGCTGCCCTTGATGGCCGTCGCCGGCGTTACCGCCATCATGATTGCCGTGCTGCTGATCTTGCCACCCACCCAGTTTTTCGCCGCGGCCCCGCCCAATGCACTCACCAGCACGCCCACGCCCGAGGCGTCTTCCGTGACCTTTCTCAACGGATCATCTATAGGCAGTAACAGCCTGATTACCGCCACTCCCAGCAAGTCACCCTCACCGCCGCCTACCTCTACGCGCGCATTGACCAAAACAGCAGGTCCAAAAACTGCCACTACCACCCTGACCGCCACATTCACCGCGACCAATATCCCTCCGGCGGCCACCGCTTGCGGCAGCCCAGCCGGGTGGGTGCAGTATACCGTGCGTTCCGGCGATACGCTCTCCGGGCTAAGCCGGATTTTTGGGATCAGCATTACGCAGTTGCAAATCGCGAACTGCATGGGCAGCAGCACGTTTCTCTATGTCGGCCAGGTGATTTGGACACCCTGGATTCCACCGACCCAGGTTGTAATCTCACCGACAATTTCACCCACCGAAACAACTCCATCAGTAGTACCTGGCGATACCAACACGCCTGAACCTTCCGCAACCGTTCCAACCGATACGCCAGAACCTTCGGCAACCGTGCCGACCGATACTCCTGTCCCCCCATCACCCGAACCATCTGAGGAAGTTCCGACAATCCAATCCAGCCAACCCGCCGCAACAGAACCGTCAACTGTAGAATCACCCGTCCCATAAGGGTGCCTGACTTTCCGGGAAAAAACTATGCCCGCGCCTAACTGTCCATATCTTGGTTTACGCGCTGACCGCGAATCGTTCGTAGCGTACCCTTCGTTGATGAATTGCTGCTACCACACGCGCAACACCGCGTTTATCAACCTGGATTATCAGGAAGGCACCTGCCTGGGAGAAGCGTACGTGAGATGCCCGGTATACCAATCCCAAAAACGTGGGCGTCTTCCGCGTGTCGCGGCTGCGCCGGATTACGTTCGCCAACACTTCCTTTCTTATTGGAGCATGCGGATCTTGCTCTCACTAATGGCTATCCTGGCGGCGGGCGCGTTATTCTGGGTGCTCTCGAGCAGCACATTGCTTCAATCCTGGTTCAGCAAACCCGATCCGGGGGATATCGTAGCCTATACTGCGCCCACATATGAATATTCCATCCCCACAGTGGAAGGGTATATGCCTGGCGCCGGTGGGACTGGCGAAAATCTGACACCTCAACCGACCGAAACATTCCTGTGGAATACAGACGGTACCCCGAATATTGCGGATACCGAGAAAGCCATGGCCAACCACCCGCGCCTGAAAATTTACCAGGTGAAAAATGGTGATAACCTCGATGCCCTGGCGACAAAATTTCAGACCACGCCACGCGCCATTATCGACATAAACTATACCATCCGCATTCCCTTGTTCGTAGACGAAGTCATCATTGTCCCAGAAGGAATTACGGATATTCGCAGTTTTCCACGCTTTGAAGCGCGCAAGATCCAACAACGCTCACCGGTTGCTGAAATTTGCCGCATAAATGCCTGTTCGATTGAGCAATTCCAGCAATATAATGAAAGCATCATAATCACCGTTGATGAGGTTCCGACTGTACTTGAAGGGATATGGGTTTTGATTCCACGGCCCAACGCTGCGAACCAGCCATAACAGGCGGCTTTCGTTTCATCGCATTCACTGTACATATTGAGTTTGTGCTTGACTGAGGAGGGAATATGTCTAAAAAAATCGTGATCGAGGTGATCCTTGGGCTGGCTCTCTTGTGCCTGCTCGTCACCGGGATCGTTGGCGTGCAAGCTTTTCGCAGCCCTCTGGCCCAACCGCTCAACCTGAC
This sequence comes from Anaerolineaceae bacterium, assembly GCA_036567625.1. Lineage (GTDB taxonomy): Bacteria > Chloroflexota > Anaerolineae > Anaerolineales > Anaerolineaceae > CALDSL01. Next base: position 23,487 of record DATCUC010000101.1, on the reverse strand, counting down.
ACTGGCTGCAACGGAAACGCCAGACCCAGCTCAGGCAGCCCAACCCACCGCCCCGCCTACGGTGGTGCCAGCGCAAAAAACCACCTGCGGTTCATCCGGCAGCCAGATTGTGCTTGCCATTGGCCGCGATCAAACTTTCTGGGAACCGCCCTATGGCGCGGATGCGATTCGCGTAGTGAAAGTGGATTACAGCAATAAGAAAATTACCGTATTTGCCTTTCCGCGCGACCTGTTTGTGAAAACACCCAGCCTGGAAGCTACGTATGGGGTGAAAGAATTCCGACTCGGCGAACTGTACATGTTTGTCCGGGAAAAAGAAGGCAATGTTACCCCTGCGGCGGATGAAAAAGCCAGCGCTGCCCTGGCGCAGACTATCTATGATAACTTCGGTCTTGCGGTTGACCAGTACATCACCATTGAAGAAAGCGTTCTGCCCAAGATGATCGATACCGTGGGCGGCATTGAAGTCGTGATCCCCACAGCAATCAACGAGAACGGCCTGAATATTAAAGCCGGAAAGCAGTCTGTCGACGGTAAAACAGCGATGATGTACAGCCGCTACTTGAAAGGCGGGCTGGCCAGCACAGACGAATGGGGCCGTATGGATCGTCAGGCGCTGATCGTCAAAGCCTTTGCAACCAAGCTTTTCAAACCGGAAAGCGTTTTGGTAGCCACAGACCTGTTCGACCAGATTAAAGACGCGATCGTTACCGACCTCAGCGTTGAGCAGATCGCGAACCTGGCCTGCATGGGCAAGGAAATCTCGCTCAAAGATGTCACCGCGGAGACGATCAACCGTGAGCAGGTGAATATTCTGGCGGATGAAACCATGGTCATTAAGGATGACCAGCTTGGCCCGATTAAGACGAAACTGGACTCGCTGTTTAGCGTAAAATAACCCGAATTCCAATCGATCCGGCGGATCGACTCATAAAGGCACAACACCTTTCACGTTTGCTACTATAATGAAAGGGAGTTTTGCCTTTTTTCATTCCCCCTAATTGGAAGGTTGCTATGCCTGAATATGTTGCCTCGATTGACCAGGGAACGACGAGTACCCGCTGCATGGTATTTGATCATACGGGGCGAGTGATCTCCGTTGAGCAGCGCGAGCATCAGCAAATCTACCCGCGAGCTGGCTGGGTGGAACATGATCCGCTTGAGATCTGGACGCGTACGCAAGAGGTCATCTTGGGCGCGCTGCGTAAACTAGACCTCGTTCCCAGTGATCTGGCGGCAGTGGGCATCACCAATCAACGCGAAACCACGGTGATCTGGAATCCGGTAACCGGGCGGCCGTACTATAACGCCATCGTCTGGCAAGATACGCGCACAGATACGATCTGCGATGCCCTCGCGGCAGATGATGGGATGGATCGCTTCCGCTCCAAAGTTGGCTTGCCGCTGTCAACCTACTTTTCCGGTCCAAAAATCCGCTGGATGTTGGAAAACGTCCCCGGCCTGCGCGAAGCGGCGGAACGCGGTGAAGCGTTGTTTGGTAACATGGACACGTGGCTGGTTTGGAATTTGACCGGCGGCACGCATGGCGGCATTCACATTACGGATATTACGAACGCATCGCGCACCATGCTTATGAACCTCGAAACCCTCGATTGGGATGAGGAAATCCTGGGCATAATGGGCATTCCACGCGCCATGTTACCGTCTATTCGCTCATCTTCTGAGGTATATGCATCAGCCAGCGGCGGACTGAGCGGCGTGCCGGTTGCTGGAATTCTGGGAGATCAACAGGCGGCTCTATTCGGGCAGGCCTGTTATAACCCCGGCGATGCCAAGAATACCTACGGCACCGGCTGCTTCATGCTGCTCAATACTGGAACTCGCCCGGTGCAGTCCAAATACGGGCTGCTGACTACGCTGGGCTACCGCCTGGGCGATCAGCCGGCCGTGTATTGCCTGGAAGGCTCTATCGCCATCGCCGGGGCGCTGGTACAATGGCTGCGCGACAATCTGGGTCTCATCGAACGGTCTTCTGATGTTGAGCAGTTGGCCCGTTCTGTAGAAGATAACGGCGGCATCTATTTCGTTCCGGCATTTTCCGGCCTGTTTGCCCCTTACTGGCGCAGTGATGCGCGCGGCGTGATCGTGGGCATGACCCGTTATGTTACCAAAGGGCATATTGCCCGCGCTGCGCTGGAATCGACCGCCTACCAGGTGCGCGAAGTTCTGGACGCGATGGAACTGGACTCCGGCGTGCGCCTGCAAACTCTGAAAGTCGATGGCGGCATGGTTTACAACGATCTGCTGATGCAGTTTCAGGCAGATATGCTCAACGTGCCGGTTGTTCGCCCGCGTGTAGCCGAAACAACCTCGCTCGGCGCGGCATATGCCGCTGGGCTGGCCGTCGGCTTCTGGCAAAACCTGGATGAGTTGCGCGAAAATTGGGGAAAAGCCAAAGAGTGGACCCCGGCGTTGGAAGAAGAACCGCGCTCCAGGTTGTACCGTGAATGGAAGAAAGCCGTGCAGCGCACGCTGGACTGGATCGAATAAAGATCAGGTTCATTCAACAAAAAAACATGACAGACGGCAATGAATCTGGGTCGTGAAAAAGGTTACAATCATGGCAGCGTTTTTGTCCAATCTCATGGATTTCCACCACAAAGGAAGCAATGGATAAACCTCAAGCGATCATCATTGGCGCAGGCTTTACCGGCTGCGCCCTGGCGCATGATCTTGCGCTGCGAAATTTCGCGGTGACCGTCGTAGAACGCGGGGAGCTCACCTCTGGAACCAGTGGCCGCACCCACGGCCTGCTGCACAGCGGTGGCCGCTACTGCGTCAATGATCAGGAAGCGGCAATCGAGTGCATCGACGAAAATATATTGCTGCGCAAGATCACAAAGCAATGTATCGAGTTCAACGGCGGGCTGTTCATCGCGCTGACGGATGCGGATGAAGCCTACGCCGATACCTTCGCCGCCGGTGCTGAAGCCTGCCATATCCCGATCGAACGGCTGACGGCTGCCGAAACCCTGCGCCTGGAACCGGCAGTGAACCCTAACGTTCGCCTGTCTTTTCGCGTGCCGGACGGTGCGTTCGACCCATTGCGCCTGGCCCTGGCTTTCGCTGCCACTGCCGCCAAAAACGGCGCAAAGTTCTATGCCTATACGCAGGCTGAGAACTTGATCCGCGACGGGCAGGGTAACGTCACCGGGGTTGAGGTTTGGGATCGCACCACTGGCAAGCATTATTCCTTGCGCGGAGATATTGTCATCAACGCCACCGGGGCCTGGGCGGGCGAGGTCGCCAAAATGGCCGGGCTGCATGTGGCCGTCGTGCCCACCCCAGGCGTAATGGTGGCCTATAATGCCCGCCTCATCCAGCGCGTGATCAACCGCCTCGCTCCTCCCGGTGATGGCGATATCATCATCCCCCAGCGGCGCATGATGTGCATTGGCACCACCTCCTTTGAAGTCGCGGATATCGACTACATCCCGGTTTTTGACGACCAGGTGGAATGGATGCACCGCAGCGCCATTGAACTGGTGCCCGGCGTGCAGCAGACCCGCGAGCGCGGGGCCTGGATGTCTGCGCGCCCACTGGTTGGCCGCGCGGAAAAAGGCCGCAGCATGTCGCGCACCTTCGTGGCAATTGACCATAAAGAAACCGATGGCATCGGCGGGCTGGTCACGATCACCGGCGGCAAGGCTACCACCTGCCGCGGCATGGCCGAGAAAACCGCCGATACCGTCTGCAAGAACCTCGGGCTAAATATCCCTTGCCAGACCAAAGAGATTCCGCTGGAATCGTACCGCGCCTTCTACCGCTATTCTCAGGAGAGCCGCCCGTGAGCGAGAAATGGAATATCACCCTCATCATAACGCGCAAAAAGGGCGATGAAACGCCCCACACCCAGGCGTTTCCGATTGAGGTCGACCCGGATGAATATGTCCTCGATGGCGTGGAGCGGGTTTGGGCATTCCACGACCGCAGCCTGACCTTTCGCCATGCCTGTCACCACTCCACCTGCGGCGCATGCGGCATGCGCGTCAACGGCGTCGAGAAACTGACCTGCATCACTACCATACGGTCGGTCACGCAAAATGGCGGCACGCTGCGCATCGAACCGCTGCGCAACTTCCCTGTAATCAGCGATCTGGTGGTCGACATGGGCGCTATGTACCTGCGCTTAGACGCAGCGCATTTCTCGCAGGTCGCGCCGCTGCCCGATACTGGCCTGCCCTTTGAGGATGACCCGGCCACTGAAGACCCGCAGTTCGAACGCCTGGTTGATTGCATCGAATGTGGCTGCTGTATCAGCGCCTGCCCGATCGCGACAACTACGTCGACCTACATGGGTCCGGCCGTGTTGGCCGCCATCGAGCACCGCTACCGCGAAACCAGCGATATTTCACTGCTCAACCTGGCTGATGGAGAAGATGGAGTCTGGCGCTGCCATAGCGCGTTTGAATGTTCGGCCGTGTGCCCATCCAATGTTGACCCGGGGTGGCGCATCATGAACCTGCGTCGCAAGGTGATCGGTCACCGTGTTCGCCGCTTCTTTGGCATCCAGACCCAGGAGAAAGTCCTGCGATGAAAAATGCATCTTCACCCCAAAATTTCCTGCGCTGGTTTGACCCGCGCTACCGGCAGATCGGCACCTGGGGCTTTATCCTCAACCGCGTCACGGCCCTGGGCCTGACCTTATACCTGTTTATGCACTTAATCGCGCTGGGCCAGCTTGCCAAAGGCGCGGCGGCCTATGATGGTTTTATCGCCCTGGTTGAAAATCCGCTGTTCAAGCTGGGCGAAATGCTAGTCATCGCCGCCGGCTTAATCCACGGGTTAAACGGCATCCGCATTGCCCTCAACTCATTCGGGATCGGCACCCGCTACCAGCGGGTAATGTTCCTGGGTCTGATGGCGCTGGCTGTGGTCGGGATTGCCATCTTTGGCGCAAAGATGTTCTTGTTCAGTTAGAGGAACGATCTATGGAAACCATCCAACGCACACCCACGCGTGAAAAGACCGGGCTGTGGCTGTACAAGATCATCGCCGGGCTGTTGATCGTCGTTCTGCTGGGGCTGCATTTCGTGGTCAATCACCTGGTGGCCCCCACCGGCCTGCTCAGTTGGGCCGATGTGGTCGCTTATTACCAGAACCCAATCATCCCGATCATTGAGATCATTTTTCTCATCGTGGTCATCAGCCATGCCCTCATTGGCCTGCGCAGCATCCTGCTCGACCTGAACCCACCCGCCCGGCTGCTGCGCTACCTGGATATCTTCTTTGTCCTTCTGGGGATCGGCGCCAGCGCCTACGGCATCTGGCTGGTGATGGTGGTCGTATCCTTCGGCCGCTAAGCTTCTCCTTGACGAAAACGACGTTCACGGCTAAAATCCATCCTCGTCGTTAACAATTCTTTTTTAGCCAAATGAGCGAGGGTAACCCCCAATTCTGGGAGGTGAGAGGCGCTCGAAGGATGGATTTCATGGAAAAGACAGTGATTAATGCAACGCGTCGCCCGGTAACCGGCAAAAAGGTGGGGGCGCTGCGGCGCGAGGGAAAGCTTCCGGCGGTGCTGTACGGTTATAAGACCGAAGCCACTCCCATTCTGCTCGACCAACGCGAAGCGAGCCGCACCCTGGCTCCGCTGAGCAAGTCGCACATCGTCACCATCGTGCTTGAGGGCAAGGAACATGCTGCCCTGGTGCGCGAAAAGCAGAAAGATTACCTAAAGAACAGCCTGCTGCACGTTGACTTCCAGGTCGTTTCGATGACCGAGAAGATTCGGACCAATGTGCCCATCGTCCTGGAAGGGGTTTCCCCGGCCGTCAAGGACTACAACGGCGTTGTTGTGTCAAACCTGACCGAAGTTGAAGTTGAAGCCCTGCCGGGTGACCTCCCCGAGCAGTTCGTGCTGGATATCGCCAAACTGGCCAACATTGGCGATTCGATCCTGGTGAGCGACCTGGAACACGCTGCCAACGTCGCCATCCTCACCCCACACGACGAAGTCGTGGTCAATGTGACCGGTACGGCCGCCGAAGAGGTAGCCGAGGAGATCGTCGAAGGCATCGAGCCGGAAGTGATCGAGAAGGGCAAGAAGGAAGAGGAAGAAGAGGAATAATCCTCTCTTCGTGCGAATGCTGGAGACCCCGCTGCGCTGGCAGCGGGGTCTTTGTTTATCTTCTGGCGAGCAGGCCCAGGGCCTGCAGCAGGCTGTGGGTCATCAAGCCGGTCAGGCCCCATACCACTTCACCATCGTACTCGTTGAAAAACACCACATTTTCGATCTTGCCAGAAAACCGCGCAAAGGGGCGTTCTTCAAAATGCTCGCGGTCCGCCATCCATCCCAGGGGAATAGTGAAAACCCGGTCGACCTCAGCCACAGAACGGCGCACCGCAAACGGCCAGGGGATGACCCCCACAACCGGCGCAACCACAAAATCACTAATCGTGTAAAAATCGGGCAGCCGTCCCAGGATCTTCACCTTCTCGGGCGGCAGTCCAATCTCCTCGTATGCCTCGCGCAGCGCAGTATCTTCCAGAGTGCGATCCTCAGCATCTGCTGAACCACCGGGGAAGGCTACCTGCCCGCGATGCGTTTCGACGGTTTGCGTGCGGCGAATGAAGAGCAAGCGCCACTCCCCCTCGCACAGCAGCAGGGGAACCAGCACCGCCGCTCGCCGCCAGTGAATTTCATTGGGCGGCAGTTGCGGCGGCAATTCGCTGATTACGGCCAGCCGTTCGCTGATCATCTCTTCCGTCAGCGCGGAGGGGCCAAGTGGGGTAATACTGCTCATCTCGCCGGCGTTATCCTGCTCCGCGCGGCGTTCCGCAGCGCAGAAATCATTCTTCGCCTTCCTCATCTTCCGCGGCCAGGTTGGCTTCGCGCAGCAGGGCCATTCCGCGTTCATCCTCAGCGGCCAGTACCGGCCGGGCAAAGATGAGGTAACCGGTATGCGCCACCATGCGGTCGGTTGGCCGCATGCGCTCCGGCTCTGCTTTATAATAGCGCAGCATAGTTTCGCAGATTTCTATGAAAGCAAACGTGTTCTGCCGCAGCGCAACCAGCAGCTTTGAGACCTGATTCATCGTCGGCAAAATGCTGCCAAAGAACCCGCCCGGCTTGAGCGCCTCGCGCACCTGACTGATATAGTCATAGGAGTTGGGAACATCCAGAAACAGCGCGTCTACCCCTGTTTCCGTAAAGCCGTCGGCAATGTCGCCCATTTTGAGAGTCACCCGATCCGCCAGGCCCAGCTTTTCCAGGTTGGCGCGCGCCAGGTTGTGCATCTCCTGCCGCACCTCGTAACTGGTTATGTGTCCCTGCGGACCGACGGCATACGCCAGCGCGCTGGTCAGCGCGCCGGAACCGCTGCCGGCTTCCAGCACGTGCTGGCCGGGGCCGATGCCCATGTTGACCAGGATAAAGCCAACGTCTTTGGGGTATAAAATCTGTGTATTACGCTTGGTTTCGCGCAGCAGGTCGGCCAGCGAGGGCTGCAGCAGAAAGAATGGGCTGCCGTTATGGCTGAATACCTGCGTGCCCCAGGGTTTGCCAATCATATCATCATGCTTGAGCACGCCGCGATGGGTCTGAAAATCAGACCCGGCGCGCAGCCGGATGATAAAGTGCTTGTGGCGCAGCCCAACGAGCTGCGCCAGGTCTCCGTCTTGTGCGATGGTGGTGTTCGTGTTCCAGGTCAAAATAGCCGCTCCTTATGGCTTGAGATTTTCACGGAAGAAGTCTGTGATGGCGGTGTAGCAGCGCACGCGGTTCTCGTATTTCAGAACATCGTGGCCTTCATTTTCGAAAATGATCAGGTCTACCTTTTTTCCCTGTTCGCGCAGGTGATCGACCAGTTCTTCCGATTCCTTGGCTACAACGCGTGGGTCATTCCGGCCCTGGATGACCAGCAGCGGGCTTTGGATCTGGTCGATATACGTGTTTGGCGAGCGTTCGACCAGGAATGCCTTGCCTTCCTCCGTGGCCGGGTCGCCCAGCGCAATGCGGAAGTACGGCTTCCAGGTTTCCGGAATGCGGTCAAAGAACGTGAGCAGGTTGTACGGCCCAAACATGTCGACCGCTGCCGACCATTTTTCCGGGTGGCGGCCGGCCAGAGTCAGGGTCATATACCCGCCATACGAGCGCCCAACCACACCAGCCCGGGTAACATCCAGGCGCGGATCTTGTTCCAATACGCTGAAGGCGTGAATATGATCCAGCCGGTCTTGCCCACCCCAGTCATGGTCGACGTGCTTGGTGTAACTCAGCCCGTAGCCGGTGCTGCCGCGCACGTTCGGTACATATACCGCGATGCCGTTCAGAGTCAGGAACTGGATCAGCGGCATGGAGAACCATGAGAAATCCGGGCGTTCCTGCCCCTGTGGCCCACCGTGGATATAGAAAACCACCGGGCGCGGGCCGGTAAAGCCCAATTCTTCGGCAGGCAGGTACAGGCGCGCCGAGGTGCGCAGGCCGTCAAAAGAAACAAATGAAGCATCTTCGCCGTCGGAAAGCAGCCCATCCTGAATACCCAGAATTCGCTCATTGGTGTGTTTGACCACGCGGTCGAAATGCTCGCCATCCACCGTGTAGATTTGTGTTGGGGTGCTGGCCGTGGTGAAGGACAGGGCGAAACTTTTGGTTTGCGCGTCATACAAGCTACCCTGCAGCACGCCACCGGCCAGTTGGCCCTGGCCGCAGACCACAGACTGCAGCCGCATCACCCGCTCCGCCGCGTCATAGACGCCGGCATACAGCCAGGATGCGCCGTCGATGTTGTATTCCAGGCTGTAGCGATCATCATCTAGATGGCCAAAATTGACCAATTCGCCCGCGCCCTGGTGTACTACGCCTTCGATTGTCACCGGCTGAACTTCGTTCAAGCGCTCAAAATCCAGGTAGCCCAGGCCGTACGTGTCGGTAAACAGGCTGGTGGCAACCAGCAGGCCGCATCCGTCTTGCGTGAAGGCTGTCGCGCCAAAACCGGTCAGCGGTTCATCCGTTCCCGGCTGACGCTGCTCGATGGGTGTGCCGTAAACCACGCGCGCCTGGGACTGTCCCTGCTTCCAGACCTTTAGAATGGTATCGCCCATGCTGTAGCCTTCCAACAGGGCTGCCTGTTGGTGGTCAGCCGAGAAGGCAACCGGGAAAGGCCCCCACTGGTTGGCGTCGAGGGTCACCAGCTCGCCGCTGCGCAGGTTGCAGCGGTAGGCCGTCATCAGCGCCTCATCTCGCGACTCCGCCCCCAGGTAAACCATGTCATTCTCAATGTCGCATTCGGTCACGTGCACCCGGCTGCGGGCAAAAGCCTCGCCAAAGGCCGGTTCGGGGAACCCGCCATCCATGTTGATGAGCATGGGCTGGTAATTCTCATCACCGTCCCTGTCGATCATCACCAGGATCTTCCCCAGTTTTGGGAAAACCTTGAAGGATACCCCATCGATCAGATGCGGGTTTTGCAGGGCAATGTGCGGCGGCAGCAGCGGCTCGGGTACGCTGCCGCCGTAATTCATCGCATACAGGCTCAAATGGCCGGAAAGATTCGAAATAAAGAACAGCCGGTCGTCCACGCGCTGCGGCACAGCAAACGTCCGCGCGGAGAGTAATGATTCGATTCGGTAGGTCATTTCTCCCTCTTTTCTTTTTCACACCCACATAATCGCAAAGTTGCTTCAACTTTCAAACTTGAAATCTAATTATACTTGCAATCAATTGGCAAAACCGCACAACTGTCGTACACTAACATTGTATGCACGAGTCAGAGTTGCTCCATTCCATTCGCCCCACCTGGCTCAATTTGATGATCCAGCGCATGGCCCGCGGCAGCGGACTGCGCGATGATTTTCGCAGTCAACTAGACCAGTTCTTCGATATGCTGGTGCAGGTACTCGAAACGGGGGATTCATCCTGGTTTGATACGATTCTTACCAGTTGGGCAACCGCGCAAACGCAAACTGACCTGGAAGGCGCGCCGAGCACCCTGACCCGCTTTATGAAAGAGGCCACGCAGCAGTTGCATGACGCTGCCCGGATTGTGCTGCCCGATGACCAGGCGCTGACCTTGCTCAGCGCGCTGATCCCCTGCCTGGCGGATGCATTTGAGAAAGCCGCCCAACAGGAAATGCAAATCAAGATCGCCTATTTGCACGGGCAGCTAGACCAGGTGCAGCAAACGTTGGAGAAGCTGGACCGCAGCAAATCGGATTTCATCGCCGTTGCCGCGCACGAACTGAAAACCCCGCTGACGTTGGTTGAGGGGTACACGGCCATGCTGCGCGAGTCGCTCACCCAGTTGCAGCCTGAATCAACCCAGGCGCTGCTGATCAGCGGCATCCACAACGGCACCCACCGCCTGAAGGCCATCGTCGATGATATGATCGACGTTTCCCTGATCGACAACAACTTGCTTTCGCTCAACTACCAACCTTTCTGGCTTAACCGGCTGTTTAATGTCCTGCGGCTTGAACTGGAAAATTCGGTACATGAGCGCAAGCAAATATTTGAGATCCATCCCTTCGACGGCATCGACGAAGTCAACTTTGGCGACCCGGAACGGCTGCTGCAAGTGTTCCGCAACCTGCTTACCAATGCGATCAAGTTCACGCCTGACGCGGGGTCGATCATCGTCGACGGGCGCAAGCTGCCTGGCTTTGTGGAAGTCACCATCACTGACACCGGCATCGGCATCGATCCGGAAGACCAGCCATTGATCTTTGAAAAATTCACCCGGCTGGGGAACATCTCGCTGCATTCCAGTGGAAAAACGAAGTACAAGGGCGGCGGCCCGGGGTTGGGGCTGCACATCGCGCGTGGCATTGTCGAAGCGCATGGCGGCGCAGTGTGGGTCGAATCTGCGGAGTACAACGAGGAAACGCGCCCTGGGTCGATCTTTCACATCTTGCTGCCCACCCGCTCGGGCCCACCGGATGACAAACTGGCGCGCCTGTACGCGCCACTGGTGCATTCGCAAACGCCCAAAGACGAACCGGCGGCATAAACCCACCCGTTCGGTGGGGGAAAATCCCCCCATGTGGCGATTCCTTTGACTTGCTCCCTTATGATATGATAGCGCTACATGTCCTGGCAGGTGAATGATTCAGCCTGCCAGACGCGAAACCCAATCCCCGGACTGGTGCCGGGACACGGATGGTATATGGCAAAAAAGACAACCGAACCAACCCGGCCTCCCCGCGAGAAGGCTTTTTTAGTTGGTGTTGAAATCCGCAATGAACCCATGCTGCTGCGCCTGGACGACTCATTAGAGGAACTGGCGCTGCTTTCAGACACCGCCGGCCTGGATGTGGTTGGCGAAGCCACGCAGCGGCTGGATACGCCCGCGGCGGACACCTATATCGGCTCCGGCAAGGTCGAAGAAGTGAAAGCGATGGTGGAAGAGCTGACCGCGGATGTGGTGGTATTTGACAATGAGTTGTCGCCGCGCCACCAACGCGAACTGGAAGAACGTTTTGGCCCAAAAGTAAAAGTGATTGACCGCACGGCGCTGATCCTGGATATCTTTGCGCAGCACGCCAGCACGCGCGAAGGCAGCCTGCAGGTGGAACTGGCCCAGTACGAATATCGTCTGCCGCGCCTCACCCGCGCCTGGACGCACCTCGCCCGTCAAACGGGCGGTGCGGCGGGACGTTCGGGCAGCGTGGGCGGTGTTGGGTTACGCGGCCCGGGCGAAACCCAGTTGGAAGTTGACCGCCGTGAAATTCGCCGCCGCATCGCCAAACTGAAAGAAGAATTGGAGAAAGTGCGCGCGCACCGCGGCCGCTACCGCGCGCAGCGCCAGCGATCGCATATTCCCATCGTCGCCCTTGTTGGCTATACGAATGCCGGCAAATCTACCCTGCTCAACCGCATGGCCCGCAGCGAGGTGTACGTGGCCGATCAGCTATTTGCGACCCTCGACCCCACCACGCGCCGCGTAGAACTACCCGGCGGGCATTCCAGCCTGTTTACCGACACGGTAGGTTTCATTCAAAAATTGCCTACGCAGCTTGTGGCGGCATTCCAGGCCACCCTTGAAGAAATAGCCGAGGCCGACCTGCTGATCCACGTGGTCGACATCACCCATCTCAATGCACTGGCGCAGTGGGAATCCGTAAACAATACTCTGGCGGATATTGGCGCGGACCACATCCCCGTGCTGACCGCGCTCAACAAAATGGACCGCCTGCCCGACCCAGAAGTGGCGATGGAAGCGCTGCGTGACTTTCCAAATGCGATCCCCATCTCGGCGCTCAAAGGTGAAGGCATCCAGGATTTGCTGCGCGCGATTGAAAAAGAGCTGTTTGAGGTCTATATTCCGTTACGCGTGCGGCTGCCCTTCCAACAAGGCCAACTGATCTCGCTCATCCACGAACAGGGCCGGGTGGAAAGCGTCGATCAAGAACGCACCGGCGTGGTAATTTCCGGCAGCGTGCCCGGCCGCCTCCTGGCGCGCTTTGAACCCTTCACCGTGCCTCTGCACGAACAGGCAAAACCCATCGAAGAGGAATAATCCATGCTTGATCGATTCTCGCGGTTCCTGGATTGGTTTTCCAATTTCTTCTCCCAGCGCAAAGGCTTGCTGCCGCTGCTGGGAATCCTGCTGGTGGCGGCCAATCTGGTCATTCGCCTGACCAGCGACGGCATGCTGGCGCAAACCGACCTGTTCCTGCACCTGGGCGTGATCCTCAGCCTTTTTGGTATCCTGTTAGCCTGGGCACTCTAATTTCGCCAGAAAAAACGAACAGACTTCCCGGCCGGGTGTGCTGGATGGCACAGTTGGCCGGGAAGTCTGTTCTCTTCGAGAAACTCGAATTTACTTCTTCTTGTCTTCCGCGGAAATCGCAATCACTTCGCGACCCTTGTAATGCCCGCATTTGGGGCATACGCGGTGCGAAAGGCGCATCTCGCCGCAGTTGCTACACTGTACGGTGGTGCTGGCAATCAAAAAGTCGTTAGCGCGACGACGATCGCGGCGACCTTTGGAATGCTTGCGTTTGGGTTGAGGAACCATGCTTTACTCCTGTTTCACTGCCTGACGGATAATTCCTTTTTTCTGTAAGCCGCCCAATTATACCGAACCCGATCTTTCACGTCAAGGTTTTGGTTTGTTTTCCATCCTGGTTATATAATCAAGCCTGATGCTCATCCGCCTGATGCGCCTGTTATTCCATCTGCTGTACCACTCCTTCGCCTGGGCCTACGATCTGGTCGCCTGGGTGGTATCCCTCGGCCGCTGGTACCGCTGGACGGAGATTCTCCTACCAGAAGTTCAGGGCGAGCGCGTGCTGGAGATGGGCTTCGGTACCGGCCACCTGCAAGAAAAACTGCTGCGCCAGGGGAAATCCGTTTTTGGCATCGATGAAAGCCCGCAAATGGCGCGCATCAGCCGCCGGCGGCTGCGCAGGGCATCTCTCGCCTCGCAGGCGCGGCTGCTGCGAGCGCGCGGCGAAGCGCTGCCATTCGCGGACGCGGCATTCCAGGCGGTATTCGCATCTTTTCCCGCGCCGTATATCGCCGCGCCGGAAACGCTGGCCGAAATGCAGCGCGTACTGCTCCCCGGCGGGCAGGTGGTCATCCTCATAGCTGCATATCATACCGGAGGCAGCCTCTTTGAAAGGCTGGCAGCCTGGCTGTTTCGCGTCACCGGCGAGACTCTGCCGCTGGAGCCCGCCTACCTCGACCGGCTTCTGGCGCCATTCGGCGCCGCGGGGTTCGCTGCGCGCGTTGAACTACGCCAGCATGCTTCCACGCAGCTTCTTTTCATTTTTTGCCAAAAACGGGACGGCGAATAACGCCTCCCCAAAGATTATGCCGGAAATATGCATCCGTTGGTTCAATCAGACGCGTTGTATTTGCAACTTGTTGTAAAATTGATCTATGGAGATTCAAATTGCGGTAGCCAAAACCAATAAATACGCATCATCTGAGAGCGGTGATACGCTCGAAGTCGTCGAACGACCGAACGGGGGTATGTCAATCGTGCTTTCAGATGGGCAGACCTCAGGCAAGGGCGCAAAAGACATTTCCATGTTGGTGGTCCGGCGCGTGATAAGCCTGCTGGCGGAAGGCGTGCGCGACGGGGCCGCCGCCCGCGCCGCGTCAGATTACCTGTATGCGGAACGCAACGGCAAAGTGTCGGCCACGCTCAACATTCTTTCAGCAGATTTGCAGACCGGCACGCTGGTCATCACGCGCAATAGCCCCACCCCCGTTTTCGTCATCCGCGGCGACCGGGTGGAATGCCTGCTGGGGGAAAGCGACGCGATTGGCACGATGCGCAATATCCGGCCCGCAATTTCGGAAATCCCGCTGGATGGCGAAATTACGGTGGTGATGTACACCGATGGCATCGTCCATGCCGGTGACCGCTACGGCCAGAGCCTGGATATCTGCACTACGCTCGAATCGATGCTCGACGAGCAAGAGCCGCTGGCGCAAGAAATCGCCGATGCTCTGCTCAACCAGGCCCTGTCGCTGGACCAGGGCCGCGCCAATGATGATATGAGCATTGTGGTGTTGCAGGTGCTGGCGCGTGAAAGCGACCAGATCCGCCGCATGATCGTGCGGCTGCCCGTCCCGCCGACCGTGCGGTTCGATTAAACCCGCGGCGAACGCCAACGCCCCCGGCCCGGGGTTATGTTTGCTTTCAATAGATACAGGGATGTATGGACGAAGATGGTAGACAGATACTAATCGGCGTGGTGGGGGTCTGCGGCTCGGGAAAGAGCACGCTGGCCGCTGGTTTGCGCCGCCGCGGAATTGCCATTCGCCATATCGCCCAGGAACATTCTTACGTGCCGTATATGTGGCAGCGCATCACCAACCCGGACCTGCTCATTTTTTTGGATGCCTCGTACCCGGTAACGATGCGCCGCCGCCGGCTGAACTGGCTGCCGGAAGAATACCAGGAGCAGCAGCACCGCTTGCTGCACGCCCGAGAGCACGCCAATTTCTACCTTGATACCGATCCGCTCACGCCCGAAGAAGTAGTGGAGCGCGTAGTTGAGTTCTTGCGCGCCAGCGGCGTGCAACTTCCCGAAAACCCTGGCTGAAAACAACATTTTCACTCCCTCGTCATAAACCGCCAATAAGAGTATAATTCGTCCATTCCCCGCCAGCCCAGGGCTGGCATTTGTGTGAATCGGAGGCGTTTTTCGCATGAATCGACGTTACATCTTCTTACTTGTGATCCTCGCGGTCGTCGTTTTCGGCGTTTGGATGAACATTCCAAACGGCAATCCGATCAAGCTGGGCGACTTCGAACGCAGCCGGGATGTTCAGCTCGGCCTTGACCTGCGCGGCGGCGTGCAGGTATTGCTTGAGGCCGATCTGCCGGCAGAAACCGAAGTGGATGCGCAAGCCTTGAACGACGCGGTTTCCATTCTGGAAAACCGCTCGAACGCCCTGGGCGTGAGTGAAGTTGTCTTTCAGGCGGCCGGTACGCGCCGCATCGTGGGTGAATTCCCTGGCCTGACCAATCCAGATGAAGTCATTGCCACCATCCAGGAAGTCGGCCAGCTCGAATTTGTGGATATGGGCGACAACCCGGTGGAACCCGGTACGATCATCAAGACCGACTACCTGCAATCTACCACCGATACCGCCCCAGCGACCGAACCGACTGCCGCAGCCGGCACGGAAGCAACCGCTGTTCCCGAAGACAAGGTCTACCACACTGTGATGACCGGCACTGAGCTTTCTTCGGTGAATGTTACCCGCTTGCAGACTGGCGCGTACGTGGTGGAATTCCAACTTAAAGCGGATGGCGCGCAGACCTTCGCGGAATATACCAGCGCCAATATCGGCAAATATCTGGCCATCGTGCTGGATAAGAGTGTCATTTCTACCCCCACCATCAGCAGCGCCATCACCGAAGGCTCCGGCTATATCGAAGGCCAGTTCACCTACGAATCGGCCAACGCGCTGGCGGTGCAGTTACGCTACGGCTCGCTCCCCATTCCGCTGAAGGTTGTAGAAACGAAAGTGATTGGCCCCACGCTCGGCCAGGACTCGCTCAACAAAAGCCTTATCGCAGGTATCATCGGTTTCCTGATTGTGATCAGCTTCATGGCCATCTACTACCGCCTGCCGGGCGTTGTGGCAGATGTTGCGATCATCATCTTCGCCCTGATCACCCTGACCGTTTACAAACTCATCCCGGTCACCCTGACCCTGCCGGGCATCGCTGGGTTCTTGCTTAGCACCGGTTCGGCGCTCGACGCGAACATTCTCATCTTTGAGCGCCTCAAAGAAGAGCTGCGCGCCGGGCGTAACCTGCGCACCGCCATCCAGATGGGCTGGCAGCGCGCGTGGCCGTCCATCCGCGACTCGAACATCGCGGCCATCATTACCTGCGCCATCCTGTTCTGGTTTGGTTCCTCGTTTGGTGCGACGATCGTCAAGGGCTTTGCGCTCACGCTTTTCCTGGGCGTGATCATCTCGCTCTTCACTGCCATCGTCGTCACGCGCTCGCTTCTGAACCTGGTTACTGATTGGATCGATCCTAGCAAGCACTCCAAGTGGTTTGGAGCCTAGAAGGAAGCACTATGTTAAACATCCTTGGCAAACGGTATTACTTCTTCGCCCTTTCTCTGCTGATTATTGTTCCCGGCCTGATTGTCATGGCGATTTGGGGACTGCCGCTGGCGATTGACTTTCAGGGCGGCACGCTCATGGAAGTGAGCTTTGCTTCCGGCAATATTCCTACCACTGCCGACGTGGTGCAGATTTACACCGAGGCGGGCATTAACGATCCGCAGGTGCAAACCACCAGCCAGAATACGCTGCAGGTTCGGTCTTCCTTCTTAGACGATGCCATGCGCTCGACCCTGCTTAATGCGATGAGCACCAAATTCAATGACAGCGTGGAACTGGTACGCTACGACAGCGTCGGCCCAACCATCGGACGTGAGGTTACTTCGCGCGCGGCGATGGCCGTGGGCGTGGCTGCCCTGGCGGTGATCCTGTACATCACCTATGCCTTCCGTGGTATCCCGCATGCCCTTCGCTATGGTATCTGCGCCATCCTCGCCATGCTCCACGATGTGCTGGTGGTCATCAGTCTGGCGGCCATTGGTGGCAAGTTCTTTGGCTGGCAGGTCGACTCGCTGTTCCTCACCGCGCTGTTGACGGTCATCGGCTTCTCCACCCAGGACAAGATCGTGGTGTTTGACCGCATCCGCGAGAACTCCAACATCTACCGCCGCTTGCCGTTTGAGAAACTGGCCAACCACTCCATCGTTCAGACCCTGCAGCGCTCAATCAACACCCAGTTGATGACTGTGGAATTCATGCTGCTTGCGCTGGCACTGTTTGGCGGCGTCACCCTGCGCGAATTCGCGGTGATCCTGCTGGTCGGCCTGCTGAGCGGTACCTATTCTTCCATCTTCATCGCCGCTCCGGCCCTGGTGCTGTGGGAAAATCGGGAATGGAAGACCTGGTTTAAGCGCGGCGCGGCTGCGTAAACGCCTTTGAGCTAACGCCATGAAAAAGGGGATTTTGCGAAACGGAAGCAAAATCCCCTTATTTATTTCCTTCAAATTCAGGTGATTTATCAGCTACAGGCCGGGAATAGGATTGGTACAATATGGATACTTTTCCCAACGTTTCGGCCGGATCATCCAAACCAATGTAGAAAGAGAGATTGCGTATGCGCAAAGAAGTTGTCCTCATCACCGGGGCGAATGGCGAGATCGGACACGGACTGATTACCCACCTGGGTGAACGTGGCGATGTTGAAATCGTTGCGCTTGATGTGCAACCCTTGGACGAGAGCCTGACCCCTTACTGCACGCGCTTTATCCAGGGCGATATTCTTGACCCGATGCTGCTGGGGCGGCTGGTGGCGGAATTTGAAATCCGCACGATCTACCACCTTGCGTCGATTCTTTCTACCAAGGCGGAATATAACCCTGAGACGGCCCACAAGGTCAACGTTGAAGGCACGCTCAACCTGCTGCGGCTGGCCGTCGAGCAGACTTCCTGGCAAGGCCGGCCGGTCAAGTTTATCTACCCCAGCTCGATCGCGGCCTACGGCTTGCCATCTCTGGAAGCGAAAAACCAGGCCGGCAAGGTCAAGGAAGATGAATATTTGCAGCCGACCACCATGTACGGCTGCAATAAACTGTACTGCGAGCACCTGGGGCGCTATTATGCCTTCTACCACCGCCAGCTTGCCGCCGACCGGCTCAAGAACAGTGTCGATTTCCGCGGCCTGCGCTTCCCCGGCTTGATATCCGCGGTGACGCTGCCCACCGGCGGCACAAGCGATTACGGGCCGGAAATGCTGCACCATGCCGCACAATACAAACCCTACGCCTGCTTTGTACGCGCGGATGCTACCCTGCCCTTCATGGTCATGCCGGATGCGATCAAATCTCTGCTGCAATTGGAAGCCGCTCCGCGCGAAGCCCTCAGCCGGCTGGTGTATAACGTCACCAGTTTTTCCGTTTCCGCGCAGCAGATCTACGATATTGCAAAACGCGCCTTCCCCGGTTGCGACATCACCTTCCAACCGCACCAGGCGCGCCAGAGCATTGTAGATACCTGGCCGGCGGATATTGACGACAGCGCCGCCCGTCATGATTGGGGCTGGCAGCCGGACTATGATATCACCCGGTCATTTGACGAGTACCTGCTTCCCGCCATCCAAAAACGCTATGCCGGGGCTACGGTTCGTTAGGCTTTTTCAGGGGGTGAACACATGAGCGATCTTGCGGCCAACACGAATTTGAAGGTCAACAAGGATGAGAAAGTTGTGCCGGTGATGATCTACACCAGCACGTCCGTAGTTTGGGGCGAAATGGTGGTCAAAGAGATCGTGCGCGTCGGCACCTGGCTGCGCACCAACACCGCGCCGGATGATCTGTGCATTTTTAACGGCAAAGTGATGGTGGTCAGCGCGGGAGCGCCGAAAGCTGTCAGTTACTCGGAAATCCATGTGTTAGTCCCCAACATACTCGCCTATCACATCCTGCCGCCTGCGGTGGAGCCGTTGGATTATGACGTCTCAGAGCCAAACCGCAAACTGGAACCGATGACGGCTGTTGTGGGCTCCTTTCGCATGGACGCTAAAATGCGCATGGCCACCAGCGCCGACTTGCGCCGCTATCTGGAATTCACCCGCGAAACGTTCACCCCGCTTTACGAAGCCGAAATCAGCAATATGGTGCAGCCCGCGCTGGCCCCGATGAAAGTGCCGTATGTGATGGTCCGCCAGGCCACCACCTTGTTTGCCACCCGGTCAGCGTAAACAGATCGCAAAATACCTGATCAACCGCTCACAACTACGCTTGTGGGCGGTTTTGTTTACGCATTTTTTACAATTCTCGACTAAGATAAGCGTTGAAATCATTACTATGGAGTGTATATATGACCAGCCAGCAGCAACCAGACCAGGTACAAACCATCGCCTTCCGCGCTGAAACCAACCAGTTGTTAAATATCCTCATCCATTCGCTCTACAGCGAACGCGATGTCTTTTTACGCGAACTGATCTCCAACGCTTCCGATGCGCTGACACGCATGGACTTCACGCTGCTGACCAATCGCGACGTGCTCGCAGATGAAGACCCGCTTTCCATCTGGATCGAAAGCGACCCGGAGCAGTACACGATCACCATTCGTGACAACGGCATTGGCATGACTGCCGAAGAAATGGTGGAGAACCTGGGCACGATTGCTCATTCAGGCGCGCGCGCGTTCCTCCAGGCAGCCCAGGAAAATCAGGGTAACGTGTCCAACATAATCGGCCAGTTTGGCGTCGGCTTTTATTCGGCCTTCATGGTCGCGGAATGGATTCGTGTCACATCGCGCTCTTACCGGCCCGATGCGGCCGCAGCCACCTGGTATTCGACTGGGGCCGACACGTTTCAGATCGACCACGCGGAGAAAACTGACCGCGGAACCGTGGTGGTGATCAAACTGAAGGAAGACGCCAAAGAGTTCGCTCAGATCGAACGCCTGCGCCGCATTATCAAGAAACACTCCGATTACGTGCCCTTCCCCATCCTGCTCGGCGAACAAAAAGAACCAGCCAACCAGCAAACCGCGCTGTGGCGCGAACAGCCGCGTAAAGTCGAGGCCGAGAAATACAATGAGTTTTTCAAACAACTCACGCTGGACCCCACTGAACCTATTGCCTATGCGCACATGAATGTGGACGCGCCAGTACAGTTGTATGCTCTGCTGTATGTCCCCGCCGACCCCGAGCGTGGATTCCTGAACCTGCGCCGGCAGCCGGGCCTCAAGCTGTATGTTCGCAAGGTATTGATCCAGGAATACTGCACCGACTTGCTTCCGGAGTACCTGCAGTTTGTAGACGGCGTGGTTGATTCCGAAGATCTTCCGCTCAACGTCAGCCGCGAAACAATGCAGGCCAACCCGGTGATGGGCCAACTGCGCAAACTGGTCACCGCCAAAGTGCTGGAAACACTCAAAAATTTGAGTAAAGACAAGCCAGAAACCTATGCAGCGTTCTGGCAAAACTACCAGCGCGCGATCAAGCAGGGCGTTGCCACCGACCCCGAAAACAGCGCCGCCCTGCTGCCGCTGCTGCGTTTCCACACCAACACCCAAACCACTGCCTGGGTATCGCTGGATGAGTATACGGCGCGGATGAAGGAAGGCCAGAAGAAGATCTATTACTTGCTGGGTGATGATGAGCGCTCTGCGGCGCGCAGCCCGCACCTCGACCAGTTCCGCCGCGGCGGAATAGAAGTCATCCTGCTCACCGACCCAATCGACTCGTTCGTGGTGTTGAGCGCCAACCGCTATCAGGATTTTGATCTGGTGAACGCCGTTTCCGAAACGCTGGAAGCACCCGCCGAAGCTGGAGATGATGCGAAGGCCGAACAAACGCCAGCCTCTGACGAGGAAAATACTCGCATGATCGAGCGTTTTCAATCCCAACTTGGTGAGCGCGTATCGGGGGTGCGCATTTCCAGCACGCTCGTAGAATCCCCGGCTCGGCTTGTGGAAGCCGAAGGCGCGTTGGGCCAGGAAATGCAGCGCGTCTACCGCCTGCTCAACCGCGAATTTGAAGCCCCGGCACAAACCTTGGA
The DNA here is from genome assembly GCA_036567625.1 of Anaerolineaceae bacterium. Taxonomy (GTDB): domain Bacteria; phylum Chloroflexota; class Anaerolineae; order Anaerolineales; family Anaerolineaceae; genus CALDSL01. The sequence goes on along the minus strand of DATCUC010000101.1, from coordinate 2,457 downwards.
GATCAATCCGCGCCACCCGTTGCTGCGCTCGCTGAGCGCGCAGGCGCAAGATTCGCCGGTGATTGCGCTGATTATTGAGCAGATTTACGAAGACGCCCTGCTGATTGAAGGGCTGCACCCTGATCCTGCCGGGATGGTAGAGCGCATCCAGAAGCTCATGGCAGTCGCCCTCGACCGATCAGCAAACAACACGGAATAAAAAAGGTCTTAACCAAATGCCACAATCTATTAGTTCGATCTACCGTTATCCGGTGAAGGGTTTCAGCCCCGAGGCCCTCGATTCTGTCCAGTTGACTGCCGGTGAGGGCTTGCCGAATGATCGCCGCTTTGCTCTTGCGCGAGCGACGACGGTGGTTGATCCCGAGAAACCCGAATGGCAGCCAAAAACAAATTTCTTTATGCTGAGGAAGGAAGAAAAACTCGCTCAACTCCACACACGATTTGATGAAAACAGCGGCATGTTTACCATCGAATGCGGGGGTGAATACTTGTTGAGTGCTTGCATCACGGAGCCCCGAGGGCGTGCTTCCATCGAAACATTTTTTGCTGCGTTTTTATCGGATCAGGCTGGCGGCCCGCCCCACATTGTCGAGGTACCCGGGCATATCTTTACCGATTCCAGTCCAGACCCGGTTACCAGGAAGTACAAATATATCTCGCTGATCAACATTGAAAGCCTTCGAGATTTCGAACGCGCCATCCGGGCTCCGGTTGATCCCATCCGTTTTCGAGGAAATATCTATTTTGAGGGAGCAGCCGCCTGGGATGAGTTCCATTGGATTGATTCCGAGCTGGAAATAGGGGATGCCAGGCTAAAAGTCATCCGTCCCATTGTGCGCTGCCCTGCCACCGAAGTGAACCCTGTTACCGCTGAACGCGACCTCGCCGTGCCTCAGCTTCTGAAAAAACACTTCTCGCACGTCTTTATGGGCGTTTATGCCGAAGTTGTGCAAAGCGGCTTTGTCCGTTTGAACGACAAATTGATACTACTTTAGCCAACAAAGCCCGACAGTTCACATTTCGCGCCAGCAAGGTCGATTCAGCATCACCTGAGAGTTCTCGACCAGGTCAAATCTTCTGCTCACCAGGTGAATAAAAACGCCAGATCGTTCACGTTCGTGCCAGTTGGGCCAGGGCGAACCAGGTCATCCAGCACGTGGAATAACGCGTAGGCGTTGTTTTCGGTCAGAAACTGCCGCGGGTTCAGGTTTTGCGCAGCGGCGCGCGCGGCTGTTTCTCCGGTGACCACCGCTCCGGCGGCGTCGGTTGGGCCGTCTTCCCCATCCGTAGCCAGGGTGATGAGCATGGCGCGCTCCACGCCTGCCAGCATTTCCACCGCGCCAAGCGCCAGTTCCTGATTGCGCCCGCCTAACCCATCACCCCGCAGGGTGACCGTTGTTTCCCCGCCTGCTACCAGGCAGGCCGGCCGCGGTAGCGGATCGCCGCTTTCGGCACACTGGCGCAAAATACCGCCCAGCACTTCGCCCACCTGGCGCGCCTCTCCTTGCAAATACGTCGTCAATACCTGAGCCTGGAAACCGGCGCGGCGTGCCGCCTCCACCGCGGCCTGGGCTGACTGCTGGTTGCTGCCCGCCAGTACGGTCAGCGCCGAATCCAGCAGCGGGTCGCCGGGTTTCATGGTTTCCGGACGAAAACCGAGATGACCTTCCTCCAGCGCCCAGCGAACCGCGCCCGGAACGCGCTCAGCGATGCTGTAGCGGTCGAGCACAGCCAGCGCGTCGGCATATGTGGTTGGGTCGGCCACGGTCGGGCCAGAAGCGATCGCGCTGAGCGGGCTACCGACCACGTCAGATAGGACCAGCGTGACCAGCCGCGCGGGATGCGCAAACCGCGCCAGCCCGCCGCCCTTCACCTGATCCAGATGCTTGCGCAGGCTGTTGATTTCCGCGATCGTGGCTCCGCTGGCGAGCAGCAGGCGAGTCAGTTCCTGAATATCATCCAGGCTGATATCCGGTTGAGGCAGGGTCAATAAGGCCGAACCACCGCCGGAGATCAGGCACACAACCAGGTCGCCGCTGCGGCACGCGCTCAGCAGGTTGACCAGCTCGCGCGTCGCGCTCAGGCTGCCCTCGCCGGGCACAGGATGCTCCCCGGTACGTATCGCCAGCGCGGACTGCAGCGGTTCGCTATCCCCCGCGATGCGGTGCTTGGCAATCAGCACGCCACCGTTGATGCGGTCATCCAGCACATCCTGCGCGCCGGCTGCCATGCTGGTAACCGCCTTGCCCGCCCCGGTGACAAATACGTGCTGGTAATCATCCAGGTCCAGGGTCTGGCCGCCAGTGATCACCCGGCTGCCTTCTCGGCGCAAGGCCGCGCGCACTGCCGCGCGCGGATCCGCCGCATCCAGTGCGGCTTGCAGCACGCTGTTCACCTGAGCCTGGATGGAACTGTTCGTGATAGAATGCGTTTGCAGTTGGAATGCAGCCATACTCC
>DATCUC010000100.1:0-3155 GCA_036567625.1 Anaerolineaceae bacterium | reverse complement strand
CTCCGGACGGCCATCCGTGCAGCTTTCATCCGAGGCGACGCGTTTGTGGCTCTTCAACCAACGGAAGCGTTTTCACCTCTTGTCGAACAAAAAAGTTGTAGCTGCGGAGAGGGTGGGATTCGAACCCACGGTGGGGACAAGCCCCACAACGGTTTTCGAGACCGCCCCTTTCAACCGCTCAGGCACCTCTCCGAATGCGAGATATTATACTCGAATTTCACGAATCTTTCAGGCTGTATTTTCGTTCTGCGCGAAAGAACGGATGAGATTCTACAGGACGCAATCATGACTTTTTGATGCGCGGTTCAGGACAGGCGCGCCGGGCCCGGGATGGTATACTCTCGCTGAAACCTTCACTGGAGAACCATTCATGAAAAATCCATTCTGGAATAAACGCGAGCACCGGCTGCGGACCGGGTGGCGAATTTTGTTGGGCTTTGTCGCTCTCTTCGTGTTGATGCAGGCCGGCAGCGCGCTGTTGCCGGCTTTGATTGCCCTGGGCCTGTGGGTCAGCGGCAAGTTGCCGCCGGAGCCGAGCATTGAAGTGCTGACCGACGGCGTCAACCAGGTGTTGTTCAGCAGCATTCCGCTGATCATCTTGCAGGGCGTGCTCAGCGCGGCGGCGCTGGTGCTGGCAATTGCCCTGGCCGGGCGGCTGTTCGACCGGCGGCGTTTCGCCGACTTTGGATTTCACGTCAACCGCCGCTGGTGGGCTGATTTTGGCTTTGGCCTGGCGCTCGGCGCGGTTCTGATGGCGTTTATTTTTGCGGCCGAATTGGCTGCCGGGTGGGTAACCGTCAGCGGGCTGTACCGCTATTATTCCGCGGTATTTTGGGCGCCAATGGTGGTGGGAATGTTTACGTTTATCGGCGTGGGCGTCTATGAAGAAGTGATCACGCGCGGTTTCTTGCTGCGCAACCTGGCGGAGGGCTTCCACTTTGGGCGCATCAGCGCGCGCAAGGCGCTTTTGATCGCCTACCTGGGCTCATCGGCAGTGTTTGGCCTGCTGCACCTGGGCAATCCCAATTCGTCGTGGATCAGCACGATCAACCTGATCATTGCCGGGCTGTTCCTCGGCCTGGGGTTTGTGCTCACCGGCGAACTGGCCATTCCCATCGGCTTGCATATCACCTGGAATTACTTCCAGGGCTATGTGTTCGGCTTCCCGGTCAGCGGCGGCGTCACCGGGGCTTCTCTGTTTCAAACTCAGCAGGGCGGGCCAGACCTGTGGACCGGCGGGGCGTTTGGCCCGGAGGCCGGACTGATCGGGCTGATCGCGATCCTGATTGGCAGCGTGTTGACGGTGGCGTGGGTGCGCTGGCAGCACGGCCGCGCTGGGCTGGATGAAAACCTGGCGATCTACACGCCGGTTACGCCCGAACCGGAACAAACCGCTCAGGCGAATTCAAGGAATGATGCCCTGGAATGATTGGCCGCGAACGCAGAGCTATGGAATCTCGACGGCTTCGCGCAGGGCCGGGTAGATCACTTCGGGAATACCGGCATCTTTGAGCAGTTTGGCGAACTTTTCGGCTACATCCGGCTCGCCGTGCACCAGCATCACCTTGCGCAGATCCTTTTTGCTGGCCAGGGCATACTGCAGCAGCATATCTTGCCCGGCGTGGGCCGAAAAGCCGTTGATCTGGATCACCTCGGCCTGCACGTCGTAGCGGTCGCCGTAGATGGTGACCTCTTTGACGCCGTTCACCAGGTCGCGGCCCAGGGTATCGGGGGCCTGCCAGCCAACAATGAGGATGGTATTGCGCGGGTCGCCGATATTGTGCCGCAGGTGGTGCAGGATGCGCCCGCTTTGCAACATGCCGGAGGCGGAAATAATGATCGCCGGGCGGTCGATGTAATTGATGGATTTGGATTCGGCCACGCTTTCCACGTAGGTCAGCCCCTTGAAGTTGAGCGCCGGGTGGCGGCCTTCGCGGATAAAGTCCTGGGTTTCTTTATCAAACAACTCGGGGTGTTCCTGGAACACCTGGGTAGCGTTGACCGCCAGCGGGCTGTCGACGTACACCGGCACGGCGGGGATTTCATTGGCGGAGATCATGCGGTTGAGGTTGTAGATCAACTCCTGGGTGCGGCCCACGGCAAAGGCGGGGATGATCACCTTGCCGCCGCGCTCGATGGTGCGGCGGATCAGGTCGCGCAGCAGGGTATAGGCTTCATCCGGTTCGGGGTGCGCCTGGTCGCCGTATGTGCATTCCATCACCAGGTAATTGGCGTTTTGGGGAAGCACCGGGTCTTTGAGCAGGGGCAGGTTCAGGCGGCCAATATCGCCGGAGAACCAGATGCGGTACGGCTCGCGGCCGTCCTCTTGCACGTCGAGGCAAACTGAAGCTGAGCCGAGGATGTGACCGGCATCATACAGCCGGGCAGTGACGCCGGGGATAGGCTGAAAGGTTTGCTTGTATTCTTGCGGGCGGAACTGGCGCTTGACGCGCGCCGCGTCGGCGGCGGTGTAGAGCGGCTCGTAGGGCTGGCTGAATTTTTTGGAGAGGAAACTGGCGTCGTCTTCCTGGATGTTGCCCGAATCGCGCAGCATAATGTCGGCCAGGTCGGCGGTGGCTGGGGTGGTATAAATTGGGCCGTCAAAACCGCTCTTCACCAGGTTGGGCAGGTTGCCGGAGTGGTCAATATGCGCGTGGGTAAGGATCAGCGCGTCCAGCCGGTGCGGGTCGAAGTGAAATTCGACGTTGCGCTCATAGGCATCCGGGCCCTGGTAGAGGCCGCAGTCGATCATCAGCGAACGGCCGTCGACATACAGCACGTACTGCGAACCGGTAACATCGTGCGCGGCGCCGTTGAAGTAGATTTTCATGTTCCCTCCTGGTTGAGTCTGGTACGCCCGCGGCACGGTACGGCTGCACGCTACCTTGCTTGCAGGACGTGTAAGATTTGCTCTCCAAAATGTTCGAGGCGCCAGGGCAGATCGCGCATCACTTCGCCGAGCTGCGCGGCGGTGCGCGGGTTGGCCTGGGCCAGTTCTTCCAGCATATCACGCGGCAAGATCACATCGGATTCAAGCTGCATGCCGCGGGCGGTCTTCTTGCGCCACTCGCGCAGCGCGTCAAGGCGGGCGAGGAAGGCATCATCCGGGTGGGGGTGGCGCGGGCGGTACACGGGCGGGCCTTGCAGTCCGCGCT
>DATCUC010000099.1:0-7627 GCA_036567625.1 Anaerolineaceae bacterium | reverse complement strand
CTGCCGCCGGCAAGACCGTTCTGAACGTCTGGTCATTCACCAATGAAATCATGACCATGGCCGTTGCCTTCGAAAAGACCCACCCGGATGTGGATGTGGTTTACACCATGATCCCCATGACCAACGGTGAATATCAGACCAAACTGATGGCCACTCTTGGCACCGACCAGGTTCCGGATGTGGTTGCCCTCGAAGCCGCGTTCGTCAAGAGCTACGTGGAAAGCGATTTCCTGGCTGACCTCGGCGACCTGATGAAGTACGCCGAAGAGAACCAGACCTACAAGTTCGTCACCGACGTTGGCACCAGCGACGGCGTTACCAAGGCGTATGCCTACCAGGCGACCCCCGGCGCCCTGTTCTACCGCCGCAGCCTGGCCAAAGAATACTTTGGCACCGATGATCCCGCGCAGATGCAGGAAATCCTCGGCGACATGGACAAGTACACCGCCGCTGCCGCAGTGGTGAAGGAAAAGTCCGGCGGCAACACCTACATGGTGGCCTCCAATGGCGATTTCATGAACCTGTTCTACGCGAACCGCGAGCAGCCGTGGGTGGTTGACGGCGTCCTGACGGTTGACCCGATGGTCGACAAGATGGTCGAAACCGTGAAGATCTTCCGCGACAATGGTTACGAAGCCAAGGCGACCCAGTGGCAAGAAGGTTGGTTCGCTGGCATGAATGACTCGCTGAAGGATGCCGAAGGCAATCCCAAGAAAGTCTTCTCCTACTTCCTGCCGACCTGGGGTCTGCCCTACGTTCTGGCCCCCAACGCCACCTCGTCTGATGGTTCCACCACCACCGTGGGCGACTGGGCAGTCATCACCGGCCCGCTCCCCTACCAGTGGGGCGGCACCTGGCTGGGTGTGATGAAGGAAACCAAGAACATGGATCTGGCGAAAGAATTCGTGCGCTTCTGCACCCTGGATCAGGAAAACCTGACCAACTGGGCCACGGGCGTGTACACCAACGAATACCTCAAGGCCATCGATCCCCAGGTTCCGGACGATCAGTACCAGGCTGCTGGCGACTTCGTTTCCAGCAAGGTCGTGGTTGACAAGATCACCGCTTCCTTCGATGACTCGGAAATGAGCAAGTTCCTGGGCGGCCAGAACTCCTACGGTGGTTTCGCTACCGCGGCCCCCACCGTCACCGCCCGCCTGATGCAGGGCTCTGACGATGCGATCCAGCGCGCGCTGAACGATCCGTTGAATTCCTACCTGGAAGGCACGGTTACCCTGGATGAAATGTGGGCTCTGTGGAAGGACGCTGTCCGCAACGAGTTCCCCGATCTGGTGATCAACTAACTCACCGCTAGCCGTTGTATAATGAATGGGTCAGTGTATGCAAATACACTGACCCATTCCCCCCAGGAGATCACCTATGTTCTCTAAAGTCAGAAAGAACTCATACGGCTATCTCTTCATCACTCCCTTTATCATCGGCTTCCTGGTATTTGGCCTATACCCAGTAGTCAACACGCTGGGATTGAGCTTTACCAATTTTACGCTGATGCGGGGGGATGGGGACTTTATCGGGCTTCAAAATTTCAAACGCCTGTTTGCAGATACCACTTTCCTGACAGCAATCAAGAACACCTGGTCACTGTGGTTGATGAACTTTATTCCGCAGTTAGGAATCGCCCTGCTGTTATCGGTATGGTTCACCAATACTCAATTGAAAATTAAGGGTGGCGGCCTGTGGCGGATGATGTTCTATATGCCGAACTTGATGATGCAGTCCGCTGTTGCTGCCCTATTCTTTAGCCTGTTCTCGTTCTACGGCCCGGTCAACCAGTTCATGGTACGGGCCGGTTTTATCCCTGAAGCGATCGACTATATCCGTAACCCGGCGGTCATGCGCGGCCTGGTGGTGTTTATCCAATGGTGGTTATGGTTTGGACAGACGACAATCCTGATCATGGCAGCGATGACATCGATCTCGGTTTCGATCTATGAAGCCGCAACGGTGGACGGTGCGAACTCCTGGCAGATGTTCCGCTTCATCACCCTGCCGCTGATCAAGCCGGTGATGATCTACGTGCTGGTCACTTCTCTGGTTGGCGGCATGCAGTTGTTTGACATTCCATTCCTGCTAACGGATGGGAGAGGCAGCCCGGCAAACTCGATTTTGACCAACAATATCATGATGTACATGCGCTTCCGCAGCAGCCAGGGTCATATTGGCGCGGCGGCTTCGGTAGGCGTGATGGTATTCATTATGACCACCTTTGTAGCCCTGCTGATCTTCTACGTTCTGCGGGAAAAGCACGATTCCGTCACCGAGAAGGCATAAGAGGAGGCCAACATGAAAGGAAACCAAGCACTTACCCTGAGTGTGCCCCTGAAGAAGAATTACACCGTGCAGCTAAAGGTTACGCGGGCGCTGATTTACGTCTTCCTCACCCTGCTGCTGATCATCACGATCATCCCGGTGTGGCTGCTGCTGGTCAATGCCACGCGTTCGACGGTGGAAATTCAGCAGGGCATCAGCCTCTTACCCAGCCGGTACTTGTTCACCAACTACGGGATTTTGCTGAGCAAGGGTCTGGACCTGCCACGCGGGTTTATCAACAGCCTGATCATTGCCGGAGCCACCACGCTGGTCACGGTTTACTTTTCGATGCTGACCGCTTACGGGCTGGTCGTGTACGACTTCAAGGGCAAAAAGGTTTTGTATAACTCGATCATTCTGCTGGTGATGATCCCGATGCAGCTTTCGATCATCGGCTTTTACCAGTGGATGTCGACGCTGGGCCTGGACGATAATTACCTGTCGCTGATTTTGCCCAGCCTGGCGTCGGCCGGCTCGGTGTTCTTCTGCAAGCAGTATCTCGAGTCGATCATGATCCACGACCTGATCGATGCGGGGCGCATTGACGGGGCGAGCGAGATTGGCATCTTCCACCGCATTATGCTGCCGATCGCAGCGCCGGGCGCATTCACGCTGGGCATCTTCGCGTTCGTCGGCGCGTGGAACAACTTCTTCAACGCCTTCATCCTGATCACCTCGCGCGACAAGTACACCCTGCCAATGCTGGTGCAGACGCTGCGCGGTGATGTGTACCGGCACGAGTACGGCGCGATCTACCTGGGTCTGGCCGCCTCGCTGGTTCCGATTATCGTGATTTACTTCCTGTTCTCCCGGTACATCGTGAATGGTATTTCGATGGGCGCGGTGAAAGAGTAACCTTCACCCGGCCCGCTTACAATGAACCGCCGCACCCGGCAGCCCTGCCGCGGCTCGCGGTAAAGAAAAGCCGATTCACCCATGCACCCATGTAACGAGTCGGCTTTTCTGTAATCCCTGCCTGTTCGTTTTTTGCTGCCTGATCTTTTGCTGGAAGTGCTATTTCTTGAAGGAGATGAAAAATGACTGACTTTTCCCCGAAACCGGAACATAAATTTACCTTTGGCCTGTGGACCGTTGGCTCCATTGGCCGCGACCCATTTGGTGGGCCGGTGCGCGCGCCGAAAACGCCGGCTGAGCTGGTGTACCTGTTGGGAGAGGTTGGCGCGTACGGCGTCAACTTCCACGACAACGACCTGATCCCAATTGACGCTACCCCGGGCGAAGCCGAAGCGATCAAAAAGGAATTTCGTAAGGCGCTGGCGGACACCGGGCTGGTGGTGCCGATGGCCACGACCAACCTGTTTGGCGACCCAGTGTTCAAGGACGGCGCGTTTACCAGCAACGACCCGAAGGTGCGCGCGTATGCCATTCAGAAGACGCTGCGCGCGATCGATTTGGGCGTGGAATTTGGCGCGAAGGTATACGTGTTTTGGGGCGGCCGCGAAGGCACCGAAACCGACTCGAGCAAGAGCGCGGTGGACGCGATCAAGCGCAACCGCGAGGCGATGAACTTCTTCTGCGAGTATTCGCTGGCGAATAACCTGGGGCTCAAGTTTGCTCTGGAAGCCAAGCCCAACGAACCGCGCGGCGACATCTACAATCCGACCACCGGGCATATGCTGGCCTTCATCAGCACCCTCGATCACCCGGAGATGGTTGGCGTGAACCCGGAAGTGGCGCACGAGCACATGGCCGGGATCAACTTTATGCACGGCGTGGCGCAGGCCTGGGAAGCCGGCAAGCTGTTCCACATCGACCTGAATGACCAGTACCCTGGCCGGTACGATCAGGATTTGCGCTTTGGCTCGCGCGATATCAAGGCCGCTTTCTACCTGGTGAAGTTCCTGGAAGATGTGGGCTATGACGGCTCGCGGCACTTTGACGCCCACGCCTACCGCACCGAAGATTATGAAGGCGTGAAGGACTTTGCGCGCGGCTGCATGCGCACCTACCTGATGCTGAAGGATAAAGCGGCGCGGTTCAACCAGGATGCGGAAATCCAGGCGCTGCTGGCCGAGATCAACGCGGATGACGGCAGCATGGCGGCGTTCTTTGGCAAGTATTCTGCTGAAAAAGCCCAGGCGCTTAAGGACTTCACCTTCAACCGCGAAGATATTTCTACGCGCGGGCTGAAATACGAACGCCTCGATCAGCTCACCATTGACCTGCTGCTGGGCAATCGCTAACCATTCGCCCACCCTGGCACAGGAGTTTGCATGCTGAACAAAAACCTATCCAACGAGATAACCACCAGAGTGGATGCGCTGATGGCGCAAATGACCCTGGAAGAAAAGATCGCTCAACTGGGCTGCCTGTGGATGTACGATCTGCAGACGCGCGGCGTACTGGATGAGAGCAAAGTTTCGTCCAGGCTGAAGAACGGCATCGGACAAATTGCGCGCATCGCGGGCGCATCCACCTACATGCCGCGGGAAGCCGCGAAGATCTACAATCACCTGCAGCGACACCTGAAGGAAAACACGCGCCTGGGCATCCCGGCGCTGGTGCATGAAGAATGCTGCGTGGGCCTGATGGGCCCGAACGCGGCGATCTACCCGCAGATTATCGGGCTGGCCAGCACCTTTCAGCCGCACCTGGCGCGCGAAATGACGACGCGGATCCGCCGCGAAATGCTGGCGATTGGCTCGCGCGAAGGGCTGGCGCCCGTGCTAGACGTGGCGCGCGACCCGCGCTGGGGCCGCGTGGAAGAAACCTTTGGCGAAGACCCGACCCTGGTGACTCAGTTTGGCGTGGAATACATCCGCGGACTGCAGAGTGACGATTTGAGCCAGGGCGTGATGGCCACCGGCAAGCATTTCATCGGCCACGCGTTCTCGCAGGGTGGGCTAAACTGCGGCCCGGTGCACCTGGGCTGGCGCGACCTGTGGGATGTGTACATGGGGCCGTTCCAGGCCGCCATCCGGGATGCCGGGATCGCGGCGATGATGAATTCGTACCCTGAAATCGACGGCGAGGTAGTGGCCGGGTCGCGCAAGATCCTCACCGATTTACTGCGCGATACGCTGGGCTTTGACGGCGTGGTCGTTTCGGATTACGAAGCAGTGATGATGCTGCATAACTATCATTTCCTGGCGCAGACGCGAAAAGAGGCGGCCATACGCGCCCTGACGGCAGGCATCGACGTGGAAATGCCGACGGTGGCCTGCTACGGCGAAGACCTGCTGGACGCGGTGCAGACCGGCGAACTGCCGCTGGAAACGGTGGAGCTCTCCGCGCGCCGCCACCTGCAAAAGAAAATTGAGCTGGGGCTGTTCGACAATCCGTTTGTGACGGAAGAGGGCGTGCTCGAGCTGTTTGACACCGCCGAAGACCGCGAGCTGGCCTACGAGATTGCCTGCAAGAGCATGGTGCTGCTGAAAAACGACGGTCTGCTGCCGCTGAAACCCGCCGGGTTGAAGCTGGCGGTGATCGGTCCCAACGCCAATTCCAGCCGGTGCATGATGGGCGACTACTCGTACGCCGCGGTGTGCGAACTGCTGCGCGTGACTACCGAAATCAATTCTTCCTTCAATGACCTGACCCCCGAGGGCCTGCGCGAGCGCACCGTGCCGGTACCGACCTTCCTGGACGTGGTCAAGGCGCAATACCCGGCGGCTGAAGTGCGCTATGCGCCGGGCTGCGGCATCCTTTCGACGGATGAGAGCGGTTTTGCGGAAGCAGTTGAGGCGGCGAGCGGCGCGGATGTGGCCGTGCTGGTGATCGGCGGGCTTTCGGGGCTGGCCCCCTACTGCTCGACCGGAGAGTTCCGCGATACGACCGACCTGGGGCTGCCCGGCGTGCAGGAAAAACTGGTGCGGGCGGTGCAGGCCACGGGAACACCGGTGGTGCTGGTGCTGATCGACGGCCGCCCGGTTTCTATGCCCGAGCTGGCTGAATCGGTGAATGCGATTTTGGAAGCCTGGGTTCCGGGCGAAGAGGGCGCGCGCGCCATTTTGGATACGCTGACCGGCAAGAACAACCCCGCGGGTAGGCTGCCGATTTCGGTGCCGCGCTCCGCGGGACACGTGCCAGTGTTCTACAATCACAAACCCTCGGGCAACCGCTCGAACATCTACGGCGATTATGTCACCGGGCCGGTGAGCCCGCTGTTCCCGTTTGGCTTTGGCTTAAGCTATACGCAGTTCACGTACAGCAACCTGAAGATCGACCGGCAGCAGGCCGCTGCCGGCGAGAGCGTGGATATTTGCGTGAGCGTGCAAAACAGCGGCGAGCGCGCGGGCGAAGAAGTGGTGCAGCTCTACCTGCGCGACCTGTACGCCAGCCTGCCCCGGCCGGTGAAGGAACTTAAGGGATTTGCGCGCGTTTGGCTGCAGCCCGGCGAACGCAAAGAAATTTGTTTCCACCTGCCGGTAAACCAGATGGCGTTCTACGACGATGATCTGAAACTGGTGGTAGAGCCGGGAGCAATGCAGGTGATGGTCGGCGGCTCGTCAGCAGATTTCCAGCTTAGCGGGCAGTTTGAAGTGACCGGCGCGGGCAAGACTGAGATCCAAGACCGGGTGTTCGTCTGCCCGGTTGATGTGAGGTAATCGATGGAAACCTGCTTCCTGGGAATCGATGTATCGACCACGGCTACCAAAGCACTGCTGGTGAATGAGCGCGGCGAGGTGGTGGCGGTTGCCAGTACTGAGTACCCGTTTGAGACGCCGCACCCGCTGTGGAGCGAGCAGGACCCGGCGCTGTGGTGGGATGGCGCGCAGAAATCGATCCGCGCGGTGATCGCAAAATCGGGTGTGGCGGCGGAAAACATCCGCGGCGTTGGCCTGACAGGCCAGATGCACGGCCTGGTGCTGCTGGACGAAGCCGGCAAAGTGCTGCGCCCGGCGATTCTGTGGAACGACCAGCGCACCCAGGCGCAGTGCGATACGATCCACCAGCGCATAGGGCGCGAAAAGTTCATCGACATCAGCGGCAACGTGGCGCTGACCGGGTTCACCGCGCCAAAGATCCTGTGGGTGGCGGAGAATGAACCGGAGATCTACCGGAAAGCGCGGCATATCCTGCTGCCCAAAGACTACATCCGCTGCTGCCTGACCGGCGAGTACGCAATGGACAAGGCGGATGGGTCGGGCACGGTACTGTTTGACCTGCGTCAGCGCGGTTGGTCGGCTGAGATTTTGGATGCGCTGCAGATCCCGGCGGAATGGCTGCCGCCCACGTTTGAGGGCTGCGAGTTCACCGGGGTGATTTCGGCGCACGCAGCCGAATTGACGGGCCTGAAGCCGGGCACGCCGGTGGCGGCGGGCGGCGGCGACCA
>DATCUC010000098.1:0-3333 GCA_036567625.1 Anaerolineaceae bacterium | reverse complement strand
CTACCGGCTGCTGCACCGCGGCGGGCTGCTGCTGGTAGCGCTTGGGCTCGTCCACGCGGATCGGGCGTTCAACCGGACGCACCCCCGGCCTATCGAAACCCGTAGCGATGACGGTAATGCGGATGTCGTCGCCCATGTTCGGGTCGATCACGGCGCCGAAGATCAGGTTCACATCCGGGTGAGCGGTTTCCTTGATGATGGCCGCCGCCTGGTTGACCTCGAACAGGGTCAGGCCCGAGCCGCCGGTGACGTTGAACAGGATACCGCGCGCGCCGTCGATGGTGATGTCGAGGAGCTGCGAGGAAATCGCCATTTCCGCGGCGATGCGCGCCCGGTCTTCACCCGAAGCGCGGCCAACTGCCATCAGCGCGGCGCCGCCTTCCGACATAATCGCGCGCACGTCGGCGAAGTCCAGGTTGATCAGGCCGGGGACGGTGATCAGTTCCGAAATACCCTGAATACCCTGGCGCAGCACATCATCCGCGGTGCGGAAAGCTTCCTGCAGGCTGGCGCGCTTGTCCACGATCTGCAGCAGGCGGTCGTTGGGGATGACGATCAGCGTATCGGCATGTTCCTTGAGCTTCGAAATGCCTTCCTCGGCCGACTTCTGGCGGCGCGAGCCTTCAAAAGTGAAGGGACGGGTGACGACGCCGATGGTCAGCGCGCCAACTTCCTTGGCAATCTGGGCCACGATGGGCGCCGCGCCGGTGCCGGTTCCACCGCCCAGACCGCTGGTGACGAAAACCATATCCGAACCGCGCAGCACTTCGTACAGCTCTTCCGCCGATTCTTCGGCAGCCTTGCGGCCCATCTCTGGGTCGCCGCCGGCGCCGAGGCCGCGGGTGACTTTCTCACCAACGCGCACGCGGGTCGGCGCTTTGGAGAGCAGCAGGGCCTGGGCATCGGTGTTCACGGTGATGAACTCGATCCCCGACAGGCCTTCATCGATCATACGGTTGACAGCGTTGCAGCCCCCGCCGCCCACACCGACGACCTTGATGCGAGCGAAGGACTCTGCGTTGGAATTGAGGTTACTCTGGTCCATGGTTACTCCTCCATAAATCTGAAACGACGGATCGACAAAACACAGGTGGCCCGATAAGCCGGAATATTACGGTAAAAGACGCTTGAGAAAGTTTTTAATCCCATCCCAATCGATATTCACTCCTTTCAGGTGTGGTCCCCCTCGCGGCGCGGCCGTGGCTTCGCTCATCAGCAGCGCCCAATATAGCAGCCCGACGCTGGTGGAATAGGCCGGCGAATGCAGCTGGTCGGTCAATCCCATCAGGTTTTCCGGTTGAGCAATGCGCACCGGCAGGCCCAGCGTGCGGCTGGCCAGCGCGCGGATGCCCGGCAGGGCGCTGGTTCCGCCGGTGAGTACCATGCCGGCCGGCAGCAGCCCGTCATACCCGGAGCGTTTAATCTCCTGCAGCACCAGTTCGAAGATCTCTTCCACGCGGGCTTCGATGATGTGCGCCAGTTCCTTGCGCGAAACCTGCACGGGCTGTTCTTCGCTAAAGCTGCGTACAGAGAAGATTTCGTTTTCCTTAATTTCACTTTCGATGGCGTAGCCGTGCTGCTTCTTGATCTCTTCCGCCTGGTCAATCGGCAGCCGCAGGCCGTGCGCGATGTCGTTGGTCACGTGATTGCCGCCAACTGCCAGCACCATCGTATGCCAGATATCGCCATCAATGTAAATCGCCATGTCCGTCGTGCCGCCGCCAATGTCGCACACCACCGCGCCCATCTGGCGCTCGGTGTCCGAGAGCACAACTTCGGCGGACGCCAGCGGGTTGAGCACGAATTCGGTCACCTGCACGCCCGAGGCCATCACGCACTGGCGCAGGTTTTCAACCGTCGAAGCCGAAGCGGTGATGATGTGCGCTTCCACTTCCAGGCGGTAGCCGTGCATCCCTACCGGCATGCGAATGCCGTCTTGCCCGTCCACCACAAACCCGCGCTGGATCACGTGAATAATCTCGCGGTTGTGCGGGATCGCCACCGCCTGCGCTGCTTCCAGCGCGCGGTCCACGTCGTCCTGGTCGATCACCCGGCCAGAGATGCCCACCACGCCGCGGCTGTTGACCGATGACACATGCGACCCGGCCAGGCTGACCAGCGCCGAGGTGATCTCAAATCCAGAGGTGCGTTCGGCCTTTTCGATCGAGCGTGCAATCGACTGCGAAGCCGCGTTCAGATCAACGATCGTGCCCTTGCGGATGCCCTGCGCCGGCTCAATTCCCACGCCCAGGATGCGCAAATTGCGCTCCCCTTCTACCCTCGCGACCAGGGTGCAGACTTTTGTGGTGCCAATATCAATGCCGACTACAATCGGATCATCCATGTTACTGCTCCGTTCGGTAGACAGGTGCGTGCAGGTTCTCCACGCTGATCATCACTGGCGTAATTCCGTCTTGCGTCAGCTTGTTGACGACGGCTTCATACACCTTCATCTTCTGGTCTATCTGGTCCAGGTCGACGCCCACATAAACGCTCCAGCCGCGGCTGTCGGCCCAGCCAATTCCATTCAGCGCCGAGTAGGTGAGGGGCGTTCCCGCCGGAATGACCTTGCTCAATTCCAGCGCGGCCGTTAACACCCGCGGGTCCAGGCTGCGGCGCAGACTGTCCGCCGGTTCGGGCGTTTCTGTTTTCTTGCCGGTTTCCTCGTCCGCTGCGGCGGCTTCATCTGTCAGCACAATCGGCATCACCACCGGCGGCATGCTGTCCGCTTCGATAGTGATCAGCGTGCTGGCCTCACCGCGCGGCGCGAAGATATAGCCTTCCGCATCGATCCAATAGCTGCTATCTTCGTATTTCCACAAAATCGCGGGCTGGCGTTCCACCGCGGAGATCGTCACCGCCGCCGGCAGCCCCACCGAAACCTGCACATCTGCCAGCTCGGGGAAGGCCTCTTCCAGCGCGGTTTTCAGTTCGCCTGGGTTAACCGTAAAAATGGGCTTGTTGCTCACGTCGACTACCGTCAGGATATCCTCGGTGCTCAGCCGCTCGATCCCGGTGATCTGCAGTTCGTTCACCTGGAATGCCGGGTTGTTATACGCGAACCAGATGCCCGCAAACAACAGCAGCACCAGCAGCGCGGAGAGGATGCGCCAGCCCGGGTTGACCAGCGGAACGGAAGGCAAGCGCACTTCCGCGCCGGTATTGCCCAGCGAATAATAGTACTGGCGGCGCGCCTTGTTGCGCGCTTTCTGCACCACCGGCGTGCCCAATCCCATGCCGCGCACGATCACGCCCGGGGTAATCCGTTCCTGGCGCCGGTTGGGTACCACCACGTTACGCGTGGCGCGGCCGGTGGCTGGCCGGGCGCTGTTC
>DATCUC010000097.1:0-13340 GCA_036567625.1 Anaerolineaceae bacterium | reverse complement strand
TGCACTTCGGCGGGGGCAATCTCGGCGGCGGGCACCGAACCGGCGACCGCCTGCTGTTTCTCATCCGCTCGCGGAGAAGCCTGATCCGTGCTCAGCTTTGGTGCTTCTGCCTGGGGCGCGGCCGCGTCGACCTTTTCACCGGGCTGCGCCACAATCGCGATTGGATCGCCAACCGGCACGCTGGTGCCCTCGCTTACCAGCAGCCGCGCGAGTACACCGGTAAACTGCGATTCAACTTCGACCGTAGCCTTATCGGTTTCGATCTCCGCCAGAATATCGCCCTTCTTTACCTCTTCGCCTTCTTTTTTGACCCAGCGCACCAGCGTGCCTTCGGCCATGTCAAAGCCCAGCTTGGGCATGCTCACGGTATCAGCCATTACAATACCTCCTTGACCGCCTTGATGACGTCTTCCACTTTCGGGATCGCCATCTGCTCCAGCGTGCGGTTGTACGGCAGGGGCACTTCGGCCTGCGCCACGCGCTTGACCGGGGCATCCACGTAATCGAATGCCTGCTCATAAATCCGCGCCGATACTTCCGCGCCAACGCCGTAGGTGGGCCAGCCTTCCTCGACGATCACGGCGCGATTGGTCTTCTTGAACGACTCGATCACCGGGCCCATGTCCAGCGGGCGCAGCGAGCGCAGATCAACGATCTCGGCTTCGATGCCTTCTTTGGCAAGCTGGTCGGCGGCTTTGAGCGATATTTCGAGCATCTTGCTGTAGGTGACGATGGTCACGTCCTTGCCTGGGCGCTGGACGGTCGATTTTCCCAACGGCACCACGTAGTCGCCCTCGGGGACCTCGCCGCGGGTCTGGTACAGGGTGGCGTGCTCGATGAACAGCACCGGGTTCTTGGTGCGCAGCGCCGATTTGAGCATGCCTTTGGCATCCGCCGGTGTACCCGGGGCAGCCACCACCAGCCCGGGGAAGTGCGCAAAGATCGCATCTGGGGTCTGCGAGTGCGTGGCGCCTAACTGGCGGCCACCGCCGCTGACTGTGCGTACCACCACCGGCACGTTCATCTGCCCGCCGAACATGTAATGGAATTTGGGCATTTCATTGACGATCTGCTCGAAGGCCACAAAGGCAAAGTTGATCGTCATAATTTCGGCCACCGGGTGCAGGCCCTTCATGGCCGCGCCGACCGCCGCACCGACGATCGCGGCTTCGGCAATGGGGGTATCGCGCACGCGCTTGGGCCCAAAATGATCAAAAAATCCCTTGGTCACGGCATAGGTGCCGCCCCATACGCCCACTTCTTCACCCATGATGAAGATATTGGGGTCTCGTTCCATCTCTTCCCACAACGCCTGGGAAATTGCTTCACGCATTGTAATTCTAGCCATGGCTGTCCCTCTTTATCCGCTATTCGAGCGGCTCCGCGTACACTTCGGTGAATAATTCTTCCGGGGCCGGTTCCGGGCTGGTTTCGGCAAAGTGCACCGCTTCTTCGACTTCTTTTTCGGCGATGTCATCCTGCTCGTCCAATTCCGCCTCAGTGGCTACTTTCAATTCCAACAGCTTGCGCCGGAAGATGCCAATGGGGTCTTCTTCCTGCCACTTATGCACTTCTTCGGGCTTGCGGTAGCGCTCGGGGTCGCCCATCGAATGGCCGCGGAAACGGTAGGTCATCACTTCCAGGAGCTGCGGGCCGCTGCCCTCGCGGATCTCCTTGATCATCTTGGATGCCACTTCGCGCACGTTGAGCAGGTCCATGCCGTCAGCGCGTTGGGCCTTCATGCCGTACCCGGCAGCCTTCTGGCGCATTTCCGAAACCGCCGAAGCGCGGTCGACGGCGGTGCCCATGCCGTACTGGTTGTTTTCTACCACCCACAGCACCGGTAGATTCCACACTTTGGCCATATTGATGCCTTCGTGGAAGAAACCGATGTTGGTCGCGCCGTCGCCCATCATGCAGATGGTGACCGCGTCTTTCTCGTTGTACACGTCGGCCAGTGCCAGTCCGGTGGCCACCGGGATATGCGCGCCCACGATGGCATGCCCACCCCAGAAGAACTTGGTAACGTCGGCCAGGTGCATCGAGCCGCCTTTACCTTTGGAAATGCCGGTGGCCTTGCCTAACAGCTCGGCAATGATGGCCTTGGCCGAAATGCCCACGTTATAGGCCACGCCGTGATCGCGGTAAGCGGTGATCACGTTATCTTCAGGCTGCCGCGCGGATACCAACCCGGTGCTGACGGCTTCTTGCCCGATATACAGGTGCAAAAAACCGCCGATTTTCCCGGCCTGGTACAATTCGGCGGAGCGCTCTTCCATGCGCCGGATGACAACCATCTGGCGGTACAAATCCAAATACTCGCTTTTTTCCATATAGGAAATCCTCCCTACTTCAGCATGATCGTTTACCAATCGGTAGCCTTTGTGAACGGATTGGAAAATCTTAACAAAATCTACCGGAATTATTAAAGCCAAAGGAATTATACCAGAATGTGTCAAGGAGCACTTTTCGCGCAGGACTTAAGTATAAGGATATTCGCGAAAACAGGATAAAAGCTCGAAAAAAGTTCAAAAAATAGGACGCCAGGCAGGAACAAAAGGCGGAGAGCGCTATCGCTCTCCGCCTTACATACAGCAGACGATCGAAACTACTTGTCTACAACCATACCCGAGCCGCCGTGCTTGATCGCCGCGTGGGCGGCAGCCAGGCGCGCAACGGGCACGCGGAAGGGCGAGCAGCTTACGTAGTTGTTGCCGATGATATGGCAGAATTCGATCGAGGTCGGGTCGCCGCCGTGTTCACCGCAGATGCCAACTTCCAGGTCGGGGCGCGTGGCGCGGCCTTCCTGAACGGCCATCTTCATCAGGCGGCCAACGCCGTCCCAGTCCAGGGTCTGGAAGGGATTCTTGGCCAGGATGCCTTCCTCCACGTACTTCACCAGGAAGTTGCGCTCGGCATCATCGCGGCTGTAGCCGTAGGTCATCTGGGTCAGGTCGTTGGTGCCGAACGAGAAGAACTCGGCCAGCTTGGCGATCTCACCGGCGGTGACGGCCGCGCGCGGGATTTCGATCATGGTGCCGAACTTGTAGGAGAAGGTCACGCCCTTTTCCTGCATCACCTGCTTGGCGATGCGCTCGAGGCGCGGTTGGATCCATTCCAGTTCCTTGACTGTGCCGGTCAGGGGGATCATGACTTCCGGCTTGGCATGAATGCCGCGCAGGGTGCAGTCGGCGGCAGCTTCGAAGATGGCGCGTACCTGCATTTCGACGATGCCGGGCATTTCAATGCTCAGGCGAACGCCGCGCAGGCCCATCATCGGGTTGCTTTCATGCAGCCCGCGGATGGAGGCCAGCATTTTTTCTTTGGCTTCCAGGCCCTGGGTTTCGCCCTTGACGCGCATGGTCACAATTTCTTCGAAGAGTTTTTCTTCGTCGGGCATGAACTCATGCAGCGGCGGGTCGATGAGGCGGATGATGACGGGAAGGCCGTCCATGGCCTCGAACAGGCCGTCGAAGTCGGCGCGCTGCGAGGGCAGCAGTTCGTCCAGGGCAGCATTGCGGTCTTCTTCGTTCTGCGCCAGGATCATGCGCTGCACGATCGGCAGGCGTGAAACCTCGAAGAACATGTGCTCGGTGCGGCACAGGCCAATACCCTTGGCGCCGTAAGAGCGGGCGCGCTGGGCATCGCGCGGGTAGTCAGCGTTGGCCCACACCTGCAAGCGGGAGATTTCATCCGCCCAGCTCAGCAGGGTCAGCAGTTCGGTCTGTTCTTCGATCTTGGGAACGGTCAGTTCCAACTGGCCGGTAAAGACTTCGCCAGTGGAGCCATCGAGGGAGATCCATTCGCCTTCCTTGATGGTCATGCCATTGGAGGTCATCTGGCGCTTGTCCAGGTCAATGCGAATGCCGGACGCGCCGACCACGCAAGGCACACCAAACTGGCGCGCGACAACCGCCGCGTGCGACGTGGCGCCGCCTTCGCTGGTGACGATACCCTTGGCGGCCAGCATACCATGCACGTCATCCGGCTTGGTGAACGGGCGAACCATGATCACGTCCTGCTTTTCTTCCTTCGCTTTGCGCTCGGCGGTGTCAGCATCAAAGTAGATGCGGCCAACCGCGGCGCCCGGCGAGGCGTTGACGCCCTTGCCAAACAGGCGCCCAGCGCTGCGCGCGGCTTTGATCGTGGCTTCGGAATACTGCGGGTGCAGCATAGCGTCTACCTGGGCAGGAGTCACGCGCTTGACAGCCTGTTCCTTGGTGATCAGGCCTTCGTTGACCATGTCAAAGGCGACCTTGATCTCGGCGCGGGCGGTGCGCTTGCCGTTGCGGGTCTGCAGCATCCACAGGCGGCCGCGTTCGATGGTGAACTCGACATCCTGCATGTCTTTGTAATGCTTTTCCAGGCGCGAGGTGATGTCCATGAACTGCTTGTAGGCTTCGGGCATGGCCTCGGCCAGCTTGACGATCGGTTCGGTGTTGCGAATACCAGCCACAACATCTTCGCCCTGCGCGTTAAGCAGGTAATCGCCGTACATCTTGGCTTCGCCAGTGGCGGGGTTGCGGGTGAAGGCAACGCCGGTGCCCGAGTCCCAGCCCATGTTACCGAAGACCATGGTAACGATGTTGACCGCGGTGCCCAGATCATCGGGGATGTCGGTGGCGCGGCGGTAATCAACGGCGCGCTTGCCGTTCCAGCTCTTGAACACGGCTTCGGTGGCCAGGCGCAGTTGCTCGTATGGGTCCTGAGGGAAATCGTGGCCCTGCTGCTCGCGCACCACAACCTTGAACTTGGAAACGAGTTCTTTCAGATCAGCGGCGGCCAGATCGGTGTCAGCCTTGGCGCCCTTGGCATGCTTGTAGGCTTCGAGGACATCTTCGAAAGCCTCATCCGGCAGGCCCAGCACAACCGAGCCGAACATCTGGATCAGGCGGCGGTAGGAGTCGTATACAAAGCGGTCATTGCCGGTCAGTTTGACCATGCCTTCAGCGGTCTGATCGTTCAGGCCGATGTTGAGCACGGTGTCCATCATGCCGGGCATCGAGAATTTGGCGCCAGAGCGGCAGGATACCAGCAGGGGGTTGTTGGCGTCGCCAAACACCTTACCGGAAGCCTTTTCGACCTGCTTCATGGCCGTCAGGATTTGATCCCACAGGCCCTCGGGGAATTTGCCACTGGCGCTGTAAGCGTTGCAGGCTTCGGTCGAAACCGTAAAGAACGGCGGTACAGGAACGCCAATGCGGGTCATTTCTGCCAGATTGGCGCCTTTGCCGCCCAACAGGCCGCGCACGCCTTCCCAATCACCGGCGTACTTTTCTGCCTGGTCAAGCTCGTTGAACAAATACACCCACTTCTTTTCTGCCATAGATCCTCCAAAATGCTTCAAAAAGAAATACCCTTTGGGGGTTAGATTTGCACTATTTCATACAAATTCAAAATTATACCACCGTTAAAGATCAGATGAATCTTAAGGAAATTCCCGGGAATCGCAAATTCGAGGGAGGGCCAGGCTGCCCGCGCCAGCCAGCGCGGGGCAGGGTTTAGCTCGCGGCTTTCTTCACCAGCGCGGCGATTCTTTCTTCCCCCGCGGCAGTCAATTCCTTTACGGCAAAGGAGGTCGGCCACATGACGCCGTCATCCAGGTTTGCCGTATCGTTGAAGGCAAAGGTGGCATAGCGCGCGTTGAATTTCGATGCGCCCTGGAAGAAGCAAACCACCTTTCCATCTTTAGCGTAGGCCGGCATCCCGTACCAGGTTCGCGGCGCGAGGGACGGCGCGTTAGCGGTGACAATGGCATGGACCCGCGCGGCCATCGACCGGTCGGGCTCGGGCAGTTCGGCGATCTTTTCAAGCAAGGCTTTCTCCCCTTCGGCCCGGTCTTTTTCCATCAGCGCTTCAGCCTTCATCTCGCGCGCGCGTTCTTTCATCGCGGCGCGTTCCTCGGCTGTAAAGCCTTTGGCACCTTCATCGGCTGTGCTTGTGGCCGGTTTGCGGGTTTCTTTTTGAGCGGTGTTCTTTCCTTCGGTCATTAAATGCTCCTTCCACGTGAATGTTGCAATTGTATATTATTTTATCGATTTTATCTTATTTTATTTCAAGGAAGAAATATCGGGGTGTAACGCCGCGCAGCTTGTGCTCACCTGGCATAACTGCGCCGTTCTCGGGCAAAAGCGTTGTAAACCACTTGCAAGGTGCGATTCTGGTTAGATAAAGGATAATATTGCATAGAAACCCAATCACCGGAGGCACCATGAAAGTCCTCATTGTAGACGACGATCCGGCAATGACAGACCTTATAAAGTTACTGTTAGCACCAGCGCAATACGAAGTGTTAACTACCAACAATGGCCAGGATGGGATCAACCTGGCCAAAAAATTCGATCCGGATATCGTCCTACTGGACTTGATGATGCCCGGCATGACTGGCTCGCAAGTTTGCCAGAAAATCCGCGCCTTCAGCAGCGTGCCGATCATCATGATGTCTGCCCTGGACAATCCATCGTTGGTAGTGGATGCGCTGGACGCCGGAGCGGACGATTACCTGATCAAGCCAGTTCCCAACCGCGTGCTCACCGCGCAGTTGGAAAAACTCGCGCGCCGGCGGCGCGTGGAGGCGACTACGATCGCAGCCAGCGCCGGCAGCGCGTCTTGATCTTTCGCGCGCCGTGATCCGCGAGGAGCCTGCAACCAGGCTCCTCGTTTTTCTTCTCCAAAACCGGCCCATGCAGCGCCGCCAGTATGCTACAATGAAGCCACTCTAACCTGTGGAGAATACCCGTGCAAATTTGTACCCGCTGCTCCGCTTCCTCGCCTGACTCAGCCCAAACCTGCGTCAACTGCAGCGCCGACCTCGGCCAGTGGTCCGAGACCGCGGTGGCACTCAAGCAGATGCAGGCTAACCCGCGCGTCAGCGCCATTCGTATTTTTGTGCAGAACGATTGCTGCCCGCACTGCGCCAAGGCCTATGGCACCTACGAGAAAAATGCTGTCCCAAAGCTGCCTGTTGAAGGCTGCTCGCACGAAAACGGCTGCCGCTGTTTTTACGCGCCGGTGCTGAACCAGATTTATCCGTAAGACTGGCGTCATTTCAGAAAAAGAAGACCCTTGCGGACCGGACGGTCTCAAGGGTCTTGGTTTTTCTCAGGCGATACTCCGGCTAGTGGTTGGCTTCCACGGTATGGAAGAACTTGTGCAGCGCGTCGGCTACCTGCTCGGGGTTTTCCAGCATCGGCACGTGGCCCGCGCCGGGGATCTCTACCAGCCATGACCAGCCCAACAACTGGTTCATCTCTTGCGAACGTTCCAGCGGGATGAGTGTATCTTCTGTGCCGTGGATGACCAGCGCCGGCACGCTGATGTTTGCCAGGTGCTCGGTCATATCGCGCCGTTCGGCCATCGCCTTGAGCGCGGCTCTGACGGTTTTGGCGTTCTGGTGAGTGATCAATTCTTTCAACGGCGGCACCAGTTCGCTCCTGACGGTCAACTTCTGCGCCATGCCGTCCAGGGTGCGCGCCACCCCCCGGCGGCGCACCTGCTCAGCGGTTTTCATGCGGTCCTGGCGCTTTTCGGGCGAATCGGCGCGCGCCTGAGTGCTCACCAGGCCCAAACCGGCCAGACGCTGTGGGTACGCGTTGGCAAAGGCCAGCGCCACATAGCCGCCCATCGACATGCCGACCAGGACGGCTTTTTCGATCTGCAGCCGGTCGAGCAGGTCGAGTAGATCGTCGGCCAGCACGCGCATGGTGTAGGCCTCCTCACCTTCGGGCAGCGGCGTCTGCCCAAAGCCACGCAAATCCGGCAAGATCAGCCGGGCGTGGTCTTGCAGTAACGGCACCAGTGGGCTCCAGATGCTATGGTCGAGCGGGTAGCCGTGCACAAATACCACGGGCAGCCCACTGCCATGCTCTTCGTATGCCAACTGGATCGAACGCTTCTCCATGACAAGTCCTCCCTATGAATGATCGTGATTCAACCGTTCTTCAATAAACCGCAGCGCGTCTTCGCGGCTCGAGATATCGCCCATTGCCTGCGCTTCCTGCAATTCTTCCAATAACTCACCAATTTTCCGGCCTGGTTTCAAATCAAAATGGGTCTGCAAATCCTGCCCATCCAGCAGCCTGGGCGGGCGCACCACTTCGTGCGGCGTTTGCCACAGCCCATCCAGCAGCGTGCGCGCCACCGTCAGCTCATTTTCCAGCGTCTGCTGGTCGAGCGTGGCGGCGTAGGTGCCCATCACATCTGCCAGTGAAAGTACGATGATATCCGGCCCGGATTGGCCGGTGGCTTTGAAGAAACGATACACAGCGCGGCGGCTGGGCGGAAGCTGCGCGGCGGCCAGATGATGCACGCGCATATGGTTCTTGACAATAGCCACTGCCCGCTGCACCTCAGCCGTGCTGAGCGCCAGGCCGCGCGCGCGTTCTTCCATCACCTGCGCGCCGATATGCTCGTGTTCAAAGAAGCGGATGCGGCCGGATTCTTCTACGCTGCGCGCTTCGGGCTTGGAAATATCGTGATACAGCGCAGCCAGGAACAACAGCGCGCGCGGCGTGCGCCCCGGCGTGAGCAAGCCGCGGTAATGCTCGCGCAGCCGGTCGCGGTAGCGGCGCAGAAAGAGCAGCACCGTGCTGGCATGGATATTAGCGGCGCGTTCCTGGTCTCCGGCCAGCACCTCCAGCAGGTCTTCAAGCTGTTGGATGACCGTGAGGGTATGCTCCCACACATCGTAGACGTGCGGGGCAGATTGGGTGACGCCTTTCAGGTCTTCCAGCTCGGGCAAGACGATCTGCAGCAGGCCGAAACGATCCATCAGATGCACAGCGGTGTTTACCCGGCTGCCGTCAAACATACGGAACAATTCATCGCGCTGGCGCTCGGGCGAAACGCGGGCCAGTTTGGGCGCAGCCGCGCGCATGGCCGCGGCGGTTTCAGGCAGGATGCGCAGATCGAGCGCAAGTGACAGGCGGATGGCGCGCATGGTTCGCACCGGGTCGGATTCCAGGCTGCCTGGGGCGCACAGGCGCACCTGCCGCTGGCGTAAATCAGCGGCTCCGCCGGTGGGATCGATCAACTGCTGGCTGCCCAGATCCAGCGCAAGGGCGTTGATGGTGAAATCGCGGTCGCGAAGGTCGGCTTCCAGGTTTTCACCGCGAAAGGTGGCAAAATCCAGGTACTGCTTGCGTCCCTGGTCATCCTGAATGATGACCCGCGCAGTATCGCGCGCCTGGTCGAGCATGTAAAACCCGCCGTTTAAAGCATTCGCCACGCGCTTTCCGACAGCGCGGGCGTCTTTCTCCAGCACAAAATCCAGATCGTTGGATACCCGCCCCAGCATCGCATCACGCACTGCGCCGCCCACCAGGTATACCGGCTGGCCGGCCGCCTGCGTAATGCTTTCAAATAGCCGGGCGAACTGGGAAACCAACGTGTTCATGCCCCACCCAGATCAAGGTTCATACTTCGTTAAGTCCACCACCCCCACAAACGGGAGATTGCGGTAATACTCGTCAATATCCAGCCCGTAGCCAAAGACAAACTTATTAGGGATGGAAAAGCCGGTGTAGCTGATGGGAACTTCCACCTCGCGCCGTTCGGCTTTGTCGAGCAGGGTGCAAACGCGCAGCGAGCGCGGTTTGCGCGTTTCCAGCAGGTCGAGCACCGCGGCAATGGTGTGGCCGCTGTCGATGATATCTTCAACCAGGATGACATGCCGGTCGTGGATATTGGTATTCAGGTCGAGGGTGAGCCGCACCTGGCCGCTGGTTTCACGTCCGCCCACGCCGTACGACGACACCGCCATGAATTCAATCGCTACCGGGATGGTGATGGCGCGGATCAGGTCGGTGAGGAACATCACCCCGCCGCGCAGGATGCAGATCAGCAGCACCCGTTCGCCGGCATAATCCGCGCTGATTTGCGCGCCAATTTCGGCAATGCGCCGCTGCAGGTCTTCTTCAGAGATGAGGATTTCGCCCAGAAATTCATGGTAGTCGCGCATGGATGACCTCGATTTTCAATCTCGCGGGACTTCGTGATGCTGGCGGCAGCGCGCCTCGTATAATTCGGACGCGCCGACAATGACCACCGGGTCATCGTAGCGCGCCGGTTTGCCGTTGACCAGGCGCTGCGTGCGGCTGGCGGGCTCGCCGCACACCATGCAAATTGCCTGCAGTTTGTCCACGTGCTCTGCCTGGGCCATGAGGATGGGCATGCAGCCAAACGGCTCGCCGCGAAAATCGGTATCCAGCCCGGCGACGATGACGCGGATGCCGCTGTCAGCCAGCCGGTGCACAATGGTGAGGATCTCGTTGTCGAAGAACTGCGCTTCGTCGATGCCGACGACGGTCGTATCCGGCGCAAGGCGCTTGATGATCTCCGCTGCGCAGTCGATTGGTTCAGCGTCGAAGGCCGTGCCAGCATGGGAGGTGACCCGTTCCACCGCGTAGCGGTTATCGATTACCGGCTTGAAGACTTGCACCTTCTGGCGCGCAATCGTCGCGCGGCGCAAGCGGCGGATGAGTTCATCCGTCTTCCCGCTGAACATTGAGCCGCACACCACTTCCAAGGATCCTGAATGATGTTTCATAAAGCGCCCCTTTGCATGGTAGGTTAGCTGGAATTATAACAACAAACGCCATCTGTAAAGGTTAAAAAAACTTTCCCCTTCCGGGGTGGAAGGGGAAAGTCGATCGGCTGCGAAAAACTACGCGGCAGTCTCGGTGGCCTCGGGAACCTGGTAACCGAGCTGGCGCAGGCGCTTCTTGAGATCGATCAGCGACTTGCGGCCAAAGCCTTCGACGGCCAGCAGGGCATCGTCGCCGGTGGTCAGGCGTTCCATCACCTGGCCGGCGGTGGTGATCCCGGCAGCAGCCAGGGCTTCGGTCGGGCGCGTGCCAATGCCGAGTTCGGCAATGGGGCGATCGGGAGAAGTGCGCGATTCCTGTCGGGCGCGGCGTTCGTCGACGATGCTCTGGCGAGCCTGGAGCTTCTTGTAGAAGCGGTCCACCTGGCCTTCGCGGTCGAGAAGACGCTGCTGCTGGCCCGTGAAGAACGGGTGGCACTTGGAGCAGACTTCCGTGTGGATGGTCTTGCGGGTAGAGCCCGTGGTCCAGGTGTTACCGCAGGCGCAGACAACCTGAGCATCGGGATAATAATTCGGGTGCGTACCTTTTTTCATTCGTGTACCTTCTTTCCATCGGTCCAAACTGCATCCGGCGGTCACGGTCGGACCGGCGGTGCAGCATCCCTGTTGGTTACCTTAAGCCTCGAGGACTTCGGCAACGCTGACCAGTTTCTGGCCGTTGGGCAGGGTTTCAAACACAACAACACCGTCAGCCACCGCGAACAGGGTGTAATCTTTGCCCACACCCACGTTTTTGCCGGGCTTGATGCGCGTGCCATGCTGGCGGACAAGGATATTGCCCGAAAGAACACGCTCACCAGCGAAGCGCTTCACGCCCAGGCGTTGTGCATTGCTGTCGCGGCCGTTACGAGTAGATCCACCACCTTTTTTATGAGCCATGATTCCTACTCCACATCAATCGAATTAATGACCAAGCGGGTGTACTGCTCGCGGTGCCCGGTCTTGACGCGGTAGCGCTTCTTGGGCTTGTACTTGAAGACCACAATCTTGGGGCCTTTTACCGTGCCCTGTACAGTGGCGTTAATGCGCGCACCCGAAACAACGGGGGAACCGACGGAAACCGTATCGCCGTCCACCAACAGCAGCACCTGATTGAGCTCAACCTTAGAGCCGTCTTCGACGTTCAACAGGTCGACATCAATCATGGAGCCTTCGGTGGCTTTGTACTGCTTGCCACCCGATTCAATAATGGCATATTTCATTGCATTCTCTCCAATCTTCACTTCGCCGTAAGCCACGCGCAATGCCTGGCGCCCAGTTACGGGGAAGTTGGGGATACATAGATGAGCCCCAGCACAAGACTCGCCGGGGCAGAGCAAGGCAGAATTATACAACCCCGGGGGCGGTCTGTCAATGGGGATTTTTCACGCGCCGCGCGGTTTGCGCATCCGCCGCGCATCACCGTCGCGTTGGGTGATACTGGCGGCGTCGAGATGCTCGAGGAAGGCCTGAATATACTTGCGGCTGGTTTGCAGCAGATCGCGCAGTTCGGCCAGAGTGAGCGTTTCGTGCTGGGCGAAGTGCGCGCGCACGCGCTGGAGCATATCGGCATACGCGTCAGCGTGGAAGACAACTTCCGGCGATACCTGCACGAGCTGGCCCTGCTCGACCAGCGCGGCGTAGATTTCATCACCCACCTCGCCCAGGCATTCCTTCACCGAGGGTGGGGCAAAGGGCGCGGAGGCAAAACGCACCAGCAGCGCATCCACCCGCGCCTGCTGCGCGGGCGTAAATCGCACGCGGTGATCCGCCAGCGCCACCAGCGACCCGGATTCAACCAGCAGGCCGCCGGATACCCAGGCTTTGACCGCCGCGGCAAACAGGCGCGGGGGCAGTTTGAGGCGGCTTTTCAATTCTTCGCGCGGCATGCCCCGCCGCAGCGGGTAGGTCTTGTGAAACTGCTCGACTTCGCGCCGGGCGCGTTCACTTTCCGCCTGCCACACGCCGGCAGCCGCCACCAGCCCATCGGCTTCCAACAGCACCAGTTGGCGCTCTGCCAGCAGTTCGGCCCGGGCTGCCTGCGCCTGTTCGCCGCTGAGGCGCGAGCGCGCCACCACGTCATTCCAGGGCGCGAGGCCGCTGGCCAACGCGGCTTGATAGAGAACGTCCGCGGGGGTTCCCTGGCGCAGCGCTTCTAACCGCTCGAGCAGCCCGCTATCAAAACGCTTATGGCGGCCCTTGGGCTGCGGGTCTACCACCACGCCGCCGCCCAGCGTTTCACCGGGCGAAGGGCGGCGCAGGATATAGCGGTCGCCTCGCACAACAGTGACCGGGTCTACCAGTTCTAGCTGCAGCCAGCCTGGTTCGCCGGGGCGCAGTTCTTCAACGCCCAGCAGGCGCACGCGCGCCAGCACCTCGGCCGCGCCGACAAAAAATTTGACCTCCTGGCTGTGGCGCAGCGGCGCGCTGGCATCTGGCAGCAGACGGAAATAAACGTCAATGCGGCGGGTGGGATGGTAACGGCCCACGTGCGCCAGCACTTCGCCGCGCTGCACCTGCTCCACGTCGACGCCGCTAACGTTGACCGCCGTACGGCTGCCGGGCACAGCCCAGTCTTCTTTGTGCTTGTGGGTTTGCAGCCCGCGCACGCGGCCGCGCAGCCCGCCAGGCAGGAATTCAATCTCATCGCCAATATGCAGCCGCCCGTCCAGCAGCGTGCCGGTGACTATCGTGCCAAAACCCGGCATGGTGAATACCCGGTCGACCGGCAGGCGGGCGCGGCCCAGATCGGGGCGCG
>DATCUC010000096.1:0-9809 GCA_036567625.1 Anaerolineaceae bacterium | reverse complement strand
GCAAGCCGCTCACCGCGCGGTTGATGCCCGTCCCCGGTAAAGCCGCCGGGGAAATGACCCAGTACGATTTCGGCTACTTCGCCAACGGCCAGGTGATGGCCCTGCCCGCAGGGCCGTTGACCGGCGCCTTTGCCGGAAACGAGACAGTTCCGCTTCATCCGCGCGGAACGCACCGCTGATCCGCGCCGAAACCGCGAAACGTGAAAATACAAACGTTAAAGAAGGCAGCAATGAAGGAGAGGGAATGAAGCACTTTATCATCAACATTATTTACCGCGCTGAGATGGATGAAATTAATCGCGTGCTGCCCCAGCACCGCGCCTTCCTGCGCGGCGGTTACGAGCGCGGCCTGCTGCTGTGTTCCGGCCCGCAGAATCCACGCACCGGCGGGATCATCGTCGCCCGCGCCGAAAGCCTGGACGCAATCCAGGATTTCTTCCAGCAGGACCCCTACCTGCTCCAGGGCGTGGCCGAGCACCAGTTCATCGAGTTTGAGCCGGTGCTGCGCCAGTCCTTCCTGGAAGATTGGGTTAACGGGATTTAAGAAAAACGCCCGGGTTGTTTCACAAGGTCAACCCGGGCGTTTTATTTTCGATTCTCGCCGCGCTACTGCACCTGCCGGAAGTTGATCACGACCAGGTTCTTCGCGCAGTCTTCGCTGGTGTTGAAATACACCTTACCACTCAGCGGCAAGCCAGACTGATCCATCAGCCGCACCCACAATGTATTTTCGCTATTCGCAGGCATATCTGACAGGAACACTTCGTAGCCCGACTGCCCATACCAGACTGCCGTACCGGTTAAGCTGATCAGGTCGATGTAGCTGCGGCCCAGCGAGCCGCCCACCTGTACGGTAATGCCGGTCGCTGGGCGGTTTTGCAGGTCAAACGCCTGGCCGGCCACGCCCAGCCACTTGCAGGAATGCTCCGGACGGAAAATCGTCGCGTCGATCGACTTAACATCACCCAGCACGTTGAAGGCATAGCGTGAACTGGATGACTCGGTCGCCTCGGGGGTGAATTCCGCCGCGCCGGGGGTCACTTCCACCGCGTCGTTGGCTTCTACCGCGACTGGCGGGGTAGCCGTGGCCGTTTGAGTCATGGTGGCCGTGGGCGTCCAGGTCGGCGGAAGCTGCTTGGGCGTGGGCGTGCTGGTCGGCAGCACCAGCGCCACCGGCATCGAGGGCGGCGGCAGCGGGTTAAATGCCGATGTGGGGTTAACGAAGATCACCAGGAAGATGACCGTCACCAACAGGATGCCCAATAGCGCCAGGATCGTAAGCACATTCCAGAGCAGGTCTTTTTGCCCGCTGGGGTTTACCGGCGCGTCGGTTACGTGGTTCAACGAATGCAACATGCTGCACACTCCGCGATGTAAAGGATAATGAGGCTACCGTTATTGGGTTTTTCTTACGGGATAAGGATTTCGATTGCTCCTGATTGCCGCTGCTGCTGCACCCAATCGCGCAGCTTTTGCTCTTGTAACACCTTGCGCGCATCCGCCGAAAGATTCCGCTGCGGGTCGCGCTCTACTACCTGAATGATGTGATATCCGATTGCGCTGTGGATCACGGCGCTGGTCTTACCGGCTTCCAGCGCAAAGGCCGCGTCTTCCACTTCTTTCTGGGTCAGATACCCGCGCGGGAACCAGCCCAACTCGCCGGCGGTCACGCTGTCATACTGCGCGGCCAGCAGTGAAAAATCCGAGCCGCCCTGGATCATGCTCAGCAGTTGGCTGGCTGTGGCCTCGTCCAGCACGAATATCTGCCGCGCGTGCACCTGTTCGGCCGTTTCCGGCACTTCGGCGGCAACGCGGTCGCGCTGCCAGGCCGCCGCGGCAGAGAGCCTGAGCGCGCGCCGGAAATCTTCTTCCGTGTAGCCGTTGCGCTGCATCCAGTCTTGCAAAGCCGGGTATCCGCCAGATTGCTGCGCCAGCGCATCCATGCGCGCCTGCAGCGCCGCGTCGTCCATGCTGAAACCATTTTGCACCGCTGCCTGGGCCAGCAGCGCCTGGGTGATCATCTCATCCAGCACCACCTGCTGTTGGGCTTCCAACCCCGCGCTATCGTTGGGGTTAGCCGCCTGGTAGCGGGCCAGTTCAGCCTCAAAGTCAGTCAGCAGGATGCCCTCTCCGTTGACCCGCGCCGCCAGCGGCGCCGGCGTTGCGGTGGGTGTTTCGGGCGTGGGCGAGCTTTCGGCAGTTGCAGTGGGTTGATCCGGCCCGGCAGTGATCGTGGGAGAAGCCTGCCCGCCGCCACATGCCGCCAGCGCGCCAATCAACGCACCGGCCAGAAACAGCGCAAACCATCTATGAAAGGCGTTTTTAAGGATCATTGCTTTGATTATACTGGTATCCTTTCCGGGTCGAGTTTTTACTTTTGAAAGGCTTGCGGAAATAGAAAAGGCAGGTAGTGCGGATTATACACTACCTGCCTGTCTTCATTCAATCAACGGCTTAGTACTCGGGGGAAGGCATGGGGGCCGGCTTGTCCTTTTCAGGAACGTCGGTCACCAGGGCTTCGGTGGTCAGGATCATCGAGGCGATCGAGGCCGCGTTTTCCAGCGCGCCGCGGGTCACCTTGGCGGGATCAATGACGCCGCCCTTGACCATGTCCATGTAGGTTTCGCCCAGCACGTCGTAACCAAAGTGGTTACTGCTCTGTTCCACCTGCGAGCGGCGCACATTGGCGATGACGACATTGCCGTCCTGCCCGGCGTTCTCAGCGATTTTGCGCATGGGAACTTCCAGGGCCTTCTTGACGATGGAGACGCCGATCTGTTCGTCGGCATTGCCCATCTTCAGGCTGTCCAGCACGCTCATCGCGTTGATCAGCGCCACACCGCCGCCCGGGACGATGCCTTCTTCGACCGCCGCGCGGGTGGCCGACAGGGCATCTTCCACGCGGTGCTTCTTTTCCTTCAGCTCGGTTTCGGTGGCAGCGCCAACGCGGATGATGGCAACGCCGCCGGAGAGCTTGGCCAGGCGTTCCTGGAGCTTTTCGCGGTCATAGTCGCTGGTGGTCTTGTCGATCTCGACGCGGATCTGGTCGATGCGGCCGCGGATCGCGGAGTCTTCGCCCTTGCCGCCGATGATGGTGGTGTTGTCCTTATCGGACACAACCTTCTCGGCGCGACCCAGGTCGCTGATCGCGGTGGTGTCCAGCTTGCGGCCGGTTTCTTCCGAAATCACCTGCCCGCCGGTCAGGATCGCAATATCCTGCAGCATAGCCTTGCGGCGATCGCCAAAGCCGGGGGCCTTGACGGCCAGCACGTTGAGCATGCCGCGCAGCTTGTTCAGCACCAGCGTGGCCAGGGCTTCGCCGTCAACATCTTCGGCGATGATGACCAGATCGCGCTTGCCAATCTGCACCAGTTTTTCGAGAATGGGAACGATATCCGCGGCGGCGGAGATTTTCTTGTCGTAGATCAGGATGTAGGGATCAGCGATGTTGGCTTCCATGTGCTCGGCATCGTTGGCAAAGTAGAGCGAAATGTAGCCGCGATCGAACTGCATACCTTCAACGTAATCGGTTTCGAATTCGATACCCTTGGATTCTTCGACGGTGATGACGCCGTCTTTGCCGACTTTGTCCATCACATCAGCGATCAGGCTGCCGATCACGCGGTCCTGCGCGGAAATCGTGGCAACGTTGGCAATTTCGTCTTTGGTGGTGACTTCAATCGCCTGGTCGGTGATCTGCTGAGCAATTGCTTTGGCGGCAGCTTCAATGCCACGCTTGAGCAGCATGGGGTTCGAGCCAGCGGCCAGGTTCTTCAGACCTTCGGTGACAATCGCGTGCGCCAGCACGGTCGAGGTGGTGGTGCCGTCACCGGCAATATCATTGGTCTTCGAGGCGGCTTCCTTCAGAAGCTGCGCGCCCATATTCTCAAACGGATCTTCCAGCTCAATTTCTTTGGCAACCGTCACACCGTCGTGGGTGATGGTGGGCGAGCCGAATTTACGATCAATCGCCACGTTGCGGCCCTTGGGGCCCAGGGTGGTGGCAACCGCATTAGCGACAACGTCGACACCGTTCTTCAGCTTGCGGCGAGCTTCTTCCGAAAAAACAAGTTGTTTTGCTGCCATATTTCTCGTTCTCCTGGTTTTTTATAGATGGGGTTGAGGATTAACCTTCAATGATTGCGAGCAAGTCGCTTTCGCGCAGGATCAACAGTTTCTTGCCGTCGATCTTGATTTCAGTGCCGGCATACTTCGCAAACAGGACGGTATCGCCTGTCTTGACGTCCATGGGCACGTAGTTGCCTTTGTCATCGCGGTCGCCAGGGCCAACGGAGAGAACTTTGCCGCGCTGCGGTTTTTCTTTCGCGGTATCGGGAAGAACGATACCACCAGCCGTCATTTCTTCCTGTTCGATCGGTTCGACGACCACGCGGCCGCCCAGGGGTTTCAAATTCATTGCCATACGGAATCCTCCTGCTTAGGATAAGTAGATTTTTTGGGCTTCAAGAGCTGCATTTTAGCAGGCGCACATGCCTTCTGCTAAAACCAAACAAATCTTACTCGCCTTTGAAAGAGAAGTCAAGAGGATTTAAGAAGTTCTTATATAATTTTGATATTGCAGCGCGGATTTAGGGTTCGGGTGTAGCTTCCAGCGTGGGAGTAGCGCTCGGCTCGGCCGTCGGCTCAAACGTGGGCAGCGAGCTGGTGCCTTCACGGTAGATCCCGTAGGTCGCGCAAATCTCCTGGCTGGTGCGGATAATCGACATAATATTCACGTCGCTAAAATAGCGATCCTGCACCTGCCCCAGCACCTGCACAGCCTGGTTGCACAGATCGTCGCCCTTCTGGTGCATGGCAGCCAGCACCGAGCCGTAGGTGTAGTAATACACCACAGTCGAGCCAGTCAGTGGCATGCCCGCGACGCTCATCAGCGGATCGACAGTCTTGTCGCACTTGCGCACCTCGCACGCGGTTTCGGCATCGCAGCCGTACAATGCGCAGCGGAAGGCCGGGATGGAGCCTTCATAGTTGCGCGCGTGCCAGTAGACAATCCCCAACTGGGCGTACACGTCCGGGTTGGCCGGGTCAAATTTCAGCGCTTTGCGCACGTTCAGGCTGGCTGCAAAGAAATCACCGGTCTGAATGTAGGTTTTAGCAATCCCAATATAGGGGTTCGGATCTTGAATGCCCAGGTTGGTATTAATCGCCACCGCGATCGAGTAGTAGCGCAGGGCTTCGTCATAATTGCGCAAGTGGCGGTAGGTTCGAGCAATCGAGTTGTACAGAAACGTGAGGTTGGGCGTAATTTCCGCCGCGCGCTTGTAGGCATTGATCGATTCGTTGTAATTGCCGAGCGATTCTTGCACATACGCGTAGACGCGGTAGACATCCATATCCGTCTTATTCAGCCCCATGGCCTGGTTGATGTAGCCTTCGGCCTGCGTCCAGCGCTGGTTGTCCACCAGCACTTCGGCATTATAGGCCATTGCCAGGGCATTCTTGCTGTCCAGGGTCAGAGCGCGTTCGGCGGCCTGCTCGGC
Source organism: Anaerolineaceae bacterium (assembly GCA_036567625.1). Classification (GTDB taxonomy): domain Bacteria; phylum Chloroflexota; class Anaerolineae; order Anaerolineales; family Anaerolineaceae; genus CALDSL01. The sequence goes on along the minus strand of DATCUC010000096.1, from coordinate 4,308 downwards.
ATCAGTCAGCAGCCGGGCGCGCGTATCTTCCGAAAGTGGGTTCCCGGCCACCCAGTCGAGCACAAAGGCATGGATGGCATGCGTCATGCTCAGCTCGGGGTTTAGTTCAACAGCACGCTCCGCCGAAGACAGCGCGGCCTGCAGCCGGTCGTATTTCTCCTGATCGGTGCTCAGCGCGCTGGAAGAATAGGCCTGGATGCGCGCCAGTTCAATCCACAACTGCACGTTTTCCGGCTCCTGCTGCAGCGCCAGTTCATAAGCCTCAATCGCTTTGGGCAGGTTGCCCGCCTGGAAATGCGTCTGACCTTCCAGGGCATAATTGGTGGAATAGCGCGTAGGCGTGGGGGTGATGTCGTACAGCGGTTTCACCGCCCCCGAGCCGATGGAGCGCAGCAAGAACAGCCCGCCCAGCACCAGCGTGAGCAAGAAGAACACCCGCACCGGGCTGGAAGAAGCCCGTTGGCTGCGGAATTGCATTTTTTTACCGGTTAATCGCAGGTTCATTTCTCAATTGATCAGGGAGCCGGGGTCGCATCGGGGGTTCCAACGCTTTCCGGGGTCGTGGTCAGGTCGCCTTCCGGTTCGGTGGTTTCTTCCGAGCCTTCGGGCGCGTAATTGCCGTCAGCAATATCCTGGCAGATCGAGACCATTGCATCGGCGTTATCCACCGAAATCTGGTCGTCGGGCACGCCTTCCATCAACACTTGGGCAATGGGTAGAGCCATGCCGCACTGGCCCGTGCGCGCAGCGGCCAGGCCGTACAGGTAATAATATTCGGCAATGCGGCCATAATCCAGCGGCAGCCCCTGCACGGTGACGCCTTCATCTGTCACCCCGCCTTTTACGGCCAGCTCCAGCGGCTTCAGAGCTTCGTTGAACTGCTGGTTGCGGTAGTACATTGTGCCCAGGTTGCCCCACATATATGGGTCAGCCGCGGCGTCTTTCACCGCCTGTTCGGCGTACTGGATCGCTTTGCCGTATTCACCTACGGTGGCGTAGGTGCGCGCGATATAGGTATCGGGCAGCGGGTCGGGCGGGTTGAGCGCATTGGCGCGGTTAAATTCTTCGATGGCGCGCGCGTAATCTTCCAACTGGCGGTAATTGCGCCCCAGGGCCAGGTGCAGGTCGGCCAGGTTGGGGTTGATCGTAATGGCGGCCTCAAACTCCGCCGCGGCCTCCGAATAATTGCCGGTCAGTTCCAGCACGATGCCGCGCGCGCGGCGGCTTTCCATCAGGTTCGGATTAATCTGCTGCGCCATGCGCGAGGCATTGACCGCTTTATCCAACGTGCCAATTTCGCCCACGTTATTGCTGACCTGCTGCGCCAGCATTTCGGCCTGGTACGCGTATGCGGCGGCATTGTTCGGGTCAATTTCCAGCGCGCGCTTGAAGGCAGCTTCGGCGGCAAGGTAATCTTCCTGGTAACTGAGCGCCCAGCCGCGCAGCGCCTGCGCTGATGACAGGTTGGGGTTCAGCAGCAGTGCATTCTCGGCGCTCACCAGCGCGTCGGCGTATTTGCCCGCGAAAATCTGCAGCCGCGCCAGTTCCACGTAATTATTCGCATTTTTGGGATCGGACTGCACCGCCTGCTGGTAGGCTTCAATGGCCATAGTCATCTTGCCGTCCGTAGCGAACTGCTGCGCCTCCACCGCGAAGGATTCGGGCGAGCGCGTGGCCGTAGGCGTGGCCACAAACAGGGGCGGCGTGGCCGGCACAACCACCTGATTGATATACAGTCCCACCCCTACCAGCGCCACCAGCAAGAAGATGCGAATGGGGCTAGAGCGTTTCTTGCGCTTATTCATGCTCCAACGACTACCATGAAGATACATAATTGCATCTTACCATCAATAAGATGCTCCGGCAAGACATGCTCGAAGACGATTGCTCAACGCCTGGGATACGCTGGCCGCTTTTCCTTGCCTCTCTCACCCCTTGCGGCTACAATGATGCTATGCGTTTCGACGTTTTTACGCTATTCCCGGAAGTCTTCCTCCCATATCTCAACAGCAGCATCCTCCAGCGCGCCAGCGCCGGCGGCTTGTTAGATGTTGCCCTGCACAATATCCGCGACTGGACCACCGACCGCCATCACACCACCGACGACGCGCCCTTTGGCGGCGGCGGCGGCATGGTGATGAAACCCGAGCCGATCTTTTCTGCGGTGGAAGAAGTAGTGGGGGCGCCGCCCACCTGCCCGCTGATCCTGCTCACCCCGCAGGGCCGGGTCTTCTCTCAGAAAATCGCCTTTGAACTGGCCGAGCTGCCCCGCGTGGCACTGCTCTGTGGTCATTATGAAGGCGTGGACGAGCGCGTGCGCCAGCACCTGGTGACGGATGAAATCTCCATCGGCGACTACGTGCTCACCGGCGGCGAACTGCCCGCGCTGATCCTGATCGACGCGGTCACCCGGCTGATCCCCGGCGCGCTGGGCGATCCCAGCGGTGCGGTGGATGATTCGCATGCCTCCGGGTTGTTGGAATACCCGCATTACACGCGCCCGGCCGAGTTCCGCGGCTGGCGCGTGCCGGATGTGCTCCTTTCCGGCCACCATGCCGAAATCGAAAAATGGCGGCGGCGCCAATCGCTCTTGCGCACGCTCAAGCGCCGCCCCGATCTTTTACGCCAGGTCGATTTGACCCAGGCGGACACTCAGTTCCTTGCCCACCTATCCGCTTCAGACACACCACAGGACGAGAGCACATCATGAAACTCAACTACGGGAAAACATTTTTGCTAGGCTTTGGGTTCTTTTCGGTCAGCATCATCTGGATGACTTACAACACATTCGTGCCGCTGTTCCTCAATAACCGCTTCGGCCTCGACCCGCGCTGGATCGGTTTCTTTATGACGCTGGACAATATCGCCGCGCTGCTCATCCAGCCGCCGGTAGGCGCCTGGTCAGACCGGCTGCGCACACCCATCGGGCGGCGCATGCCTTTCATTCTCATCGGCGCGCCCATCGCCGCGATTGTATTTGGCATCATCCCCCTGGCGCAAGTGCTGCCGCTGTTCGTGGCCTGCACCAGCACGCTGCTGCTCAGCATGGCCTTCTGGCGCACGCCGGTGGTGGCCTTTATGCCGGATATCACCCCCTCGCGCTTCCGCTCGCAGGCCAACGGGATCATCAACTTTATGGGCGGCGTGGGTTCTATCGTCGCCACCCTGGGCGGGTCGCAACTATACGCGATAAATGAAGCTTACCCCTTCTGGCTGGGCTCCGGGCTGGTGATCTTCTCGGTGCTGCTGCTGTTCGCCTTCGTACGCGAACCCAAAGAATATGAAGCCGAAAGCGCCGAACGCCCGAGCATGTGGGTGGCGCTCAAAGAAATTCTGAACGCCAAAGAAAAAAGCGCGCTGATGATCCTGCTGGCAATCTTTTTCTGGTTTGTTGCGTACAATGCGATTGAAGCCTTCTTCACCCTGTACGCGCAAAACCACCTGGGCCTGCCCGGCGCAGACGGCGCGCGGCTGCTCGGCCAGCTCTCGCTGCTGTTTGTGATCTTTGCCCTGCCGTCTGGATACATTGGCGCGCGCATTGGCCGCCGCCGCACGATTATCCTCGGCCTGGTGTTCATGGTCACCTGCATGCTGCTCATGTATCTGCTGCCCAAAGACACGCTGCTCATCTCCCTCACCCGCCTGCCGGTGCTGGGCGTGGTGCCCGTATTGGGCCTGATCCTCATGTTCGCAGGTATCTCCTGGGCCTTGATCAACGTCAACTCGCTGCCCATGGTAGTAGATATGACGGATGACGCGCGCATCGGCACTTACACCGGGCTGTACTACCTGTTCTCCACGCTGGCAGCCATCGCCGGGCCAAACATCAACGGCTGGCTCATCGCGTTAACCGGCAACAACTATAATGCCATCATGGTGGTTGGCCCCATCTTCATGCTGTGCGCTCTGTTCCTGATGCTGCGCGTGCGCCGCGGTGAGAGCAAACCCGCTCACGCTCAAGCCGCAAGCCCGGTCGATCAGGCTGCATCGTAAAGCGCGCCGCGCGAGCTGCCTGTGACCTTCCTTATTTTTTGGACAAATATCACTTTGCGCGTGTCTTCAAATTGCCTATACCGGTAAACTACTTGTGCAAAAAAATGATCAGAAGTATACTTATTCGCGTGAGGTGGAAATTGGGCATATCAAAAATAGCGCAATTGCCCACCATTTGTTCCCTACTTGAAGAGGAGGAGATCTCTATGTCTAAGAAGCTGTTCACACTTCTTTCGATCCTGGTGCTGTCTGCCATGATCCTGGCCGCGTGCGCTCCGGCTGCAACCGAAGCCCCGGCCCCGACTCAACCCCCGG
>DATCUC010000095.1:0-2061 GCA_036567625.1 Anaerolineaceae bacterium | reverse complement strand
CCACCCGGCGGCGGAGCGCCTAACCCCCAGCCAATCACCGCGCGGCCGCGGGAATGCATCCAGCGCACGGCTGCCGGGGTGCTGAGATAGCGCGGGTTGGCTTCCACGATGAGCGCCTCAGGATCCCAGCTTCGCAGCCAGCCCAGCAAACCGCGCTGGTAGCACAGGTAGCCCCCACCCCGCCCCAGGTGAATATTGCGCGCGGATGCCAGGCGCGCCAATCGCAGTTCGGCGCGGGTGTCAATCGCTTCTTCAGCGCGCGGCTGCCCGGCGAAAACGCTCAAGCCGCGTGAGCAGGCAGCCGCCAGGGCATCAAAGAACGGCGCGCGGTAGGAAGGCAAAACGCGCTGCTGCACCCCCAGGCGCGGCGCGATCGCGTTCATCCCACCACCTGCACCTGCGAGCCGCGCAGCGACTTCTCAACCTCAATGCGCACCGGGAAGGCTTCTTTTAGTTCTTCCAGGTGGGTGATGACCAGAATCTTGGCGAAATCGGGAGCCACCAGGTTAATGGCTTCTACCAGCCGCTGGCGGCCTTCAACATCCTGGCTGCCAAAGCCTTCATCGATGACCAGGGTTTGCAGCCGCGCTCCCGCGCGCTGCGAGAGGAAGCGCGACAGCGCCAGCCGGATGGCAAAATTGACCCGGAAGGCTTCGCCGCCGGAGAAAAGTTCGTACTCGCGCGAGCCGGCTGCATCGCTGATGATGATATCCAGCGTTTCGCGTTTATCGTCGCGGTTCTTGTCTTTGTAATCTTTCTGGGTGGCAAAGCGCACCGACATATTGCCGCCGCTGAGCCGGTCGAGGATTTCATTGGCCTCGGCTTCGATCTCGGGCAGCGCTTGCTCAATCAACAGGGCCGGAACGCCGTCTTTCCCAAAGGCGCGCTCCAGCACCCGTAGCTGGCTCACCTGACGGGCCAGCGCATCGCGGCGTTCAGCCTCTTCTTTTTTGCGCTTGCGCTGCCGGTCGAGCACCTGCACCAATTGGCGGGCCATGCCAACCTGAAGACGGGCCTGGTTTTCGGCCTCTTGCAGCTTGAACAGCTCGGTTTCTTCTTTGTTCATGTCGGGAAGCTGCGCCGCGCCGGTTTCATACTGCTGGCGGGCGCTGCGCGCCGCGGCCTCTTGCGCCGAAATCTCCGCGGCCCCGGCTGCAAGCTGCTCGTCCAGCGATTTGATTTCACGCTCCAGCGGGGCAAGCGCGCCGCGCGCAGATTCTAACTGGCGCAGGTCTTCTTCGGAACGGCGGCCTTCCTGTTCTTCGCGGCGCACCGTATCGTGCGCGGCGGCATCATACCCCAGTTCTTTCAGCGCCGCGTTGATGCGGTCTAACTCGGCGCGCGCTTCGGGCGCATAGCGTTCTTCGCGCAGCAGTGACTGGACTTCCACCAGCCGCAGTGCCGCGCCGCTTTCCCAACCCTCGATGGATGTCTGGGCGGCCTGCACCTGGTCGGCAAGCTGATCAGAAAGGCGGTGCAGGCGGCGCAGTTCCGCTTCCATGGGCGTAAAGTCGGCGATGCGCGTTTCCATTTCCTTGCGGTGCGAATCGCTTTCCGACAGCCACTTCTGGGTCTGGCGGTAGCGCTCGCCCATCTCGCGGCCTTCGTTTTCCAGCGATTCGATCAGTTTTTCGCGCTCCGCGGGGCTGAGCGGCTGGCCGCACAACGGGCAGACCGCACCGCCAATTTCCTTAAGCCGGTCAATGCGTACGCGCAGATCGTTCATCACGTCGCGCAGCCGCCGGTTTTCAGCCTGGGCCTCGCCCACCTCGGTTGCCAACGCGCGGTTCGCGTTTTCCAGCATCGGGCGTTCGTTGAGCGCCGCGGCAAGCTGGGTAAGGGCATCTTCGGCTTCTTCCACCTGTTTGCGCAGCCCCGGCAAGCGCTCGATACTCTGCTGAATGGCATACTGCTGCGCCAGGAGAGTCTTCTCTTCCTGCTCCAGGCGGCTGCACTCGGCGCGGATGGCCATCAGCGGGGCCGCGCGCTGCTGGTCGTACTGGCGAAAATTGGCGGCCACTTCTTCCCAACGCTGCAGCGCTTCGCGCGCGGCCTGCCAGC
>DATCUC010000094.1:0-11685 GCA_036567625.1 Anaerolineaceae bacterium | reverse complement strand
GTCCCAGCGGCGCGGATGCGTCCGGCTGCGCCACCAGCGCCGGGCGCGCGAACTGGTAGAGGAACACCGCCGCCGCCAGGATCAGCGCGTACAGGCTGAAGGAATAGGTCAGCTCGCGCGTGCCGTAAACGAACTGCAGTGGCCGGCGCGCGAAGCGCGCGCTCAGCCCGGCCAGCATGGCTACGGCAAAAACGCCCATCCATTCGCTGAGTTGAGACAGGATCGGATTGAGATTCAAATGGGCCTCGGGGAGAACGATAGATATCAGGGAGTAGGACTGCCCGGTTCGATCTGCAGCGGAGCATCGGCTGGCGGCTCCAGGTTGAGCTCCACCCGTTCTTCCATGCGGACCTGGCCGCGCAGGAAAGCGCCTTCTTCGGTGGCAAAGGCCACCGTGATCACGTCACCCCACACGCGCCCGGTGCTGCGGATTTCCAGTTTTTCAGCGGTGATGCTGCCGCGCACCGCCCCGGCCACAATCACCGTGTTGGCGCGCAGGTTCTCGCAGGTCACGCGCCCCGATTCGTCAACAACCACCATGCCGCGCACGCTGATCTCCCCTTCAAAGCTGCCTTCAATGCGCACGCCGCCGCTGCCGCGCAGGTTTCCCTGCCAGTTGATGCCCGGGCCGAGCACCGAGGTGATACGCTCAGTGGGGGCCACGGTGGGCGGTACAGGGGTTGGGGGTTTCTTGAACATGCGGTCTGCTCCAGGGTCGGCGAATAGCCGGTATCAGTCTACTTATACCATTGATTGCACCGGGAATCAAAGCGAACGGGGCGGCCAGATCGTACCCGCGTATACTCGCACCCCGGCCGGCACGGCGCTTTTTACTGTTGCGCCGTTGCCAATGCGCGCGCGGCTGCCCACGGTAAGGTTGATGTTCACCGTCGCGCCCATGCCGATCTGCGCGTAGTCTTCCACCTGAACGCCGCCGGCCAGCAGCGCCCCCGGCGACAGGTTGACCACCCGCCCGATGCGGCAGTCGTGTGAAACGCATACGTGCGCATTGATCAGCGTGCCAAACCCCACTCGCGCCAGGCTGCCCACGTAGGTCAGCGCGCCAATCTGCACGCCGTCTTCCAGCACCGCGCTCGATTCGACGCACGCGCTTGGGTGCACTACCGCGGGAAATTCAAACCCGGCCCCGGCCAGCAGCTCAAAAACGCGGATGCGCGCGTCGACATTGCCAATGCCGCCCACCGCATTCAGCGCCAGCCGGATGCCCTGCCGGTGCAGTTCGGGCAGTTGGGATATACCGCCCAGCACGGGTACATCCATCACGGTTGATCCTTGCGGCAGGCCGTCATCGATAATCCCGGCAATGGTAAAGGCATCCAGCAGGCGCAGCAGGTCGATCAGGGTTTTGCCCTGCCCGCCGCCGCCAAAGATGATGACCGGTTGGGGTGTCATAGGCGCAAATGCACTCCTGAAAGTATGGTTGCTTGTATTATACGTGGATGCTTGCCCGGCGGGGGCAAGCTGCTGCGAATTAATCGAACCAGCCTTCGGGAGCCGCGGCGATAAAGCGCCAGGGCAGGCTTACCCAGGGCTCGCCGGCATAATCGATGCCCACCCGCGGCGCGCGCCGGATATATTCTGGGGGCACAGGCCGGCCCGGCTCGATCAGCAGGTCGGCGCCAGGAACGGTGAGATCGGCCCCGTTGCACGCGCCGGTGATGCCCAGTGCCTGGCACAGCTTGGCCGGGCCGTCAGCCCACTGTTTTTGCGGGCGGCCAGCGCGCCGCGCTGCCATTACTTCCAGCCCTTCGCTGGGGAAGATCGCTCGCACCAGCACCGCCGCCGGGTCGCCTTCGGGGTGGGTGACGCAGTTGAGCATCCAGTGCAGCCCGTAGGTGAAGTACACATACGCGCGCCCCGGCGGCCCAAACATGACCGCATTGCGCTTTGTCTGCCCCGAATGGGCGTGGCAGGCCAGGTCGTCGACCCCGTTATAGGCTTCGGTCTCCATGATATAACCGGCCAGGCGAACCCCATCCAGCACGCGCACCAGGCGGCGCCCCAGCAAATCCGGCGCGACTTGCAGCACGTCGCGTTCATAAAATGCCGCGGAAAGCGGCGTTTCAGGAGCGGTCATTCGGCGCTGGGTTTGGGGCGCAGCCGCCCATCTTGTTCATAGGTCAGGCGCAGGCCGGTTTCCAGCGGCACTTCGGGGTGATAATCCAGCAGGTCTTGCGCCAGCGAGATATCCGCGCACATGCGGTCGGGGCCGGGGTCGGCGCGCTGGCTGTAGACCAGTTCGGGCGCGCCGCCGGTGACATCATTCACCAGGCGCACCAGTTCGCGCACGCTGGTTTCGCGCCCGCTGCCCACGTTGATGATGCGCTGGTTGACGTCCGGCGCGATCGCCGCTGCCACCATCGCCGAAACTGCGTCATCGCGGTAGACGTAATCGCGGGTCTGGCTGCCGTCGCCGTGCATCACCAGCGTGCCGTTGTGCGCCGAGTTGCGCAGCATCGAGGGAATCACCGGGGCGTGGACGGGGGGCATATGCTGGCCCGGCCCGTAGGCGTTGAACACGCGCAGGCACACGGTTTCGATGCCCCACAGCGCGCCGATGGTGCGCACGTAATACTCCGCCGCCAGTTTCGACACCGCGTAGGGTGAAGCTGGACTGGGCACGGCATCTTCGCGCAAGGGCTGGCCTACCTGCCGCCCGTAGACCGCGCCGGAAGAAATAAACACCACCCGGCGCACGCCCACGTCGCGCATGGCTTCCATCAGCGTCACCGTGCCGCCCACGTTCACCTGGTTGTATTCGCGCGGGAAGAGCACCGATTCCTGCACCAGCACGCGCGCGGCAAGGTGATAGACGCAGTCTACGTCTTGCAGCAGCGTCCACAACCGCGGGCGGTCGTTCACATCCCCGCGGGTGAAATGCACGTTTGGCAAAAGCACATTGGGGTCGCCGGTGGACAGATCGTCCACGCCGCGCACCAGGTGCTGCTGTGCCAGGCGGTTTGCCAGTGCGGAACCGAGAAACCCGGCTGCGCCGGTGATTAGAAAACGCATATTCCCATCACAAATAAGAGAGATAGCGCCCCACAAGTGGGGCGGCGTGCAGTCATTATAGCATACCCGCCCGGAGCATACCTGACGATTGGCCTATGATGCGGCGCGCCGCAGAATTTCGATTATAATTTTGAGCAAGATGGCTGTTTCCTACCCCAAAGACAGGCAAAAAGAATGGCAACAAGGCAGCGCAGTGATCATCGCGGTGCTGCTGGGTCTCTTCGCGGTCATCATCCTGCGCCGGGCATGGGTGGGGGATGACGCGTACATCACCTTTCGCACCGTGGATAACTTCATCCAGGGGTATGGCCTGACCTGGAACGTGGGCGAGCGCGTGCAGGCCTACACCCATCCGCTGTGGATGTTCCTGCTCAGCCTGGGGTATTTTTTTACCCGCGAGATCTTTTATACCAGCATCATCATTTCAGCAGCGGTCTCGCTGGCTGCGGTTGGGTTGAACGCAATGCGCATAGCAAAATCAACCCTGGCAGCCGGACTGGGCGTGCTGGTACTGGGCCTTTCCAACGCTTTCGTGGATTACTCCACCTCGGGCCTCGAAAATCCGCTCACGCACTTGCTGCTGGCGGTTTTTTTGGTGCTCTTCCTCGGCCGGTCCGCCACGCCGCGGCGGCTGTTCTGGCTTTCGTTGGTCGCCTCGCTGGCCGGCGTCAACCGCATGGACACGCTGGTCATCTACGCCCCGGCGCTGCTGGTGGCCTGGTGGCAAACCCCGCGCCGCTGGCGCGAACTGCGCTGGGCGGTACTCGGCCAGGCCCCGTTTATTTTGTGGGAAGTATTCTCCATCGTTTATTACGGCTTTCCCTTTCCCAACACGGCGTATGCCAAGCTGAACACCGGCGTACCCGGCGATCAACTGGCGGTACAGGGCTTTTTCTATCTGCTGAATTCTTTGCAGATGGACCCGATCACCCTGGCGGCGGTGGCGGGTGGGGTGGGGGCCGGTCTCACTTCGCGCCGGGCGCGCGAAACCGCGCTGGCGCTGGGCGTGCTGCTCTACCTGGCCTACACGGTCAAAATCGGCGGCGATTTCATGAGCGGGCGCTTCCTCACCGCGCCGCTGTTCGCCTCGGTCGCGCTGATCGGTTTCCGCCTGCCGCGAAGCCTGGGGCAGCGCCCCGCCGAAGCCGCGGCCCTTCTGCTGGCTGCCCTGGCGCTGGGCTTACTGGCTCCGCTGCCCACCTACCGCATTGACATTCCTACCGATTACCCCAAGTCGGATGCCAAGCGCATCAACGATGAGCGCGCCTGGTACTGGGCAGATGTCAGCCTGATTGGCCGCAGCCGCGCCAACCCGTTCCCTACGTCGCAGGGGCGCGAGAGTGGGCTGGCTGCCCGGGCCGCCGGCGAACTGGATTACACCGTGCTGCCGGTCAACAACGTGGGATTGTTTGGCTTTTATGCCGGGGCGAATGTATATGCCATCGACCAGTACGCGCTGGCCGATCCGCTGCTGGCGCGCTTGCCCGCCGAGCGCGAAGCCAATTTTTACGTCGGCCATTTTCATCGCGTGATCCCCGATGGCTACCTCAGCAGCCTGTACAGCGGCAACAACCTGATCGAAGATGAAAACCTGGCGAAGTTCTACGATTCGCTGCGCCTGGTGGTGCGCGGCAGCCTGTTCTCCGCCGAACGCTGGCGCGCGATCTGGCAGATGAACACCGGCCAGTTGAATGCGCTCATCGACGTGGAACGCTACCGCTACCCACAGCGCCAGTCCGTCGCCGCGGATGCTGTTTCGCCGCAAAAGCCGCTCGAGTTTGGCGACAGCGGCGTGCTGGTTGACCTGGGCGGCAGCGTCCAGCCGCAAAGCGTGGAACTGGCGCTCGACAGCCGCGGCGCGTTCACCGTGCTGCTGCTGCTCAATGGGCAGAAAGTTGAACAGGTGGCGGTTAGCCCTGTGTATGGGCTGGAAGCCCTGGCGTCGTACCGCGTGCCGGTCGGCGGCCGCGCGGTCGACCAGTTGTGGATTTTGCCGGACGGCGGCAGTAAAGACAACCTCTACCATCTGGCGGGAGTCAGTATAAAGTGATCTTCGTCACCGCGAAATGGGGTAGAACGAAGATTGACGTTCTCTCCAGGGAGAACTAAACTAAGCAATACTATCCCATTTGTGTATTTTTTTTGTGAACTGGAGAGAACCATGACCGACACCAAAGATAATCTGCAGGCCGCTTTTGCTGGCGAGTCGCAGGCGAACCGCAAGTATCTGGCTTTTGCAAAAAAGGCCGAGCAGGAAGGCTACCCGCAAATTGCGCGCCTCTTCCGCGCTGCTGCCCACGGCGAAACTATCCACGCGCTGAACCATCTGGCGGCTATGGACGGCATTGGCACCACTGAAGAGAACCTGAAGGAAGCCTTCAATGGTGAAACCTTCGAGTTCGAATCCATGTACCCGCCGATGATGGAACAGGCCACCGTTGAAGATAACAAGCGCGCCTTCCGCACCTTCCGCTATGCCAACGACGTCGAGAAGATCCATGCCGGGCTGTATCAGGAAGCCCTGGATCTGCTCAAGGGCGAAATGGAAGCCTACGGCTACTATGTCTGCCCGGTGTGTGGTTACCTGCACGCCCGCACCGCCCCCGAGCGCTGCCCGGTTTGCGGCAACCCCGGCAAGAATTTCGAATACATCGAATAAAAACCCGGTGTAAACCATCCAAAAACTTCCGAGAGCCATTCTCGGAAGTTTTTATTATCCTCAACGGGGATTCCCTATCATTTCCTGGGGGAAAACCCCAATACAGGCCCTTTCCTCGCAGGTCTCATCTGTATTATGATGGAATGGCAAGTGTATTGGTAGCGATGGGGATTGAACGCGAAATTCACTATTGGTAGGGAGATTATGAAATTACTGCGGTTTGTCTATGTAATAATTCTTGCCGCCATGCTGGCGGCTTGCGGCGGCAGCATCCCAAACACCGGCCAGCCGGTGCGGGTGGGGTCGAAGGATACGGTCGAAAACCAGTTGCTGGGTGAAATGTATGCCCAGGTGCTGCAGGCCAGCGGTATCCCGGTGGAGCGCAAGCTCAACCTGGGGAACACGCAAAAGGTGCACCAGGCGCTGGTGGATGGCGACATTGATGTTTACCCGGAGTATACCGGAACGGCCTACCTGTTGGTCATGGAAATGAAAGACGGAGAAAAAGACCCGGCCATGATCAACGAAAAGGTGCGCAAGTATTACGAGCGCCGCTGGGATCTTACCTGGTTGACGCCCGCGCCGTTGAGCAATATGACTGCCATCGCGGTGACAGCAGATGCCGCCAACAAGTACAACCTGCGCACCATTTCTGACCTGGCGCGCTCCGCGCCAAACCTGCGACTGGCAGTGACATCCGATTTTCAGCAGCGGCCGGACGGCATGGCTGCCCTGGAAGCCGCCTACGGCAGCCTGGATTTCCATAGCGTCAGCGTGGTTGACTCCGCTTCGCGCTACGAGGCGCTGCAAAACGGCCAGGCTGATGCCGTGGTTGGCTTTGCCACCGATGGGCAGATCCGCGGGCAAAACCTGATGCTGCTCAACGACGACCAACGGGCCTGGGTGAACTACCAGGCCACCCCCGCCGTGCGCAAAGAGGTTCTGGAGCGTTATCCGCAGATGGCTGATGCCCTCAACAAGCTCTCCGAGCTGCTCACGTCGCAGCGCATGGCCGAATTGAACTGGAAAGTTGAAGGCGAGCGCCAGGACGTAACCCAGGTGGCCGCGGAATTCCTGCGCGGCAGTGGGTTGATTAAGTAACGTGACAAAAAGACCCTTGCGCCCACAATGGCCGCAAGGGTCTTTTTGATTCCAAACCGAGGATTTACCGCTGCAGCGAAACCACCCCCGGAACCATGTCGAACATCCAAAAGCCGACCGGCAGGCCGATCACGGATACGCACAGCAGGTAGGCGGCTTCGATCCACAGGGCGCTCAGCCACCAGCCGATGAGCACAAAATACAGGGCGCGCACGATGATATTCACCTGCGTCGCGCCGACTTCGCGCGTCACCAGCCGCCCGCTGGCATCCGTCACAATGCGCACCTGGCGCGGTGATTCGCGCAGCGCCATGATCTTTGGCACGCGGTTGAGCATCCATACCCCCAGCGGGATACCCAGAATCGAAACCATCAACACCCAGGCTACGGCCACCCAGATCTGGCCGAGCCACAGGCCAATAAAAGCAAACCACAGGATTTGCAGCAGGCAGCCCGGGTTCTGGCGGGTTTCAACCACGGTAGACGAATTTGCGTTCATGATTTCTCCTTTGCTTCTATATACGCAAGATCGGGTTTTTCGTTGCGCAGTGCGTCATTCTACCAGTTGAGACGCTGGAAATCGCGCGATATTCAATCCCTTCCGCGGGCTGTCAGGCTGAAAACAGGACAAATGTCGGCTGGCAGTCAGTTTTCCATCCGGTACAATGGAAATGATTTTTCCGCCAGGAGTCAATTCCATGAATCAGCACCGCGAGCTGGCCCGCGCCAGCCTCTTCTACCTCGCCAGCATGCTGCTGGTGGTCAGCCTGGGCGCTTTTCTGCAGAGCCGTTCCTTTGCCCTGGGGTTGATCGGCACCGAGCTTTTCTGCATCTTGCTCCCCGCGCTGATCTACCTGCGGTGGAGCAGGCGCAGCCTCAGCGCCGCGCTGCCGCTGCGCTGGCCGGGCTGGAAGATTGCCCTGGCCTGCCTGCTGCTCGGCGCGACTGTTTTTCAAATTGACGCGCTGGTCGAAGGCATCGCGGTGCAGATCAGCGGATATTCGCAGTTCCTTTCACCACAGGCCATCCCCAGCACCTGGCCGCAAGCCCTGCTCACCTTTGTGGCTCTGGTTATCGCCGCGCCCGTGTGCGAGGAAATTCTTTTTCGCGGCGTTATTTTGCCCGCCGGTCTGCCTTATGGCAAGAACTTCGCCCTCGCATTCAGCAGCATCCTGTTCATCTTCTTTCATCTGCGCCTGCAGGGGCTGCCCGCGCTGGTGCTGGTGGCCTTCATGCTGGGGTGGGTGGCGCTGCGTACTCGCTCGCTGACCGCTGCCATCCTGGTGCATATGATCAACAACGCTTTTGGCGCCGTGCTGATGATCCTCAACGGCCTGTACCCGCAAGTCAAACTGCCGTTCCCCACGCTCACCACCATCCTCATCAGCCCGCTGCTGTTGGCCGGGGCGGTGATTGCCCTGCGCCGCTGGACTCAATCTTCTGAGCCGTCTAACGCGGAAATGATCGCGCAGCCCCGCGGCGCAGCCTGGCTGCGCACGTACTGGCCGCTGCTCATTGCCCTGCTGGTCTACCTGACGATGGCCGGGTACGAACTGGTTCTGGGCAAAGCGCCGCAGTTGCTGGCCGCCGGAAAACAGTATCGCCCGGAAGGTACGCTGGTTACCGGAGAATTTCGGTATCAACTGCGGAACCGCGCCGAGGAAGTGGTTGGCTCAGCCCAGTGCTACGCGCGCAGCGGCATGGCCCAGGACCTCTCATGCGCGTGGCAGGTGCAGCCATACGATGCGGTCATCGGCAGCAGCCGCTGGATCAGCGGCGCGTTTGAGCGCGCGTTTTCATCGCAATGGGCCGCTGGCGAGCCACAAGAGCGGCGCATCACCTGGGAATATCGCACCGATCAGGGCGCGGTAACCTTTATGGGCCAGCCCGAAAACGCCGCCCTGCGCGGCGATCTCGAGCAAAACGGCGCGGTCACCACGGTGGCCGACCTGGACGCCGGCGCTCCTCTGGAAGAGGAACTGCCCTGGCGCCTGGCCGGCATGCCTTTCGAGATTGGCTTCGCGCGGCTGGTGCCGGTGATCGTGCCCGACAGCGACCCCCAGGGTACTGGCAATTTCCGCCCGGCGCTGCAAGACCGGCTGGTCTTTGTTGAGGGCGGAGTGATGATTGAAACCCCGGCCGGAAAAGTGCTGGCCTGGCAGGTGAAAATCGGCGACCGCCAGACCGCCTGGTATGCGGTGGACGCCCCGCACATTCTGCTGCGCTATGACGACGGCATGCAGTTCTGGGCGCTGCAATAGACGGGCAGCCTTTTGGCTGGAGAATGCATCCAGCAGCTCTCCATGCACCTCAGGTTTGGTAAGGTATAATCTGGGGAACTTTTCGGATTGTGCTGCGTCATTAGCGTAGAACACCGGAATAATTGGAGAGGAAGAGAGATGAAGACACTTACCCGTATTTTTTCGGCCCTGCTCCTGGGGGCCATGCTGCTGGCGGCATGCGCGCCGTCCACTACTGGTAGTAACACCCCCACTCAATCCCCGGCGCATGGGTTGGAAACCGTCGAGCCGACCGCCGCCGTTCCAACCCCGCAGGATGCGCCGCTGCTGCCGCCGGCCGCTGCCCTGGCCGCGCAAAAAGCCCTGGCGGATGAATTAGGTGTGGGCGTCGAAGTCGTGACCATTGCCCAGGTGGAGCAAACCGAATTCAGCGATAGCTGCCTGGGATTGGGTGGCCCGGCGGAATCCTGCCTGCAGGCCATCACTCCTGGTTTTGTCATCGTCCTGGTACACGGGGGTAAGGGTTACACCTACCACGCCGACCTGGAAGGCAGCGTGCTGCGGCTAAAAGGCGCAAGCGACCTGCAGTCTACCGGCGGGCAAGAACAGGTAGTGCAGGCCGTGGCCGAGGCCCTGGCCCAATATGCAAAAGTGGATCTTGATCAGATCAAGTTGTTAAGTTTCGATCAGCAAGAGTGGTCTGACTCCTGCCTGGGGCTTGGCCGGGCAGATGAAATCTGCGCGCAGGTGATTACCCCAGGATATGAGATCGCCATGCTGGTCGGCAACGTGACCTACAAAGTGCATACCAATCTGACCGGCAGCGCCGCGCGCCTGGAAGACGGCACCGACCTGCTGGTTCCAAAGTCCAGCACCGCCACCGGCGTAGTCTTTTCTTTCCAGACGGGCGGCCAGTTGTGCCGCGAACTGCAGGCCACGCTGACCAGCGTACAGACCGGCCCGTGCGGCGGCCCGTTCGAAGCGGCCAAATGGCCTGCCACGCAGCGCGTGCAGGAACTGGAAGTGATGCTCCAATCCTACACCCAATCCGATTTCGACTCACCGGCCGGCACAATCAGCCTCCAGGGAGAAGGTGGGCGCGCGCCTTCTGAGAACGAGCAAAAATCGCTGCTGACCTGGGCCAACCAGTTGATGCACGAAATCTCGGCGGGCAAGGCCAACACCACCACCGGCCGGGCAATTATCTATCACCGTTCCGGGGGGCTGATGGGCCTGTGCGAAGACGTTTTTATTTATGAAACTGGCTTTGCCTGGAATATGTCCTGCGCCCAAAATTCGCCGGAGATCACCGGAGTCGTGCGGCTCAACGACCGGCAGTTGCAGACCCTGCAAGAGTGGCAGGCTCAGTTTGACACATTCGAATTCGAGCAAAAAGATAATGCCACCGCCGACGGCATGACCAGTCGCATCGAATTCACCGGAAACGGCAGCACCAAAGCCGCTCTCACCGATCAACTCGCGATGGGCAACCTGGCCATAGCCCTCTTCCACACTGCCGCGCAATATTAGAGCAATCTAACCTGTTTGACTATGAAAAAGGCGGATCCTCTTCGAGTCCGCCTTTTTGATCGGATGCAGTATCCCGCGCATGAACGGCTGCCTTGCTCGCTGACTTAAAGTTAGGGAAATCCCGGTAGAGGGGTAGGGTTTTCCCTACCTCTACAAGGTAAATCCCCATTGAGCCAGGCTTCTCGGAACGCGTATACTCTATGCAGGCTTTCGAGCCAGCAAGAACTCCCTATAGCCTGAAGATTTTACTGGTAGTCAGGAATGTGTTTGGTGACTATGGGAGAACTTGCCGACTCGAAGGTGGCATGCGGTGGATGCCGAGCTTATCCAGGGGGAAACATGCTCGTGGGGGTCCAAACAGCCGCAACTGCCTACCGGTAGACAAGAGGCTACAAGGAAAGCCTCTTGTCTACCTGCCCGATTTATCATGAGTCTCTATTCCCGCGCTCTCTGGAGCCGGGAAGAGAATGGCTGAATTTTATCGGTAAGAGATACGATCCCCGGTGGAATACCGGACGCGTTTATGGGTAGGAAGCTTCTTCCACCCGGCGCCGGGGGTCATCTTTCTTCCAGCAGCGCAACTTTTGGCGGACGTCCTGCATCGCGGGCCGTCCGTTTATGCGCCCGGGGAAAGAAACGCTGTAAGAACGAAAAAGGAGACAAAATCTTAATGAGTATTTCAACATTCCAACCGGCCCGGGGGGCGATTTCTGTAAATGGTGCGGCAGTCGCTGCACCGGATGAGCTTTGGGCAGCGGAACGCTGCCGCGAAGCGCTGCTGCACCTGGAGCAGGCCATCCACGCGCCCCCACTGCAGCGCTCGAAGGAAACCGAGCGCGCCGCCCGCGACCTGATGATGGTGCAAGAGCTGGCCGCCGAATGGGGAAGATTAGAAACCGCTCGTTGGAACGTGACAAACGAACGCCTGGAAGGAGTGCTGGCTCTCATTGCCAGCAAAGCCTATCCATTCCCTGGCGTGGGCCGCAAGCAGTTGGTCCAGGCCCACGAAAAATTGCGCGCCATCCTGGTGGACGGTCTGTTATAAGAACAGGCATCCGCGCAGCTTGAACTTGCGCATGCCTCAACCGGGATGAGTTGCCCGAGACCTGACCGGCTCGCTCG
>DATCUC010000093.1:0-6899 GCA_036567625.1 Anaerolineaceae bacterium | reverse complement strand
CCGCGCTGCACGGCGGCCAGCAGCGCCGCGCCGTGCCGGTCGAGCAGGCGCGGGCTGAGCCCTTCTATTTCGCGCAGATCGTTGAGCGTGGCGGGCAGGGTTTCGGCGATTTGCAGCAGGGTGGCGTTGCCCAGTACCTTGAAGAGCGGCAGATCCGCCTGAGCAGCCTGGCGGCTGCGGTAGGCGCACAATTCCATCAGCACCGCGTTCTGCTGCGGGGTGAGCGGGTGACTGCCGGCCACGCGCCAGCAGCCTTCTTCGCTGTCTTCGCCGTTGCTTCCGGCAGGCGTGCGCGTCAGCCGGGCAAAGTCTTCCTGGGCCAGCGCCCAGCGGCCGGCGGCGATGAGCGCTTCCTTGAGCCGGTCGCGCAGGGCAATCAGGTAATGCGTATCCAGGCGGGCGTACGCCAGCAGGGCAGCCGGCAGCGGCCGCTGACCCCAGTTGGCGCGCTGGTAGCGCTTATCGAGTACGATACCAAACTCGGCTTCGAGCATGCTGCCCAGTCCCACGGCAGGGCGGCCGAGAATGCGCGCCGCCACCATGGTATCGAACAGGTTGGCAAAGGTAAAGCCGTAATCGCGCTTGAGACCGATGATGTCATACTCGGCGGCATGAAAGACCTTTTCGATGCGCGGGCTGGCAAAAATTGGGCCGAGGGGCGAAAGATCGCGCAGGGCAAATGGATCGACGAGATAATCTTTCTCGGGCGTGGAATACTGGATCAGGCAAACCTGCTCGCGGAAGGCGTGCAGTGAATTGGCTTCCGTGTCGACCGCCAGGATGGGGAAATGGTTGAGCGTCTTTACCATCTGGGACAGATCACCCGGCCGCGCAATCCAGATGGGGGTAGTCAATGGTGCGTCAGTCATAGGTGTCATTATAGCTTAAATGGCCCGGCAAGCCGGGGGAACTGCGATATAATGGGGCAGTTCGGCTTCCCCCCCCATTTTTCGAAAACTGACCAACCGTTTTTGTGCTTTCCCTGAAAACTTACCAACAACAAGCGTTAATATTATTGTAAAATAACCATAATGGGGGCCATACCATGATATCTGGCGGCTCTGACTATAGGTCATGCCGCCGCACCGAGAAAATGAAACAGATAACTCGACCAACGCGAAACGCCAGAAGGATCTATCCAGTGCTGATTGGGGCGGGATATGTTCTGATCTTTTTGCTTTTCTCGTATTTCTGGTCTAGCATGTACCGCTATTCGGGGGTGGTTTCGTGGCACCCGGCTACCGGGCTTAGTTTTGGGCTGATGCTCGTGCTGGGGCCAGTGTGGAGCCCGCTGATTTTCCTGACGGAGATGATCTCCTGGGCGTGGATCTTCCGTCTGCCGGTGGGTTTGACGGGGGTTCTGACCACGCTCCTATCAACGCTGGCCTATGCCGGCGCGGCGGCCCTGTTGCGGCGGTTGGTTGGGGAACGGCGCGGCGTGGCGCGACTGCGCGAAACCACCTTCTTGCTGTTCACTGCCGTGCTCACCGCGCTGGTTTCGGCGTTCCTGACGGCGCAGTTGATGGTGGCCGGGGGGATCTTGCCGCGCATGTTTTTGGGCAATGCGCTGACGTACTTCTGGATCTGGGAAGCTTACAGCAACGTCATCTTTAGCCCGCTGTTTATGCTGCTGGTCATGGGTCTGATGCGGCGTTCGGAGGCATCGAAGCAGAGCGACCTGCGCGAGCGTTTGGCCGGGTATCTTAAAACCAATACCGCGCCCACGCTGCAAGCCGCCGTTTTGTTGTTCACCATCCTGTGGATGGTGCTGATGCTGGTCAATCTGGATGACTGGCGCGTGTGGTTTATGGTTTTCCTGCCCATGGTGCTGGTGATCTACCGTTACGGCATGCCTGGCGCGGTGATTTCAATAAGCCTGATCAGTGTGGTCGCGCTGCTGCTGGCGATCGTATCCCGGTATCCGCAGGGCGATTATAACAACCTGGTGCTGTTCTTACTGCTGATCTCGATGGCCGGGTTGATGATGGGCGCGGCGTTTACCGAGCGCGGCGCGGCAGAAAAAGCGCTGCGCCGCCGCCTGGGCGCGGAAGAAATGCTGTCGCGCATATCTTCGCGCTTCATCAACGTCCAGCAGGGGAATTTAGATGAAGAGTTCCGGCGCGCGATGGGTGATATTTGTACTTACTGCGGGGTCGACGCCAGCCACCTGATGCTTTTTGGCCGGGATTACTGGATTACAAAAGTTTACGAATGGCTGGCAGATGGCATCCAGCCCGGCGTACAGCAAATGGAAGGCAGTTCGATGACCAGCCTGCCGTGGATGCTGGCCGAACTGGAAGCTGGCAAGGTGGTGCACGTACCCAGTGTGGATCATTTGCCGGCCGGAGCGGATCACGAACGGCTGCATTTTCAACGTGAAAATCTGCGCTCGCTGGTTACTGTGCCGCTGCACATCAACCAGGTGCTGGTGGGGTCGTTGGGCTTTCACAGCCAGAGCGGCGAAAAGGTGTGGCTGGCGGAAGATATTCGCCTGCTGCAACTGGTAAGCCAGATTTTCCTCAACGTGATCGAGCGTTCACGGGCTGAAGCGCGAATGCGCGAGAGCGATCTGAAGTTCCGCAGCCTGATCGTGCAATCCTATGACGGCGTGCTGATGGTTGACGAAATGGGGCGTATCACCGAATGGAACCACGGGATGGAGCGCATCAGCGGCCGGCGGCGGTCAGAGACGCTGGGCCGGTTTATCTGGGACGTGCAATTTGAGATGATGCCGCCGGAAAACCGGACGACGCAAATGCAGGCCAATCTTAAGGAAAAGGTGCTGCAGATGCTTGCTACCGGAACCGGGCCAGGATTGAACCGCGTGAATGAGTTTCGCGCGGTGCGCGCCAACGGCGTGCCGCGCCTGCTGCAAACGCTGACCTACCCAATCAAGTCGAATGTGATCATGCTGGGCGCTTTTGTGCGCGATATGACTGATGTGCGCCTGGGTGAAGAAGAACTGCGCCGCAGCCAGGCCAACCTGGCCGAAGCCGAACGGCTGGCGCATATGGGCCATTTTCGCTTTCAGGTGTCGGATGGCATGATGGAATGGTCCGAAGAAACCTACCGGATCGCCGGTTGGGAGCCTGCCTTACCTCCGCCCGCCCTAGACCGGATATTGCCGTACGTGATTCCAGAAGATCGAGAAAGCGTTGCGGAAGCAGTGCGCAATGTGTTAATGAGCAGGCAGCCTCAGGCGCTTGAATACCGGATCGCAATACCAAACAGCACGACGAGGATGATCTATTCCGTGGTGCGCCCGGAACTTAACAGTAATGGCGATGTGACGCATATTTTCGGCACTGTCATGGACATCACCGAGCGCAAGCAGGCAGAAGAAGCGCTGCGCGAGAGTGAACTGCGCTACAAGGAACTGGCTGACGCGGTCTCGGATACTTTCTTCGGCCTGGATTGGGAGATGCGAATCACCTACTGGAACCCGGCCTCGGAGCAGTTGACCAGGCTTTCCGCGGCAGAGGCAGTAGGAAAAGACGTATACACCGTTTTCCCCGAACTGCGCGGGTCGACAGCGGAGCAATTTACGCTGGAAGCGTACCGCACGCACGCGCACCAGGGATTTGTGATCGAATGGCCCTCGCGTGAGCGCCTTCGCTACATGGAAGTGAACATTTACCCGGGGAAGCATGGGTTTTCGGTTTTCCTGCGCGATGTGACCGAACGCCAGCTAGCCAACGAGCGCCTGCGCCAGAGCGAAGCGCGTTACCGCGCGGTGGTGGAAGATCAGGCAGACATGATCAGCCGCTATACGGTAGATGGGATTATGACGTTTGTGAACGAATCTTACTGCCGGGTGATGGGATTCAACCGCAGCGAAGTGATTGGCAAGCGCTTTTATACCTTCCGGGTAGCGTTTGGCAAGCAAGAACCGGCGGGGGAGTACTGCCTGCTGGTTGGTAACCCGGAGCCGATGGTTTACGAATCGCAAGAGCTGCTGGCCGACGGTAAGGAACACTGGATCCAATGGGTGGACCGGCCGATTCTGGATGACCAGAACCGGGTGGTAGAATTCCAATCCGTGGGGCGCGATATCAGCGAGAGCAAGCGGCTGGAAGAAGAGCTGCGCTACCTGAGCACGCACGATGTGCTGACTGGGCTGTACAACCGGGCGTTTTTTGAGACCGAACTGCGGCGCTTCCAAAACAGCCGCTATTACCCGATCAGCATCTTGATGGCGGACGTGAACGGGTTAAAGAGCACAAACGACAGCCAGGGCCATGCCAGCGGCGACGAGTTGCTGCAGATCGCGGCCAGGGTGCTCAGCTCATCTTTCCGGCCAGAGGATATTCTGGCGCGCTTTGGCGGCGACGAGTTCGCCGTGCTGCTGCCGGGGTTGGACCGCAGCGCCGCCGATGAAGTGCTGCAGCGATTGCGTCGCGCGCAAGATCAATATAACCAGAACGGCGGCCCGGTGCGCCTGAGCCTGTCGATTGGGATTGCCACCGCGCGCCGCGGCGAACTGCTGGTAGATGTGCTTTCGCAGGCTGACCGCCGCATGTATCAGGATAAAAGCCGCCAGAAAACCACGCGGGATTTGAAGCCCACGGCGTAAGGTTCTCGCAGCTCCTACAAAGGTTATACTGGTTGGCGACATTTTCCGGCGGACTCGCTACAATCTTGCCAATACAAACCGCATTACTGATAGTGAGGTGAGAGATGAAGCGAGTAACCCTTTCAATGCTGATTGGGCTGTGCCTGCTGCTGGCAGCCTGCGCTCCAGCGGCTACGCAAGCAGTATCTACATCCATTCCGGACACCGGGCAGACACCGGCAGCCGCCACACAGGCCCCAACGCAAACAACGCAGCCCAGCACGGCGCCTACCAGCGCGCCGACGACTGAACCGGCGGCAACCGCTGCCCAGGGCAGCGCCAGCGCCGATGTGCGCACCTACCGGATCGTGCCTGAGCAGTCGACGGTTTCGTACTCGGTGGGCGAGGTGTTTTTCAATGAAAACAACCGCTTCAACCTGGCAGTGGGTACTACCCAACAGGTGAACGGCGAGGTGTTCTTGAACTTCACCCGGCCGGAAGAGAGCACGGTGGGGCCGATTACGGTTGATATCAGCACGTTCACCAGTGATTCGAGCCGGCGCGATAATGCCATTCGCGGCCGGTGGTTAGAATCGAGCCGCTTCCCGCTGGCCACGTTTACTCCGACGCAAGTCAGCGGGTTGAACGCAGACGTGCAGGCCGGGCAGACGGTCAACCTGCAAGTGACCGGCGACCTGACCGTGCGTGACGTCACCCGGCCGGTTACCTTCGCCGTGCAGGTGAAGCTGGAAAATGACGTACTGCAGGGCAGTGCCACCACCGAGATTCTGATGACGGATTTTGGGTTTTCTCCCCCAGATATCGCCGGGATGTTGAAGGCCGAGGATACGGTGAAGATCGATTTCACCTTTACGGCTGAACCGGCATAAAGGCAACAAAACACCGGGGGCGAAACTGCAGCCCCCGGTGTTGTTCTCTATTGCATTAGCGCACGGTGATCGACCCGGAGCCAACGTCTTCAAGAATGATCTCAATCTTGTGCTGCGCGCTGGAAAAGCCGTCGGTTTCCCACACGCCTTCGTCTTCGCCGGAGTCCCCCTCAATGCGGTCCAGCTCCGCGGGCAGGCGCACTGCGCCCGAGCCGCCGTTTTGCACCTCTACGCGCGCGGCAGCGCCGTCGGGCAGATCGATGTTGACCGAGCCGGAGCCGCTGTCAATGCGCAGGGTGAGGGTAGAATCGGCGGGCAGGTCGATGGAGATCGAGCCCGAACCGCTGTTGACTTCCGCGGTATAGCCATCGGCGCTGGCGGGCAGCACCATGCTGCCCGAGCCCGAGCCGCTGTCGAGGGCGAAGGCGGAGAGGGTGGTTTGCGAGAGGTCCATGGCAATCGAGCCGGAGCCCGAGTCGATGCGCAGGTCGATAGGAATATCGCGCGTCAGGTAAATCTCCCATTTGGCATTTTGCGGGGGCACGAAATCCATGCTGAATCCAACCGTGGGCTGGCGGCGCAGGGTGATTTGGCGGTCGGCGCCGCCGCTGATGAGGAAGTCCATCTGGCCGTAATGGCCGATAGTCGCTTCGAGCAGGTTTTCCGAGCGCTCCAGCGAGCTGATCGCCACCGGCTGCGAAGACGTATCGAGGTTGATGGTGGCCGACTGCGCGCCGTCAATCGGCGCGGTGAACTCCTCGACCTTAAATTCCCCGGCGTTGGGGAGCTGAATGCCGAGCGATGCCCCGCTGATCAGCACAAACGCGGCTGCGCCAACCAGCAGCAGGGCGATCAGCGCGCCAATCACCGGGCTGCGGCGGGCGAAGAGCAGATCAAGCCCGGCCCCCACCAGCAGCAGCGGCCACAACGCGGCCAGCATGCTGAGCATATTCAGGTTCAGCAGGTTGAGGTTGCCCAGCAGCCACAGCGCGCCAATGCCGATGAGCATTACCGGCCAGAAAAGGGAACGATAACCATCTTTATGTGAATCCATTTTGTACTCCTGTACTGATTTCCCCACCAATGCCGGCGCGCCACCGTATTGTGCCGCTGCCGGAAAACAAACACCGAAACGATGATCATTTTCGTCAATTATAATCCCGGTTTGCAGTGCGTACAAAAAAAGACGCGGATACCGCCGCCAAGTTAACCTGCGCCGGTCAACTTGACAGGCACGCGCGGCGCGTGTTAACATCCAGCATACGAATAACGATCCTTGAGGAAAATCATCGATGGCAACCCCTTACCGCAGTATAGAATGGTTGGATGGAAGCGTGCGGCTGATCGATCAACGCGTGCTGCCGCATACCTTTGTGACCTGTGATTTCCGCGACTGCGCAGCGCTGGCCGAAGCAATCCGCAACATGACGGTGCGCGGCGCCCCGGCGATTGGCGCC
>DATCUC010000092.1:0-4795 GCA_036567625.1 Anaerolineaceae bacterium | reverse complement strand
GGCCATGCACCAGCACGGGCTGGCCGGGGAGCACGCGCGGGTCGACGCCGCCGACGCGGGTGAAGCTGAGGAAACCGTCAACCACGCTGCTGACCATCATGCCGATGGCGTCCATGTGCGCGGCGAGCAGAATGCGCGGCGGGCGGGATTCGTCAGTGGATGGCGAGTCGAGCTGGGCGCGGGCGCTTCGACGGAGCTCAACATCCGGCGCTTTTTTGAGCGCTTCCAGGCTGCCGACGCGGCTGACCTGGCGGCTGTCGGTCAGCGGGGCCCACTGGCGCTCGATGGCCTGCATGGCCGGGGTTTCGTGCCCGGAAAGGCCGGGCAGCGCGAGCAGTTCTTTGAGAAATGCCACCAGGTCGCTCATGTGGGCCTCTATTCCAGGGTCACCGGACTGCTGACCAGTTCGACCAGCAGGCGCACGGCGTTGAGAACGTCGTTATAGTCCACCATTTCAGACGGCGAATGGATGTAGCGGGTGGGGATGGAAAGACAAATGGCCGGCGCGCCGCCGCGGGTTTCATTGATGGCGGCCGCGTCGGTGCCGCCGGCGGTGAGGATTTCGTGCTGGTAGGGGATGCCCAGCTTCTGCGCGGCGCGTTCCATCCAGCGCACCAGCCTGGGGTTGGTCACCAGGTCGGAGTCCATCACTTTGATCGCCGGGCCTTTACCCAGGGCGACGTCCATCGTTTCGCCTTTGGGGGTGTCGCCGGTATCGGTCACGTCGATGGCCAGCCCGATCTCGGGATCGACGCCGTAGGCGGCAACTTTGGCCCCGCGCAGGCCGACTTCTTCCTGCACCGTGAAAACGAAATACAGTTCGTTGGGCGAATCCTGGATCTCTTTGAGCGCGGCGACCATGATCGACACGGCGATGCGGTCATCCATGGCTTTGGAAACCAGCCGCGTGCCCATTTCCTGAAACGGGCGGTCAAAGCAGCCCACGTCGCCGGTGCGCACCGGGCAGGTCTCGCGGCTGCTGGCGCCGACGTCGATGTAATACTTATCCCAGCGCTGGATGCGCTCGGCGTCGGCGGCAGGCTCGACGGCGATAACGCCAACGGCGCCGTTGAGAAAGCGCACGCGGCTGCCGATGAGCATCTGGCGGTAAACGTAACCCAGGGTGGTAAAGCGCACGAAGCCGTTCTGGTCAACGTGGGTGACCATCACGCCCAGTTCGTCCATGTGCCCGGCGAGCATGATGCGTTTGCCGCCTTCGCGCCGCGTGCCTTTGCGGACGATCAGGTTGCCGAGCCCGTCTTCGCGGACTTCGTCGGCAAAGGGCTGCACGTCTTCGCGCACCAGGGCGCGCACGGCGTCTTCGTAGCCGGTTGGGCCGGCGGCCTGGGTATACTTTTGGATGAGATCTTTCATGGTGATGTCCTGGAATACGTGATTTTCGGTTAGATCGCAGGTGGAAAAGCCCGGCAAATGCCTTCAGCCTGGGTGGATTTTTGTTGGCTGATCGAGGCGGCGATCGGTTGGGTTGGCCCGGCGGTTTGCGCCTTCTCAACCCAACCAACGCGAGTTTTCCGCGGCGCCGCGGTCAAAATATGCGGCTTTATTTGACGGTGACGGCTTCGAAGGCCTGTTCGAAGTCGGCGATCAGGTCTTCGACGTTTTCGACGCCGACCGAGAGGCGGATGAGGCCGTCGGTGAGGCCGGTGGCGAGGCGCGTGGCGCGGTCAACGCCGGCGTGGGTCATCGAAGCGGGGTGCTGGATGAGGGTATCCAGATTGCCCAGACTGACGGCCAGGGTCATGAGGCGCACGTTATTGAGCAGCGCTTTCCCGGCTTCGAGGCCGCCTTTGAGTTCGAAGGAGATCATGCCGCCGTAGTCGAGCATCTGGCGCGAGGCGAGTTCATGATCGGGGAAGTTCTTGAGGCCGGGATAGTAGACGGTTTCGACCTCGGGGCGGCTCTGCAGGTATTCGGCCACGCGCATGGCATTGGCGCAGTGCTGGCGCATGCGCAGTTCGAAGGTCTTGAGGCCCAGGGTAACCAGCCAGCAGTCAAACGGGCTGGGCACGCCGCCGAGCATCTTGAGCACGGCGTAGAGGTCTTTCTTAACCCAATCAACGTGGTTGCTGATGACCACGCCGCCGACCACGTCACCGTGACCGGAGAGGTACTTGGTGGTGGAATGCACGACAATGTCGCAGCCCAGGGTGAGCGGGCGCTGGCAGTAGGGCGAGGCGAAGGTGTTATCCACCGCCACCCACGCGCCGTAGCGGTGAGCCAGCTCGGAAATGGCCGAAAGGTCAACCAGTTCCATGGCCGGGTTGGAGGGGGTTTCGCCGTAGAGCAGGCGGGCGGTGGGGTTGGCGGCGAGGGCTGCTTCCCAGTTTTCGACGGAGGGCTTGTTGATCCAGACGACATTGATGCCGTACTTGGGGGCCATGTCTTTCAAGAAGGTGAAGGTCGCGCCGTAGAGCGATTCCATGGCGATCACGGTTTCGCCGCTCTTGACGCGCGCCAGGATGGCCGAGGTCACCGCGGCCATGCCGGACGAGAACATCAAAGCGCTGACCACTTCGTTGGTCGCGCGGCCGGGCGCATCGCGCAGCAGGTCCAACCCTTCGAGCACGGCGATTTTCTCGGCAAGCTGTTCGAGGTTGGGGTTGCCCATGCGGGTGTACACGTGCCCGGGGGTTGTCCCGGCGAAAATAGCCGCGCCGGTGTCCACATCAGGAAAGCTGAAGGTTGAAGTCTGGTAGATGGGGGAGACGTGGGCGTGATGGGGGTGATGCCCCTCCTGAACGTGATTCACCAGCGTGCTCATTCCGTAACGGGGGTCAATCGAAGTCATTCTTTCTCCTTGACAGCAACTAGAACCAGGGTTCGAGATGCAATATCCCGAACAAAGACGATTGTCTACATTATATCATTGACAGACCATCCCACTTGTTGTATCCTTAGCCCTGCGTCCGGGCGGGACCGGCGCGGCGGAATCCTTCGAACCCCGTCAGGTCCGAGAGGAAGCAGCGGTAAGGAGTAAATTCTGGGCGCCGCCGGAAAGCCTGCCCGGCGTATTTTTTTAACATGGATGATGACAACATGCAAACACCGCCAGTAATCAGCTATGAAGGCTCGGATTACCAGACCTCGTTCTGGGAACAGGGCGGGCGCGCGTACGAAGACGCGGCCGAGGCGGTGGCGCTCAAACGGTTGATGCCCCCTGGCGGCAAGCTGCTGCTGGAACTGGGCGCGGGCGCGGGGCGCAACACGCCGCGCTACACCGGCTTTGAGCGCATTGTGCTGCTGGATTACTCGTACACCCAACTGGAACAGGCGCGCCAGCGGCTGGGCGCCGACGGGCGCTACATCTATGTAGCCGCGGATGTGTATCATCTGCCGTTCGCGGCAGGGCTGTTCGACTGCGCCACGATGATCCGCACGCTGCACCACATGGCGGATGCGCGCCTGGCGCTGACCCAGGTGCGGCAGACGCTGCGCAGCGGCGCGGTGTTTGTGTTGGAATTCGCCAACAAGCGCAACCTGAAGTCGATTCTGCGCTTTTTCCTGCGCCGCCAGCAGTGGAATCCATTCTCGCCCGAACCGGTTGAGTTTGCCCCGCTGAATTTTGACTTTCACCCGGAGACGGTACGCACCTGGCTGCGGCTGAGCGGGTTTGCCGTGGAACGCCAGCTTACCGTGTCGCATTTCCGCATGGGCTTGTTCAAGCGGCTGCTGCCGCTGAAGCTGCTGGTGGCGATGGACAGCGCCGCCCAGCTTACCGGGGATGCCTGGCAGCTCAGCCCGAGCGTATTCACGCGCAACCGCGCGCTGGGTGAAACCCCCACCGCGCCCGCGGGGGCCTTCTTCCGCTGCCCGGCATGCGGCGCGGCGGTAGAAGATACGCCGCCGCAGATCACCTGCGCAGGCTGCGGCAAGACCTACCCGGTTGCAGATGGGATTTACGATTTTCGGGTAGCGTAGCTTTCCGGCGATGAAGGAATATAAGCCAGTCATACTGTACTGCTCCACCATCCTGGTGTTGAGCGCGCTCTGTATTGGCGGATTTTTGCTCGATCGCGCGATCATGCGCAGCCGCCGTGACGAGATTTTTTGCCAGCAGATTCACGCCGGCATGAACCGTGAGGAAGTGAATTTAGCGCTAGAAACCGTCGGACCCTTTCAAGAAGCGGATGTATCCGCATATCTGGACAATGTGACCAGGATCAGGATCGATTTTGAAGACCGGCTTATCCGGCACTTCGCGGGGGGCAATACTGTCATCCTGGTCTATGTTGATAACCTGCTGGTGGGTAGATACCACCAATGCAGCCTGAGCGATCATTGCATGTTTTGCCAGGAAGATTTGGAAAAGTATTACGGAAATCGGTAGCTGAAATTCGGATTGCGCCGGTCAATCCTATTCCTCTGCCCTGCTCGACCAGACCCAGCACGGTTTCGATCTGGCTGGAAGAGAAGATAATGCGCGGGGAGAACCGCCGGCTGTTCTTCCTCGCGTAAATGCTGTTTCTTTTGTAAAATATCGATCAGATAACGCTGCGATGTTGGGTGACCGGGGTTTATCCCCTGACCCCTTTCCCTCGGGAAAGGGGAGAAACGAATTCCGATATTGGACAACTGCATAACAAGGATTGGCCGATGACCGAACCGATGATTCAGGTGGAAAATTTCCGCAAGATCTACGGCGATTTTGTGGCCGTGGATGGCATCAGCTTTACGGTGCAGCCGGGCGAGATTTTTGGGCTGCTGGGGCCGAACGGCGCGGGCAAAACCAGCACGCTGGAATGCCTGGAAGGGCTGCGCTCGCCCAACGGCGGGC
>DATCUC010000091.1:0-6637 GCA_036567625.1 Anaerolineaceae bacterium | reverse complement strand
GCTGGCCCGGCTGCTGCTCTCCGCGCCGGATGTGCTGCTGCTGGACGAGCCCACCAACCACCTGGATATTGCCGCAGTCGAATGGCTGGAAGCCTACCTGCGCGACTGGGACGGCGCGGTGGTGATCGTCAGCCACGACCGCTATTTCCTTGACCAGACCGCGACAACGATTTGGGAAATGACCCCCGCGCTGGAAGTCTACCACGGCAATTATAGCGCCTACCTGGCGCAGCGCGGCGAACGTTACCAGCGCCGCCTGGAAGAGTACCAGGCGCAAACCGCGTTTATCGAGAAGGAAGAAGAATTTATCCGCCGCAACCTGGCCGGGCAAAACACGCGCCAGGCCCAGGGGCGGCGCAAACGCCTGGAACGCCTGCTGGAAGAAGCCCGCCTGACCCCACCCATGGAGCAGCGCCGGCTGCACCTCAACCTGGCCCCCGCCGCGTGCTCCGGCGACCTGGTGCTGGTGACCCGCGCGGTCAGCGTGGGCTACGCCGACGAAGGCCGCCCGCTGTTTCACGTCCCTGACCTGGTGCTGCGCCGCGGCGAGTGCGCGGCGATCATCGGCCCCAACGGAGCGGGGAAAACCACCTTTCTCAAGACGATCCTGGGGCAGCTCCCGCCCTTAAGCGGCGAGGCCGCGCTGGGGGCCAGTTTGCAGATCGGCTACTTTGCCCAGGCGCACGAAGGGCTGCATCCGGATTGGACGCTGGTAGATGAAATCCAGGCTGCCGCGCCGGCCATGCGGCCCGGCGATGTGCGCTCCTACCTGGCAAAGTTCCTGTTCAGCGGCGATGATGTTTTCAAGCCGGTGAACATGCTCTCCGGCGGTGAACGCGGGCGGCTGGCGCTGGCGGTGCTGGCGCTCAGCGGAGCCAATTTGCTGCTGCTGGATGAGCCCACCAACCACCTCGATTTGCCGTCGCAGGAAGTGCTGCAGTCGATCCTGGGCAGCTTCAACGGCACAATTCTGCTGGTGTCGCACGACCGCTACCTGATCGACGCGCTGGCGACGCAGATCTGGGAAGTGATGCCCGAAGAGCGCTTCCTGCGCGTCTTTGACGGTACCTACAGCGAATACCGCGCCGCGCTGACCGCCGAGCAATCTGCCCGCGTGGAAGAAAAACGCGGCCGCGCTCCGGCTGAGGCCGGCCTGCCCGCGCCGGAATCTGCCCCGCGCCCCAAAGGCCTGAGCAAAATGGAGCAGCGCCGCCGCCAGCAGCGCCTGGTCGCGCTGGAACAAGAGATCACCGCGCTGGAAAATCAGCTTTCCGGGCTGTCGCGCCAGTTGGAAAACCCGCCGAATGACCCTGGCCGGGTGCAGGAACTGGGGCAGGAATACCTGCGCGTGCAGCATGACCTGGAAGCCCGGCTTGAAACCTGGGCGCAGCTTTCTGAAGAAATATCCTGAAACGATCACGAGGCAAATCCACTGTCCACCTCCTTCGCAGCCGCAATGCGGCGTTACCCGCGGCAGTTCTGGTATCTCATTTTCGGCATGTTGGTCAGCACCACCGGCATGGGCATGATCTGGCCGTTCCTCACCATCTACCTGCGCCAGACGCTGAACCTGCCGCTGGCGACGATTACCTCGCTGCTGATGCTGGATTCGATCATGTCGGTGATCGCCACGGTCATCGCCGGGCCGGTGGCCGACCGGTTTGGGCGCAAATGGGTGATGGTCATCAGCCTGGCGATGGTAGGCGTGATCTACCTGGTAATGAGCAGCGCCACCTCGCTCAGCCTGTTCGCGGTGCTGATGGCGCTGCGCGGCGCATTCATGCCGCTCTACCGTATCGGCGCGGACTCGATGGTGGCAGATATGATCCCCAACGAGCAGCGCGTGGACGCCTACTCGATCTCGCGCACGGTGAACAATATCGGCATCGCCCTGGGGCCGACCGCGGGCGGGTTTGTCACCGGTTCGTCATACACGCTGGCATTCTTCATCGCCGCCATCTGCCTGGCTGCGTTTGCCATCTTCATCACCTTTCTGATGCGCGAAACGCTGCCGGATGAAGTCCGCGCGCACCCCGCGCCGCTGCGCGCCAACGTCTACAACGACGTGATCAAAGACCGCTATTTTGTCAGCTTTGTGGCCAGCTTTACCCTGGTCAGCATGGGCGCGTCGAGTGTCTTCACGCTGCTGACAGCCTACATGAAAGACAATTTTGGCATTTTGGAGCGCTACAGCGGGTTTGTGATGGCGGTCAACGCGCTGATGGTGATCTTCTTTCAATACGCGGTGACGCGCGTCACCCGGCGGCATCCGCCCGTGGCCGTGATGATCGTCGGCGGGCTGCTGTACGCGGCGGGCATTGGCGGCATGGCGTTCGGCCGCACATTCCCGCATTTTGCCGTCAGCATGGCGGTGATGACCCTGGGCGAACTGGTGCTGATGCCCACCTCGACCACCTACGCCGCCAACCTGGCCCCCGCGGCGCAGCGCGCGCGGTATATGTCGTTCTACAACCTGGGCTGGGGCATCAGCCACGGCTTTGGCCCGGTGGTGGCGGGAGTGCTGAATGATTCGATTTCCCCGGCGGCCATGTGGTGGGGCGGCATGGCCTGGAGTCTGCTGGGAGCATTGATGTTTGTAGTCCTTCGCCGCAGGCAAAAGCGAGCTGTGGCAAGCCCAACTGCCTGAGTGCGCGACCCTTGACCGGCTATAGGACTACAATACCTGCATGAGGAGACCCGACTATGCACAACCCAACCATCGATCTAATGCTCAGTCACCGTTCGGTGCGCAAGTTCACCGCCGAACAGCCCACGGAGGTTGTTATTGAAACCATCGCCCGCGCCGGGCAGCAGGCAGCCTTTGCCTCGCAGCTTTACAGCCTGATCCTTTCGCGCAAAAAGAAGCATCCCTTTGGCGCGCCGGTGATGTTCACGATTTGCGTCGATCTGTACCGGCTGGAACGCTTTATGAAACTGCGCGGTTGGGATTTGGTCACCAATGATGTATCTATGCTGTTGTTTGGCATTCAAGACGCGGCCTATATGGCGCAAAATATGGTGCTGGCCGCCGAGTCGTTAGGCCTGGGCACCTGTTTTCTGGGCGGCGCGCCGTACGATGCCACGCGCATTGCCAAGCGCTACAAGCTGCCAAAGGGGGTAATGCCCATCGTGCGGCTGGTGATGGGCTACCCGGCAGAGAATTATCCTCCGCGCCCACGTTTCCCGCTATCTTTCACCATGTTTGAAGACGAATACCCCGAACTCACCGACGAGCAGGTGGCCGAGGCAATGAAAGTTATGGATGACGGCTACCTGGAGCAGGGCTACTATCGCAAGCAGAAGATTATGATCAAGCTCGAGGATGGGCGCGAAGAGACCTTCACCCACGATACCTATTCCTGGACCGAGCACATCTCGCGCAAGTGGGGGCAGTGGTTCCCCTCGCCGAATGAGATCCTGGAAGTGCTCAAAGAGCGCGGGTTTGACCTGAGTAAGAAAGAAGACTGATTTTTATCAAAGACGGGCCGCCAGCGGCCCGTCTTTGATAAAACAGCTTCTCATGCAGCCGCGGGGGCTTCTTCGCCCTGGTAGCGCCATAACTGCGGCCAGCGGCTGACGATGGCCGTCACGACGGCAATGCAGCCGATCCCGCCGAACACAATGGCCGCCGATGGCCCGAGCAGCTGCGCGGCGATCCCCGATTCGATTTCCCCCAACTGCGGGCCGCCCTGGAAGAACATCTGATTGATGCCCACCATGCGCCCGCGAATGTGATCGGGCGTTTGCAACTGGCGGATGGTGTTGCGCAGGATGGTGCTGACTGAATCGCACGCGCCGACCAGCGCCAGGCCCAGCGCCGCCATCCAGAAAGTGCGCGATAAGCCCAACATGACCGTCGCCATGCCGTAGGCGATCACCGCGGTGACCAGCAGTCGCCCCTGCTGGCGCACTTGCGTGCGCTGCGAAAGCACCAGCCCCACGCACATCGCGCCGATCGATTCGGCGGAAAGCAGCCAGCCGTAGGCCACCTCGTTCAGGCCGAGCAGATCGCGCGCCACGAAGGGCAGCAGCGTGTTGGCCGAAGAGAAGAAGGTAGCGGCAAAGTCCATCAACATGCTCGACAGAATGATGGGCTGATGCAGGATGAAATGAAACCCCTCGCGGACCGAGGTGAAACTATAATTTGCGTCCAGCTTTACCGGGCGCAGTTCCTGGGGCACGCTGCCCATTGCCACCAGCGCGGCGATCACCGCGAGGAACGACGCCGCGTTAAACAGGTAGGTGAACTGCTGGCCGAGCGAGGCAATGACAATGCCGCTCAGCGCCGGGCCGACGATGGAGCCGGTATTCGAGGCAATCGACTGCAGCGAGAAGGCGCTGGGCAAAATGTGGCGCGGCAGCAGGTTGGGAATGAGCGACTGGCGAGCAGGCGAGTCAAACGAAACGGCCACGGCCTGGATGAAGGTGATCAGGTAAATATGCCAGATGCGGATCAACCCGGCCCAGGTGAGCACGCCCAGCGTGGTGGCAGTCAGCAGCATGATGGCCTGGGTGAAGAACAGGATTTTACGCCGGTTGAAGGTATCGGCCAGCACGCCGCCAAAGGGAGCCAGCAGCAAAATGGGCACAGCGCGCGCCAGGCCAATGCCGCTGACCACAATTGGCAGATCGCTGAGCGTGCGCAAATGCCAGAGCAGCGCCGCAACCTGCATTTGCGACCCGGCGATTGAGATAATGAGCCCGACCCAGAGAAAAGCGTAACGGCGGTAACGCAGAGCGGGGGGAATATGCAGCATCGTGAAACCAGCGAGAGAAAAATTAGCCTTGCATTCAAAGTCACAAAGCGAATGCAATCATACCATAGATGCCGCCGCGAAAGTCGCTGCCGGATGGAATCATCCGGAAGGTCGCAGGGGGCGCGGGACTCTTTACGTGCCCCAATCGCGCAGGTAGAGAAAATCGTAGCCCACGGTGCGGTTGCTGAGCTTGGCGATCAGCGGCATGACGCGCTTGAAATGATTGCGGCGCACGCGGTCGACGACGGCGCGCACAAAAGCCTCGGAATAACCCGCGCCGACGCATTCCGACGGGGTGTAGCGCTCGTCGACCAGCAGGTAGAGCAGTTTGTCCACCTCTTCATAAGTGAAACCCAGTTCGCCCTCGTCGGTCTGCCCCACCCACAGGTCGGCGGACGGTGGCTTGGCGATAATCACCTCCGGCACGCCCACTGCTGCCGAAAGCTGGCGGATTTGGGTCTTGTACAGGTCTCCCAGCGGGTTAAGGGCGCTGGCCGAATCGCCGTAGAGGGTGCTGTAGCCCAGCAGGATCTCCGTTTTATTGCCCGTGCCGACTACCAGCGATTTGGTGGCGCTGGACTGATCGAAGAGGACGATCATGCGCTCGCGGGCCATGATGTTGCCGCGCCGGGTGGGGCTCATATCGGAAAACAGCCCGAATAGCGGCTCGACCATTGGCGTGATCTCCACCGTCAGCGACTGCACGCCGGTGGCATCGATCACCAGTTGGGCGTGTTCGAGCGATTCGGGCGATGATGTGCGGTAGGGCATGCGCACCGCCAGCACATTTTCCGGCCCCAGGGCTTCGGCAGCCAGAAAACACGCCAGGGCAGAATCCAGCCCGCCGGAAAGCCCCAGCACCGCGCGTGAAAACCCGGCGCGGTTGATCTCGGTGCGCAGGAAGGTGGTTAAGACTTTGCGAACCACATCTGGATTAATGGAAAGATCGGTCATAGCATCCTCGCGGCTCCGCCTACCGGCTGGGAGCGGTGGTAATCTGGCTGTCGACAATGCGCTGCAGTTCGCGCAGCATCAGGTTGGTGCGCTCATCGCGCAGCAGCGGCAGGCGCGCGCGGCTGCGGTGAAGCTGGTTCAGGTCGAGTTCGACCAGTTGCAGTGCCTCGTCCATAAACGGGGCAGTTGACAGCAGTTCGGCATCCGGGTTATACACCGCCGAGCCGCCGAAGAAGTTGAGCCCGTCTTCAAAGCCCACGCGGTTGGCATGCGCCACAAAGCAGGTGAACATACCCGCGTACGTGCTGGTCAACTGGTTGACCGACTGCATAGAGGCCAGGAAGGGCGCCTGGGTCATGCCGCGCGCCGGAGAAGCCGAATGCAGCAGGAGCAGTTCCGCGCCGTCCAGCCACAACAGGTAGGGCGGCGAGAGATGCCAGAAATCCTCGCAAATGAGCATGCCCACCCGGCCAAAGCGGGTGTCAAAGGCGCGCACGCAGTCGCCCCAGGCAAAGTAGCGGCCTTCATCAAATAGAGCGTAGGTGGGCAGGTAAACTTTGTGATGCACATGCACAATCTCGCCGCCGGAGAGATACGCCGCGGCGATAAAAAAGCGGTGCCGCACATCCTCGTCCACAAAGCCGACCATCAGGTCGATCTCGCGGCTGGCTTCAAGCAGCGGGCCAAAGGTTGGGTCATCCTTCCGCGGGCGAGAGGCCACGCTGGCGGCCAGGTCTTGCAGAGCATAGCCGGTCAGCGAAAGCTCGGGGAAGATGATCAATTCCGCGCCGGCGGCGCGGGCTTCGGCGGCCAGCGCCAGGTGGCGCTCCAGGTTGGCGGGAACATCCCCCAAGCGGGTATTGATCTGCGCCAGGGCAATGGTATGTTTCATTCGTGCCTTTCCGGTACAAATAACGTCTGGCGGG
>DATCUC010000090.1:0-1639 GCA_036567625.1 Anaerolineaceae bacterium | reverse complement strand
CTCGCCGCGCCGCGGCCAGTCGGTGGAATTCGCTGATTTCCGGCCCTACGTGGCCGGGGATGACTTCCGGCGCATCGATTGGAACGCCTACGCGCGCCTGGAGCGATTCTTCATCAAGCTGTTTGTGGAAGAGGAAGACCTGACGGTGCATTTTCTGGTGGATACCAGCCGCTCGATGCGCTGGGGTGACCCGAACAAGCTGGGCTATGCCGCTCGCGCGGTGGGCGCGCTGGGGTATATTGCTATGGCCGGTTTGGATCGGGTTACCGTCACCGGGCTGTTCGGCGGCAGTGGCAGCGGCGCGTATTTCCCGCCGCACCGCGGCAAACAGCAGGCGATGAAGCTGTTTGCCTTTCTCCTCGGGCTGGAAAAGCTGGATGCCTCGCAAAATTCAGCGCCCAACGTGACCCGCGCTTTGCAGAATTACGCGGCAACTGCCCCGGCTCCCGGCCCGCTGGTGATTTTTTCCGATTTGATGGATGATGGCTGGCTGGACGGGCTGCGCGCGCTGTCCAACCGCAGTTTTGAAGTGACGGTAGTGCATCTGCTGGCCCCGGAAGAAGCGGAACCAGCGCTGGAAGGCGATTTTAAGTTGCTGGATGCCGAAACCGGCGCGAGTGTTGAGATTACCAGCGACTATGAACTGCTGGCGCGCTACCGCGCCGAGTTGGCCGCCTGGCAGGCGGATTTGCGCCATTTTTGCGCCGCGCGGCAGATGGGCTATGTGCCCCTGCTCACCAGCGTGCCGCTGGAGGAACTGCTGTTCAACTGGCTGCGGCGCACGGGGGTGCTGCGATGAACTTCCTGGCCCCGGGCGCGTTCTTTTTGGGTTTGCTGCTGCCGGTCATCGTGGCGCTGTACCTGCTCAAGCTGCGCCGTACTGAGCGCGAGGTATCCAGTACCTACCTGTGGCGGCGCATGGTGCGGGATGTGGAAGCCAACGCCCCCTGGCAAAAACTGCGCCCCAACCTGCTGCTCTTGCTGCAACTCCTCTTCCTGACGCTGCTCATTTTTGCGCTCACCCGCCCGTTTCACTGGAGCGAGGGGCTGAGCGGTGAGGCGGCGATTTTTATCATTGATTCTTCGGCCAGCATGTCGGCCACAGATACCAGCCCCAGCCGCCTGGAAGCGGCCAAATCCCGCGCGCGCCAACTGGTAGACGAACTGCCCGATTCAGCCCGGGTAACGGTCATCGAGGCCGGGCAAGAGGCCGCGGTGCGGGCCAGTTCCAGCCGCGACCGGCGGCAGGCGCACCTGGCCATTGAATCAATCCAGCCGGGTACGGGCGGCAGCGATATGCGCGTGGCTCTGGAACTGGCTTCGGCAATTGCGGCGCGCCAGCCGGGCACGCAGATCGTGGTGCTGTCGGATGGCAATGTGACTCTGCCCGAGCGCATGGGGCTCAAGGGCAGCCTGCGCTTCCTGCCCGTGGGCCTCAGCGGCGAAAATCAGGCGATTGGCCTGCTCAACCTGGACGCGCGCCCGGGTGGGCAGATGAGCGCTTTCATCATGGTCAACAATTACGGCGCGCAGGCTGCCCAGCGCCGCCTGGTGGTTTCCGCGGACGGCAGCCCGGTCAGCGCTTATGACCTGGCGATCCCCGCCGGCGGCCAGCAGCCGGTGACGCTGGATGACCTGC
>DATCUC010000089.1:0-4888 GCA_036567625.1 Anaerolineaceae bacterium | reverse complement strand
GACCTGCTGGCGCACGTGTGCGGCGGGCGGCCGGGGCTGGCTTTCCGGCTCAGCCAGGATGCGGCGCGGCTGGAACAGCGGGCGGCCTGGTTGGAAGACCTGTGGCATTTGCTGCATGCCAACCGCGCCGAGCGCTTTGCCTTCGCCGAGCGCGTAGTCAGCACGCGGGGCAACACCCGCGAAGAGCGCGAAAAACTGCGCGAAAACCTGCGCGAGATGATCCTCACCTGGCTGACGTTCTGGCGCGATGCGCTGCTGCGCGCGGCCGGGTCGGCGGCGCCGCTGACCAACCCGGACCAGGCCGAGCGCGTGGAGCAGGCGGCGATCCGCGCCGAGATGAACGGCGCGCGCCAGGTGATCAACACCCTGGAAGATGCGCTGGCGCGGTTGGGGAATGCCAATCTGCAGCTTCTGGTGGAATCAGCGCTGCTGGATATGCCGCGGCTGCGGTGATTTTATTGTGATCGAACCGGCGCTTAGCCGATGGCGCGCTTGAGAGCGCGGGCCATCTGGCCAAACTGCGTGGTGTAACGGTCGTCTTCGCTGCGCGGGCGGGGGAGTTCTACCGGCATATCCAGCGCAATCCGGCCGGGCCGCGGGGTGAGGACGATGACGCGGTCGGCCAGGAGCAGGGCCTCGGAGATGGAATGGGTGACCATGATCATCGTCTTGCGGCGCGCCTGCCACAGCTCCAGCAGCTCGGCGCCCATGCGCTCGCGGGTGAGCGCGTCCAGCGATCCGAAAGGCTCATCCAGAAGCATCAAATCCGGGTCCTGCACCAGCGAGCGGGCGATGGCCACGCGCTGGGCCATGCCGCCCGAGAGGTCGCGCGGCCAGGCATCTTCGAAGCCCTGCAGGCCCATCTGGGCGATCATATCTTGCGCGGCGGGGCGAGACTGCGCGGGGCTGCTGCCCTGCAGTTCCAGCGGCAAGGTAATGTTTTGCAGCGCGGTGCGCCAGGGCATGAGGTTGGCCTGCTGGAACACCAGCCCCACGCGCGGGCGGTGCTGGGCCTCGGGCGCGCCTTCAAACAGCACCTGGCCGTGGGTGGGCTGCAGCAGGCCGGCGATGATGCGCAGCAGGGTAGTCTTGCCGCTGCCGGACGGGCCGAGGATGCACAAGAATTCCTGCCGCTCCACGCGGAAGCTGATATCGCGCAGCACTTCCAGCCCGCCGTTGCTGTCGGGGAAGGTCATGCTCACATTTTGCAGGCGCAAGGCCGGTTCTGCCGGGTTCATGCCGCGTCTACTCCTGGGGGAGAAAATTGTTGGTGAAGGCCGCGCTCAGGTCCACCGGGCTTTGGATCAGGCCCATTTCCAGCAGAATATCCTGCATATTCTGCCAGGCCTGCGGATCGGAATACCCCGGCCGCTCGCTGGTCCAGAACTGGATGGAGGTTTCCAGTACTTTGCGCTGTACGGCCTGGTCGGCCTTATCCAGATTTTCGACGTATTTTTTGCAGATCTCATACGCCCCGGCAGGGTCGGCGGCGGCATCGGCAATGCCGCGCAGGGTGGCGCGGACCATGGCGCGCACCAGTTCCGGGTTCTCGCTGAGGGTCTTTTCACTGGTCAGCAGGCCGTTGCCCACCAGCTGCAGGTGATCGGCCACGCGCATCAGGTTCACCGGGCGGCCGGCGGCTGCTAACTGCACCGGCTCGTTGGCGGCATACACCACCACGGCATCTTCGCGCCCGGAGACGAGCGCCTCGACCTGGTTGAAGCCGGTCACATCCAAGGTGACGTCAGTTTCGGCGATTTCACCGGCATTGAGCAGCGCGCGCAGGCCGATATAGCTGGCTCCGGAAAGCACCGGCACGCCGATGCGCTTGCCTTTCAGGTCGGCGGGCTGCGCGATGCCTGCCTGGGGGAAAGAGGCCACGCCCACCGGATAATCGGCGTACCAGGCCATCACATAGGTCACCGGCAGGCCCTGGGCGCGGCCCAGCAGCACCTGCTCGCCGGAAACGATGGCAAAAGCAAGCTGGTTGGCAGCCACCAGGGCGACGCTGTCGGTTTCCATGTTGTAATCCAGCGAAAGATCGATGCCTTCTTCGCGGTAGTAGCCTTTTTCGATGGCGACATACAGCGGAGCAAACTGCACGTTGGGGATGTAGCCCACCGGCAGGCTGACCGGGGTAAGCGCCTGGGTGGGAGCTGGCGCGGCGGCCTGCGTGCAGGCGGTCAGCGCCAGGGCCAGGGCGATCATGAGAAAGAGAGCGCGGGAGAAGACGGATTTCATGCAGTTCCTTTCGCTGTGGAGCAATGACGGGTTACGCGCCGCGCTGCCAGCGCAGGAAGCGGCGTTCGAGCAGCACCACCAGGCCGTAGAGCGCCAGCGCCATCGCGGCCAGGGTGAAAATAGCGACGAAGACCAGGGCGGTATCGTACTGGCCGCGCCCGATGTTGATGAGAAATCCCAGGCCGCGGTCTGATCCCACAAATTCACCGACCACCGCGCCAATGACGGATAAGGTTGCGCCGATTCGCAGCCCGCCCAGGGCAACGGGCAGCGCGGCGGGCACTTCGAGCAGGCGCAGGGTTTGCAGCGGCGTGGACTGCAGCGAACGCATCAGGTCGCGCAGGTTGGCAGGAACCGAGCGCAGCCCCACTACCGTGTTTACCAGGACGGGGAAGAAGACGGTGAGGGCGCAAATGAGGACTTTGGAGAACAGCCCCGGCCCGAACCAGATGATCAGCAGCGGGGCGATGGCTACCACCGGCACAGCCTGCATGGCGACCAGATAAGGCGAAACCACGCGTTCGAGCAGCGGAGATTTGGCCAGCCCGTAGCCGGTGCAGATGGCCACCAGCCCGCCGCTGAACAGGCCCAGCAGCACCTCCAGCAGGGTCACTCCGGCGTGGCGGGCCAGCGAGCCGTCGGCCAGCACCTGGGCAAAGCGCCGCGCGATCAGGCTGGGGGGCGGTAGGATGAAGGCGGGCAGGTTGGGCGCGATGCGCACCAGGCCTTCCCAAAAGAGCAGCCCGAGCGCGATGGAAAGGGGCAGCAGCCAGTGTGCGTGACGTTTCATAGTGGTGACCAGCGCCGGGCGCGAACCGCGACGTATTTCCAGTTCCATGCGAAAGATCCTTGTTGATTGAGCATTCCAGGGGCAGGCGCGCGAAAAGAGAACAAAAAACCCGAAAACGAGAAGTTTTCGGGGCGCAATCCACGCGCGCAAAACGGCCGCGCGCGGTTTCCTTCTTTTATCCGGACTATACCGTCGACCCCGGAGTTGCACCGAGTCATGCGCCTGAGCGCTCGTGGGTTATACCACCGATCGGGAATAGGGGAGAAAGCCTCCCCGCACCCTGCCCCGAAGGAGTTGTATGCAGTTAAGCTGAGTATAGTCTAGCGAATCGCTTGTGTCAATGGGAACAAGCTGACAAGAGATCACAACTGCTTTTCCATTGTGGCCCATCTCATTGTCTTCTAACAGGATGATTCGAGCACAAATTCTCTGTTGTACGAATAAATACAGCAGCCCATTTCCATTAATTCATTGGATAGGGTTATTTACGGGTTTCGGATGTTTCACCCACACGCAGGTCGATCACTCCCGGCAGAGCACCCCGGCGATGATGGCGGCGTAGCCTTCGGCGGCGCGGATCAGTTCATCCACGGCGATGGATTCATCCACAATATGGGCATCGGTTTCTTTGCCGGGGCCAAATCCGATGGTTGGAACACCGGCCAGCCCGGCGGAATAGGCGGCATTGGTGCAATAGCCGTATGCGCCCAGCGTCGGGTCGAACCCGGCGGAGCGCAGGCCGCGCAGCGCCATTTGAACCAGAGGGTGCCCTTCTTCCAGTTCCCAGGCAGGGAAGAACTTGGTCACCGGCAGGCGGCGGCCGGTGCCGGTGGGCTCTTCGCCGGTGACGATCTGCGCGTTCCAGCGCACGCCGTCCAGTCCGGGAAGGCCGCGCAGTTCGGCCAGCACGCTCTCGGCGGTTTCGCCGGGAACCAGGCGGCGGTCATACGTGGCGCGGCAGGTATTGGGGATGACCGAATGCGCCGGGTAGGGGTCGGAGAGGATGTCGGTCAGGGCCATCAACCCCGGGCCGGTGAGCGGGTGGCTGGGCAGGGGCATGGCATCCAGCGCGGCGATGACCTTGATCATCTCGTGCACGGCGCACAGGCCTTCTTTGGGCGAAGACGAATGGGCCGAGCGGCCCAGGGTTTCCACCAGGATTTCGGCCCGCCCGCGCCCGCCGCGCGCCAGGTTGAGGCGCGTGGACTCACCGATGACGACGAAATCCGGCTGGGTTTCGGCCATCACATCGGCCAGCGCGCCGCCCTCGTAGACCTCTTCGAGCACGCTGGCGCTGATCACCACCCGGCCGGCCATGCGCGCGCGGTCGGCGCTGCCGGCGGCAAAGGTCATGGCGGCCAGTGCGCCTTTCATATCCGCCGCGCCGCGGCCGTAAAGCTTGCCGTCGACGATCTCGCCGCCAAACGGGTCGTGGCTCCAATCCGCCGGAACGGCCACCACGGTGTCGGCGTGGGCATCAAAAAGCAGCGTGGGGCCGGGGAGCGCGCCTTCGACGATGCCATAGACCGAGCCGTTCTGGTCGATGGTGACCCGGTCATAGCCCAGCGAGCGCATGACCGCGGCGGTCTTGTCGACAACCGCTTTTTCTTCGCCGGAGAGGCTGCGTTCGCGCAGGATCGATTGGGTGAATGCCACCATGTCAGACGGGTTCATAGGGCGCGCTCCTTGCTGAGATCGAAAAGGGCAACGGTTTTCTAGCGTTCGGCGCTAAGCAGGTCTTGCGGCAGGCTGCTGAGTGCCGTCCAGAGCAGTTTGACAGTATTGTCCCAGTCTTCTGTGCGGGCGAGAAGGATAGCGGTATGCGCATAGCGCCCGGGCACAGAAACCGAAACGCTG
>DATCUC010000088.1:0-8715 GCA_036567625.1 Anaerolineaceae bacterium | reverse complement strand
CCCAATTCGCGCCGTCCGCGCCCAGCCGGGGCAAAATATGCCATAATACGCGAATGGATGAGCATTTTTTACGCGTAGGCCTGTGCGGATGGCAGACGGCGCAATCCGTCTATTACCAGAATTTCGACCTGATCGAAATTAATTCATCGTTTTATAAGCTGCCGCAGGCAAAAACCGCCGAACGGTGGCGCGCGCAGGCTCCGGCGGGCTTTCTCTACACGCTGAAAGCCTGGCAGGTGATCACTCACGAGCCGTACAGTCCTACCTATGCGAAAGGCGGATTGGATATCCCCGGCGCAGAGTGGAAATACTACGGCTCGTTTCGCCCCACCCCGCAGGTACACGGCGCGTGGATGAAGACGCTGGAAATCGCCCGCATGCTGCAGGCTCCGGCGGTCGTTTTCCAATGCCCGGCGCAGTTCACCCCCACGGCAGAGCATATCCGCGACCTGCGCGCTTTTTTCACCACCATCGAGCGCGGCGGGATGCTGTGCGCCTGGGAGCCGCGCGGCCCGGCCTGGAACGTGGAACTGGTGCATGAGCTGTGCGCGGAACTGGACCTGCTCCACTGCCTGGACCCCTTTTTGGGGATGCCCGCATACGGCAGCCCGCGCTACTTCCGGCTGCACGGCGGCGCGGACTATACGTACAAGTTCACCGACGGCGACCTGGAACAGCTACGCGAATGGGTCAGCCAGGGTGACACATTTTGCCTTTTTAACAATGTTGATATGTGGGCCGATGCCAGCCGGTTTAAGACGATGATGGGGATAGGCTAACCCGCGCCGAACATCTCGCGCAGCACCGGGCGGATGAGATCCCACTGCGGCAGCAGCACCTGGGCGCCATCCGCGGTGACGTAGGGCGTAGCCATCGAACGGTCGAAGGTGCGGCTGTCTAGCCCGCCGAACACCACCGCGCGCAGCAGAGCAGCCCCCAGACGCGGCCACTGCCAGACGGGGATATCCGTGTCCACCATCACCAGCCCGGCCTGGATGATCTGCGGCAGGCGCGGCCAGGTTGCGGGCTTGAGCAGCTGCTGGGCCACGGATTTGATCAGCAGTTGGCCGTGCGCCATGCGGAAGAAATCATCTGTGCCGGCCCGGTCGCGGGAAAAAGCCAGGGCCTGCTCGCCGGTCAGGTGGTTCCACCCGGCCTCATAGCCCGACATAGCCTCAGGCATATTGACATCAACGCCGCCCATCGCGTCAACGATGCCCACCACGCCGTCAAAACGCAGGCGAACATAGTAAGGCGTGGAGCGCAGCCCAAAGGTATCTGCCACCACCTCAGCGGTAGTGCGCGGGCCACTCCCCGGCTGATTGTTTTCGGCGAAGAAATGCACGGTGTTGATGCGGTTTTCGCCCACGCCGGGGATATTAATCCATAGATCGCGTGGGATCGACAGCAGTTTCACATCCGGCAGCAGCGGGTTGACGGAGGTCAGGATGATGGTGTCAGTGCGGCTGAGGTTGGTACCCTCGGGCGGGCGGTCGGCGCCCAGGACGAGAATACGGGTGCTGAGCGGCGCCAGGAAATATGCCAGCCCAACCAGCAGAAAAATCAACAGCAGCGGCAGGCAGCCGCAGCCCAGTCCACAACCGCGGCGGCGGGCGCGTTTGGGCCGCGCCGTCCTGGATGGTTTGGCCGGTTGCGCCACCTGAATGGGCTGGTACTGCCCCATCGGGTCTGGCGGAAGCTGCGGCGGGTACGACTGCGCCGCGTATTGCTGCGCGCCAGAATTAGCGGCAGGATAAGCCTGGGTGTAGCCCCCGCGCCCAGAATACGGCGGTTCTTCGCTGGCCTGCGGCGGGTTGGGGTACTGCGGATACCCGTACGGGTCCGGGTAGGTATAGGGCAGACTGGGGCGGGTCTGGTCGCTGTTCCACCCGGCGCCCGGCAGG
Organism: Anaerolineaceae bacterium; assembly: GCA_036567625.1. Classification (GTDB taxonomy): domain Bacteria; phylum Chloroflexota; class Anaerolineae; order Anaerolineales; family Anaerolineaceae; genus CALDSL01. Next base: position 6,811 of record DATCUC010000088.1, on the reverse strand, counting down.
TTGACCTGGGTGGCGTCGCCTGGATCGAGCGGCGGAATGACCTGGGTTTGCGCGTCAGGGTCTACCGGGGGGTTGACGCGAATCGGATTGGTTTTTTCTACCGACGGGTCCAAAAAAGCCTGTGTTTCGGCATTAGGGTCTACCGGCTGGCCGGATTGATTGTTGGCCGGGCGGGTTTCCCCATCGGGATGATTTTCATCTTGTTCTTGCCATGTCATGATCGTGCGGGGTACTCCTGATTACCTGGGCAAGATTGTACTGCAAGATGGTCGATCTGTCATCACCGGCAGAATTTGCCAGCAGAGTACACGGCACGTGCGAATCATACGAATATGGTAAGCCGGTTTTATCCGAAAAGGTCTAATCCTTTTTCCCGTGTACAAAATTCGTTTATAATTGAACTCTACCCGGCACGCAACGCTGTAGCGTACATCTGATGATCCCTGGGGGTTAGACCAGGGTTTTGACACTCGATTAGCGGTCAATCCGGCCTGATGGCCCGGCTCGGAGCCCGTCCTTGTCACCACGAGCGAAATCCATTCTGATCATCGCTGCGATACTGCTCGCGCTTTTACCCGCGTTGGTTTTGATTTCCAATTGGGTAATTATGCAGGGTTTCCTCAGGATCGAATCAAACGATGCCCAGCAGCGTATCAACCGCGCCACCGCCGCCATTCAGAACGACCTGGCGCAGCTTGACAGCATCACCGCGGATTGGGCTGCGCGCGACGGGAGCTACAATTTCCTCGCCGGGCAAAACGAAGGCTACCTCGACGCCAGCCTGTTCCCGCAGAAGGTCACCAACCTGAATATCCAACTGGTGGTGATGCTCGATTCAGAGAACCGCGTGGCCGTCACGCGCTCATACCAGTTGGGGACCGGGCTGCGCATCCCAGGCCCGCAAGACATCACTCGCGTGCTGGCGGATGCGGGTGTCTTCGACCGCCTCAATTACAAAGAAAAAGCGGTGATCAGCGGCATTATCAGCGTTGAGGGCATTCCCATGCTCCTTTCGGCGCAGCCGGTAACGCCGAACAATCCAAACGTGCTTTCCAACGGCTATATCATTTTTGGCCGGCTGCTGGACAGCACTGAGGTCAGCCGCCTGGCGACGCTCAACGATCTGCTGCTGGACTTGCGCCCGCGAGATGCAGCGGATCTACCCGAAGACTTTTTGGCCGCGCGAGATGGGCTTACGCCGCGCGCGGTGGTCAGCCGCATGCTGGATGATAAAACGATCGCCACGTATACCATGCTTCAGGATATTTCCGGCGAGGCCCCCCTGATCCTGCGCGAGCAGAGCCTGCGCACGGTGTACAACCAGGGGCAGGAAACCCTGCATTTCTTCCAGGTGGCTTTCCTGGTGGTGACGCTGCTGTTTGCCTGGATTGGCCAGAACACCATCGAAAAGCTGCTGATCAGCCAGCGCACCAGCATTGAAAACCTGGGCCGCTACCAGTCAGTAGTCGACCAGGTTTCCGAAGGTATTGTGATGCTTGAAGGCAGCAGCAAGCTGATCCGCGAGGCGAACCCGGCATTTGCCGCGCTGCTGGGCTACGACCCGGAACGGCTGCCGGGCCTGCCGCTGTACGACCTGACCACGCAGTCGCCGCTGGAACTCGACACGGATTTCACCGGGCTGCTGGACACTGGCGCGCGCACCATCGGCGAGCGGCGCTACCTGCGCAGCGACGGCTCGCCAGTGGACGTAGAAGTGAGCGCCTCGCGCATCATCTACGGCGGGCGAGATGTGTTGGCGGTGGTGTTGCGCGATATCACCGCGCGCAAAAAGGCGGAAGCCGCGCTGCGCGAAAGCGAGCAGCGCTACCAACTGGCAACGCAAGGCGCAAACGACGGCCTGTGGGATTGGGATTTGACTACCAACGAAATGTATTTCTCTTCGCGCTGGAAATCCATGCTGGGCTACAGCGATGAGCAGATTAACGGCAGCCCGGACTCCTGGTTCGCGCTGGTGCACCCGGAAGATCTGGAGCAACTGCGCACCCAACTGGACGCGCACCTCAAAGGCGGCACGGAGCATTTTCAGAGTGAGCACCGCATGCTGCACAGCGACGGCTCGTACCGCTGGATGCTCAGCCGCGGGATGGCGGTGTGGGGCGAAGATCACCAGCCAACGCGAATCGCCGGATCGCAAACCGATATTACTGAACGCAAACAGGTGGAAAACCAGTTCCGGCATGATGCGTTCCACGATGCGCTGACCGGACTGCCCAACCGCGCGCTGTTCCTCGACCGGTTGGGGCAGGCCGTGGAGCGCAGCAAGCGCCGCCCGGATTTTCTGTTTGCGATGCTGTTCCTCGACTTTGACCGCTTCAAGGTAATCAACGACAGCCTGGGCCATACCACCGGCGACCAACTGCTCATCGCCGGGGCGCGCAGGTTGGAAGGCTGCCTGCGTACTATGGACACCATCGCTCGGCTGGGCGGCGACGAGTTCGTCATCTTGCTCGAATATATCGAGTCGCCGCGCGACGCGATCCATGTCGCCGAACGCATCCAGGAAACGCTGCGCCCGGCCTTCCACGTCGAAGGACACGACATCTTTATCTCGGCCAGTACGGGCATCGTGCTCAGCACCATCGGCTATGACCGCGCCGAAGACGTGCTGCGCGACGCGGATATTGCCATGTACCGCTCCAAAGCGCTGGGGCGCTCGCGCTACGAGTTGTTCAACACCAGCCTGCGTTCGATGGCCGTGGCCCGGCTGGAGATGGAAACGCAAATGCGCCGCTCGCTGGAGCAGTCAGAATTTTCGCTGCATTACCAGCCGATCATCTCGCTGAAAGACAACCGCATCGTCGGGTTCGAAACCCTGCTGCGCTGGCTGCACCCCACCCTGGGAGCCATACCGCCGCATGAGTTCGTCCCCATCGCCGAGGAAACCGGGCTGATCGTGCCGATTGGCAACTGGGTGATGCGAGAAGCCTGCCGCCAGATGCGCGAGTGGCAGATGAAATACCCGCATCTCGGCCCGCTGACGATCAACGTCAATATGTCGGGCAAGCAGTTCACCCAACCCGATCTGCCGGAAGAAATCCAGGAAATTCTGAACAGCACCGGCCTGGATATTTCCAGCCTGCGGTTTGAAATTACCGAAAGCGTGATGCTCGAAGCGCTCGAATCGACTACCAACCTGCTCAACCGGCTGAAGAACATGGGCGCGCAGTTAGAGATCGATGATTTTGGAACCGGGTATTCCTCGCTGAGTTATCTGCAGCAGCTTCCGATCAACGCAATTAAGATTGACCGGTCGTTTATCTGCAAGATGAACGTGGACGGCAGTAATTACGGAATCGTGCAGGCGATCATCGCCATGGTTCACAACCTGGGCCTGCAGGTAATCGCCGAGGGCGTCGAATCGCCGGAGCAGCTCAACCAGCTAAAAGTGCTGGGCTGCGACTGCGCCCAGGGATACCTGTTCCACCGTCCCATGAACAGCGGCGCGCTGGAAGTGCTGCTTTCATCCCTGTAGCAGCAGCACCGCCACGCCCGCCAGGGCCACTACGGTGCCCAAAACCGCGCGCCAGGTGATATGCTCCTGAAACCAGATGCGCAAGACCGGTAAAATGAGGATGGGCGTCAGCGCCATCAGCGTGCTGGCGATACCGACATACGTCGCCTGAACCGATACGAGCGACAGCCAGACACCCAGGAACGGGCCAAAGAACGCGCCAAAAAAGATAAAGCGCAGCGCGGGTTTGTTGTTCCACGCGGTTTGCAGGGTAGGCCTCACCTGCCGCCCGGCCAGCGCCAGCAGCCACATCGTCGCCGCGGCTACCGTCATGCGCATTACCACCCCGGAGATGGACGGATAGCCGCCTTCGAGACCGAGTTTTGCCAAAATCAACCCACCGGCCTGGCCCAGCGCGCCGCCCAACCCGCAGAGCAAACCCAAGGCATACTGGCGCGGGGTAATGTGACTTTTCCGTCCGCCGCGCTCGAGCACCACCACCATAATCCCCAGCACGGTGATGCCAATGCCCAGAATTTCTCCCGCGGTCAGACGTTCGCCCAGAAAGACCCAGGCCAGCAGCGTGCTGATCACTGGGGCGGTGGCCATCATCAACGTACCCAGGCGCGTGCCCACCATCACATAGGCTTGCAGCAGGCAGGCATCGCCAAACACCAGGCCGACTATCCCCGAGAGGCCCATCCACAGCCAACGCATGGCGCTGCCATCCACGGGAACCGGCCCACCGCGCAGAATGACATGCGCGATCATCAGAAAGACGACGGCAAACACCAGCCGCAGCCGGTTGACTTTTACCGATCCCAACTGCTGGCTGGCGCTGGAGAAGAAAATCGAGGTGAACGTCCAGAAAATGGCGGTGATAAATGCGGCAAGTTCGCCCATATGCTTCCTGTGTGAGGGATGGATCAGCTACAATTACAGATAACCGCTTCATTATAATACTGGCTTTCGCCTCGCGGGTAAGGAGAAACCTATGTCATTCGCCATCACCGTCGCCAACCTGATCGAAACTATGAAGCAGCCCGGCTGCCCGGTCTGCGCCCTGGAACACAAAGCCGCGCGCAAGGCAGTCGATTCGTTCCTGTGGGAAAGCATGATGGAGCCAAAAACCCGCGAAACCGCCATGGATGCGTTTGGCTTCTGCCAGCCGCACACGCGCCTGCTTGTAGCTGCTGACCTGTCGCACAGCGGGCTGCCGCTGGCAACCAACATCCTGTACGAGCAGTTGAACGGGCGCACCAGCCGCGCGCTGCAAGACGTGAACGCGCAGCCCACCTCTGGCGCGACGCTGCGCCGCCTGCTACGCCGGGTGGGGATCGAACTACCGCAGCGCCCGGCCCCGGTGCTGACCCCCACCGCGCGCTGCCCCATTTGCTCCAGCGCAGAACAGTCTGCGCTCAACGCCTTGAACGACCTGTTCGAAGAAGTAGAAAAGGAAAGCGCCGACCTGATGGCCGCCTACAACGCCAGTGACGGCCTGTGCCTGGGCCACCTGCGCCTGGGGTTAACCCACCTGGCCGGCGAGCATCCGCGCGCCGCGCAGCGCCTGGTGCAGATCAGCCGCGAGCGGATTGACCGCCAGCGCGCGCTGATGCAGGAGTTTATCCGCAAGAAGAACTGGGAGTACCGCGACGAAAGCCTGAGCGACGCGGAATCGAATGCCTGGCGCGATGCGTTGACGTTCTATACCGGGCTGCCGGGTGATAGCTTCACGCACAAGGTGGATGAGCCGGGTTGATCAGCGGTGGATCGTCAACCCGCGCCGGGCAATGCGCGCCAGTCCGGCATTGGTCAGCTTGACGCAGCCCTGCACGTTGAGATAACTCAACCGCGGCAGGCTCTTTAGAGGCTTGAGCGCATTATCTGACAGCCGGTTGCAGTAGCTGATATCCAACCGTTCCAGGCGAGTGAGCGGCGTCAGAAATTCCAGCGCCTCGTTGGAAAGATCGCACGAGCTGAGATTCAGCTCGATCAACTGCGGCAGGCTGCGCAGCGGCTTGAGCCCGATGGAGTCGATCTTGCGATTCTCCGACAGGTTCAGGAAGGTCAACTGGCGCAAATGACTGATCGCGCGTACCAGCGCGGCCAGTTCTTCATTGCCCAGGTTATGCACGCGTAGAGAGACATCCATCCCTTCGGGCAGCCGGAACGCGCCCGTGCCGCGGTCAAATTCCTGCCAATCGGCGGCGCGCTCGCCCGCCGGGCGCACGTACACCAGCACCGGAACGCTGGCGATAAATTCATTTGGCATTTCATCAGTCATAGGGAGAATTATATCACCCTCGCTGCTTGACAACTTTTCTGGGCAGCCTACACTTAACCCATCCCCAACCTTTTCGATCTACCGGAGCGAACGCTATGGAACAAAAAGCAGGCGCGCAGATCAGCCAAAAGGCATTTGTCCAATCCTTTTTGATCCTTCTGGTGCTGATGGTTTTTGCCGGGGTGCTGACCCGGCTGGTTCCCGCCGGGCAGTATGCGCGCAGCCTGACGGCGGACGGCCGCGAGATCATCCTGCCGGATTCTTACGCCGCGGCCGCGCGCCCGGATTATCCCATCTGGCGCTGGCTCATCGCTCCGTTTGAAGTGCTGACCACCGGGGACGGCCTGACGATCATCACCATCATCCTTTTTCTGCTCATTGTGGGGGTGGCCTTTGCCCTACTCGACCGCTCGGGGGTGCTGCGGGCGGCCATTGCGCAAATCGCGCGCCGGTTTGGGCGGCGCAAGTATGCTCTGCTGCTGATCGTGGCGTTCTTTTTCATGCTCCTGGGTTCGTTCCTGGGCATGTTCGAAGAAGTGGTGCTGCTCATACCGGTGGTGATGGCGCTTTCGTACCTGCTGGGCTGGGATTCGCTGGTGGGCTTGGGGATGAGTATCCTGGCGACCAATATGGGCTTTTCGACAGCAATCACCAATCCGTTTACGGTGGCCCTGGCGCAAAAGCTGGCCGGGCTGCCGCTTTTCTCCGGAGCATGGCTGCGCATCCCGTTGTTTCTGATCATTTATGCGATCTTTGCCTTCTTCCTCACCCGTTACGCCCGGCGCGTGGAACGCGACCCGCAGTCTTCGCCGGTGTATACCGAAGACCAACACTCGCGGCTGCATGCCACTGCCGCGCACAATAACTTGCAGGTCAGCCCGAGCCAGCAGCGGGCAGTGATCTTCCTGGCCGGCTGCATGGTATTGATCGTGGCGGTGTTTTTCCTCAGCCCGTTCGTGGCTTTCCTTTCCTCCTACTCCCTGCCGGTGGTGGGACTGCTGTTCCTGGTGGCGGGTCTGGGGTCGGCGCTGATTTCCGGGCTGCCGGGGCGGGCG
>DATCUC010000087.1:0-9624 GCA_036567625.1 Anaerolineaceae bacterium | reverse complement strand
CAGGGCAACAATACCCAGATTCTTTCCAACCCCGGCCAAACCCGCGCCCAGGTTTACTTCATCGTGCCCACCGCCGCGCCCGCCGCGGTCAAAATCACCGCTGCCCGGCAGCGGATGATCCGCGGAGAATGCGGGAAAACTATCGCCATCCGGCGCGGTGAACTGCTGGCCGCTCTCCGTGAACGGATGCCCACCCGGCCCATCTTCGAATATCGCCGCTGATTGGCTGTTGCTGCCCCAGAGATAAATCCCGCCAGCCACGGCCCCGGCAACCAGTAAGATAACCACGATTCTCAAGATCACTTTTCCCATTCTATTCTCCCGCGGATTATTTGTCATCGATGCGCACTTCAGCCAGCGCCGGTTCCGCCTTGCGGCGAACCACCAGGCCGGTGATCGGAGCAATCAAGTAGCGTTTGACCATTGTGACCACCCATTTCCAGTTGAGCGCGAAATGCAGCGCCACCAGGTACAACGACAGGTTGGCGAAGAGACCGTGCAGCCGTTCCCAGGCGCCGTCATGCGTAGCGGAAATTCCCAGCGCGGGTAGAACACTGCGCGAGATCAACAACCCGCTCAGCATTACCCCGGTGAAGGCAACGAACAGCAGCAGATCGACGACAAATTTTAGCCGCGAGGCATGAAACAACTGCCGGAAGAAACGCAGCAGTACCTGGGTAATCCATTTCCAGTGCAGCAGCAAATGCACCACGATTGCCGCAGCCAGAGCAACGCTCAACCACTCATGGATGGAAATGCCGGTCAGGCGCGGCTCGAATGCCACCAGAAAGGCGGCGAAAATACTCAAATCGATCAATAGGTTGGTTTTATTCGACATTCTTTCTCCAAAATTGATTTCACGAATGAACTGAATGCCATAATACAACTGGGGAATTAAGATTTGATTTATCCGCTATGAATTATTGATGAAGATTTTCCAGTTTCGATCTCATCTCGCCGCAGATTTTCCGCCTCGTTTAATCTTGACTTTTCAACCACCTATTCATAGAATCAGGTATATCCATATCTTGAAAGCTGGGAAGAGACCACTTACGGGCACCGAAGGGGCAACCCAGTGCGCTGGCTGCGAACTGGTGAATCTCTCAGGTAAAAGGACCCGCTTTCATCTTCTCTGGAAAGTCTCAGCGACACCGAAGGGGCAAACCCATTTCCGGGCGAATCTCTCAGGTCATCAACAGAGAAACACGCCCCCTGACCGGCGTGTTTCGATTTTTTAATTTCACTTTTCTACCCCTGTGAGGAGGAACTTTCATGAAAATTCCCAGCGATTTGAAATACACCAGCACCGATGAGTGGGTCAAGGTCGAAGGCGACGTCGCCATAATGGGCGTCAGTGATTTTGCGCAAGACCAGCTCTCGGATGTGGTTTTTGTGGAAATCACCCTGGGCGTGGGCGATCAGGCCAAAAAGAACACCACCTGCGTCACCCTTGAATCGGTGAAAGCCGCCGCGGATGTGAACTGCGCAGTCACCGGTGAGGTGGTAGAAGTGAATGAAGACCTGCCGCAAAGTCCTGAGCTGGTGAACACCGATCCTTACGGTGCAGCCTGGATGCTGAAGATTAAACTCGCCAACCCCGCCGAACTCGACTCTTTGATGGATGCTGTTGCTTACGAGAAATACTGTCAGGAACGGAGCCATTAATGTTCATTCCCCATAGTGATGATGAACGCGAAGCCATGCTTCGCGTTATTGGCGTGGAGAAGCTGGAAGACCTGTTCCGGGATGTCCCGGCGGAATTCCGCTTTCCCCAATTGAATCTACCGCCAGCGTTGACGGAGATGGAAATCGCCGACGAGCTCAACGAGCTTGCCTATGCGAATGAATCGACGCGCGACCTGGCCTGCTTCCTCGGCGCCGGCGCGTATAACCACTACGTCCCAGCGGCTGTTGATGCGATCATCCGCCGCGGCGAGTTCCTCACCGCCTATACCCCCTACCAACCCGAAGTGTCGCAGGGTACGCTGCAGGCCATCTTTGAATACCAGTCGCTGATTGCCAACCTGACCGGCATGGATGTCAGCAACGCATCGCACTATGACGGCGCGACGGCCACCGCCGAGGCCGCGGTGATGGCGTACCACAACTTCCGCGGGAAACGCACCAAGATCCTCATGGCGCACACGGTGCACCCGCACTATCGCCAGACGGTACGCACGTATTTGCAGGGTTACACCGACATAATCATTGAAGGCGATGATGTTCTCGGTGACGCGTTGGATTCGCCATGCAACACCCTCACCGGGCAGATCGATGCCAATACCGCCCTGGTGGTGGTGCAGTACCCGGATTTCTTCGGGCGCATGTACGATTACACCGAGATGGTCCAGGCAGCGCACGCGCAGGGCGCGCTGGTTTGCATTGTCACCAACCCGATCGCCCTGGGTTTAATCAAAGCGCCGGGCGCCTTCGACGCGGATATCGTGGTTGGCGACGGCCAGCCCCTGGGCATCCCGCTGTCTTACGGCGGGCCTTACCTGGGGATTTTTGCCGTCAAGAAGGATTATGTGCGTAAAATCGCCGGCCGCCTGGTCGGTGAAACCATCGATGGGCAGGGCCGCCGCGCGTACGTGCTGACTCTGACCGCGCGCGAGCAGCACATCCGCCGCGAAAAGGCGACGTCCAACATTTGCACCAACGTCGGCCTGATCGCCCTGGCCTCCACCGTGTATATGAGCCTGTTAGGCAAGCACGGCCTGCGCAAAGTGGCTGAGCTGTGCTATCAGAAGGCGCACTACGCGGCGGAAGAGATCGCATCCATCCCTGGTTTTTCGGTTTGCTCCGGCGCGCCGTACTTCCATGAGTTCATCGTTTGCTGCCCAACCTCGGTGGAAGAAATCAACGCGCATTTGCTCGAACACAATATCCTGGGCGGTTACGATCTGAGCCAGGATTATCCTGCCATGAAGAACCAGATGCTGCTGGCGGTGACTGAAATGAACAGCCGCGACCAGATCGACGCGCTGGTTGACGCCCTGAAGGAGTTTTCCGATGACTGAACTAACCATTTATGAAATCTCCTCGCCCGGGCGTGTTGGCGTACGTTTCCCGGAACCAGACGTGCCGCTCAGCCCGCTGCCAGAAGAATTTGTGCGCGAAGACCTGCCCATGCCCGAAGTATCTGAGCTGGATGTAGTGCGCCACTTTACCAACCTCTCGGTGCTCAACTACTCCATCGACCGCGGATACTACCCGCTCGGTTCGTGCACGATGAAGTACAACCCGAAAATCAACGAGGATATGGCGCGCCTGCCCGGGTTCGCCTTCTCGCATCCGCTCCAGCCAGTTGATACCGTGCAGGGCAACCTGGCGCTCATGTATACGCTGCAGGAATGGTTAGGTGCAATCAGCGGGTTCCCCGCGGTTTCGCTCCAGCCGGCTGCCGGCGCGCACGGCGAACTGGTTGGCATTCTGATCATCCGCGCCTACCATCTCGACCGCGGCGACACCGGCCGCACGCGGATCATCGTTCCCGATTCAGCCCACGGCACCAACCCCGCATCCTCGGCCATCGCCGGGTATGAAGTGGTCAACGTCAAAACCAACGCTGACGGTAACGTCGACCTCGACTCGCTGCGCGCGGTATGTGACAGTTCCACGGCCGGGCTCATGCTGACCAACCCCAACACGCTGGGCCTGTTTGATTGCAATGTCCGCGAAGTGATCGAGATCGTCCACGCGGCCGGCGGGTTGGTCTACGGCGACGGCGCCAACCTCAACGCGCTGCTGGGCATCGTCCGCCCGGGTGATGTCGGTTTCGATGTGATGCACTTCAACCTGCACAAGACCTTCTCTACACCACACGGCGGCGGCGGCCCGGGTTCCGGCCCGGTGGGCGTTGCCGCGCACCTGGCGGATTTCCTGCCTGATCCGGTAGTAACAATCCTCGAACCCGGCACGGCCACGGAAGCCCCGCTCTACGGTTTTGCCCACCCCGCCAAGACAATCGGCCGCATCAAAGCCTTCCATGGGCACTTTGGCATGTTCGTTCGCGCCTTCACCTACATCGCCATGAACGGCGCGGAAGGCATGCGCAAGATCGCCGAGCACGCCGTGCTCAACGCCAACTACCTGATGGCGCGTTTGAAGGATACCTACCACGTGCCCTATGACCGCATTTGCATGCACGAGTTCGTCATGGAAGGCCATTACGATTATGCCCCCGACGTGCGCGCGCTGGATATTGCCAAACGGCTGATGGATTACAACTTCCACCCGCCGACCAACTATTTCCCGCTGATCGTGCATGAAGCCCTGATGATCGAGCCGACCGAAACGGAAAATAAGCAAACGCTTGACCGCTTCGCGGATACGCTGATTCAGATTGCGGAAGAAGCCCGCACCGACCCGGATCTGCTCAAGACCGCGCCGCACATTACCCCCATTGGCCGCGTTGACGAAGTCAAGGCTGCCAAAGACCTGGTGCTGTGCTGCTGGATGCCGGACACGCTTTAAACGGTTTCTCATGCCCGGTCGCTACAAATTAGCGACCGGGCGTTTCTTTCTACGTTTCTCGTTCCTGGCTGCCCCGGTACAACTGATTTGACAATCCATTGCAAATCCGGTATACCTATATTCGAGAAGGGTAGGAAACGTTTTGGAAAACGATATCGAAAATTCAAGGGACAAACGGTTTCCGGGCACGGAAGGCAATCCCTTTGACATCGCCTTGCGCAAACTGGCCCAGGTGGAAGACCTATCCTCCTGGGCTTTCGCGTTGATCCTGCTGGTTCTGGCTCTGCCGGCCCTGCCGCACGGTAACCTGGCTGTGCTCGGGTTGTGGGCCTTCTTCTTGCTGGATTGGGCGCTGCTGGCTGCGCTGCCACGCTACGGCCGGTCGTATGGCCCGGCCAAGCCGGTTGTGCTGCTTCTGGCAGTAGCTCGCGCAGCAGTTGCAGTCCTGCCGCTACCGTTCTGGCTGGAAGCTGCCGCCCAGATAACTGGCACGCTGCTGGTCCTCTACGGGTTTTGGATTGAGCCGCACCGGCTGACGCTCACCCGCCAGACGCTGGCCACCTCAAAGCTGCCGTCCGGCACGCGCCTGCGCTTGCTGCACCTGGGCGACCTGCACATGGAGCGCATCACCCAGCGCGATCGCCATCTCAACCGCATGGTTTCCGATCTTAAACCGGATGTGATCGTCTTTTCCGGTGACTTTCTCAACCTGTCGTACCTGCGCGACCCTAAAGCCTGGGAAGACGCGCGCGCCATCGTCGGTGAATGGGCCGCTCCGCTGGGCGTGTACGCGGTCACCGGCAGCCCCGCGGTTGACCTGCAAGACGTCATCCCCACCCTGCTGCGCGGTTTGCCGCTGCGCTGGCTGGATGATGAGCGCATAACCCTCACGGTAGGCGCCGGGCAGGTGGACATCCTTGGCATTACCTGCACGCACAAACCGTTTCTCGACGCGCCCCGGCTGGAACAACTGGTTGATGGGCGAAACGAAAATTTTTCGGTACTGTTGTACCACTCGCCGGATCTCGCTCCGGAAGCCTCGGCTGCCGGGATCGACTTGCAGCTTTCGGGGCATACGCATGGCGGCCAGGTGCGGCTGCCGTTCTTTGGCGCGTTCTTTGCCGCCTCTATGTACGGCAAGCGCTTTGAAGCCGGTAGGTATTCACTGAACCAGATGACACTGTACGTCACCCGGGGGATAGGCCTGGAGGGCCAGGGCGCGCCGCGCGTGCGTTTTCTCTGTCCCCCCGAGATCATTTTGTGGGATATTGAAGGCAAATCGTAGATACAGGAGCTCACACACATCATGAACAACACATTTACTCCACCCGCGCCTGGCATCCGGCTTGAGAAAGCTGCCCTCCAGCCCGGCCGCCTGACCGTGTTTTTCCAATCCGCCCCTGAAAAGCCCGCCCCTGGCGAGCCGGGGAAAAGCGCCGGGGATATTCTTTTCCTGCGCGCCGCGAACGGCAACCCCACCCTTACGGTATCCCTGGGCAAGCGCGAAAAAATCAAGGCGGACACGTTCCGCCAGGCTGGCGGCGCATTGGCCACCTGGTTGATCAACCAGAATGCCAGCGAGGCCCAGCTCGATACAGCCGCCCTGGAAGAATTTGGCGTGCCCGAAGCCGCCGCCGCCCTGTGTGAAGGCCTGCTGCTGGGCGCATTTCGCTTTGTTCGCTACAAAAGCGCCGAAGACAGCGCCATCGTTCCCACGCTGTACCTGGTGGGCAGTGATGCGTTCGATAAAACACTTGACGAAGCCCAAAAGCTGGCAGCGGCGGTCAACCTGGCGCGCGATTGGGGCCATGAGCCGGCCAATGTGATCAACCCGGTGACGCTGGCGGCGCGCGTCAGCGAATTGGCCGGCCAGTACAATCTTAAGGTCACCGTAATTGACGACAAACAGTTGCAAGAAATGGGAGCCGGGGCCATTCACGCAGTGGGCAAAGGCAGCCGCACACCTTCGCGCATGATCCTGATCGAATACCCGAGCCAGGATGACAGCGGCGATCCGGTAGTGCTGGTTGGCAAAGCCATCACCTTTGATACCGGCGGCTATTCGCTCAAAGACGTCAGCAACATCCTCGGCATGAAATACGATAAGTGCGGCGCGCTGGCGGTGATCGCGGCGGTCGTCGCTGCCGCCTCGCTGGGACTGAAAACCCGCGTTATTGGCGTGGTCGCCGCCGCGGAGAATATGGTTTCCGGCGAAGCCTACCGCCCGGACGATATTCTAACGACTCTGTCGGGCAAGACGGTGGAAATCATCAGCACCGATGCGGAAGGCCGTCTGGTATTGGCCGACGCGTTGACGTACGCCGCGCGCAACCTCAAACCGCGCGCCATGGTCGATTTTGCCACGCTCACCGGCGGCTGCGTGGTCGCCCTGGGAAAGGTTCGCGCGGGGCTAATGTCAAACGACGACGGCCTGGCCAACGCGCTGTTCACAGCCGGCGAAACCACGCACGAACGCCTGTGGCGACTGCCGCTGGACGAAGATTACGATCAGCAGATCAAGGGCGACGACGGCGACATCAAGAATTCCGGCGGGCGCGAGGCCTCGGCTATCATCGGCGGCATGTTCCTCAAGAACTTCGTCACCCCCGAGATTCCCTGGGCGCATGTTGACATTGCCGGAACGGCCACTACTGATAAAAACACCGCCTACTGTCAAAAAGGCGCCACCGGCTTTGGCGTGCGCTTGGTTGTAGAATATTTGAAGAGCCTGTAAGAATTCTCAAAACCAATCTCATACCCCACCCAATGGTGGGGCCAACTTTTCGTTGACCACCGACCAGCGTAACCTGATATGCCGCCCCTTCTCCTTGACACGAGAGGAGAAAGGGCGGCGAATGACCTGGGTCTACATCCTGCTTATCGCTCAAACAGGCGTGGAACGAACCCGCGCAGGCTTTTCACCAACGGGTCAGGCGAAGATTTCTGCTTGAGGTCGATTTCACCAAACCAGGAGAGCGGTATCCGCGTGGTAAACGGCTGTCCCTTTGTGCCTGACTGTTCGACCAGCAGGTAGGTTTCGCCTTTTTCTTCCTCCAGCTTGATCACCTTGCTCCAGTCAGCATGGATGTTGCGCAAACTGCGGAAATCGACGCCCTGCGGAGAAAACGAAAGCCGCGCGCGGAAAATCGAATAAACCCCGGCTGCCACCAGGAGAAACAGGCAGACATCCAGAAATATGAAAAGATAGCGCTCTGAACCCCAATCGTTTTCTCGTGTTATCAGCATCCACGCCATAAGCAGGGCGGGCAGAATCAGCAATACCTGGTTGAATGCCATCTGCAGGATTTTCTTTGGGCGGATTTTGAAGGAAACAGTGTTAGCAGCAGTACCGGCGTGAACGTTCATGGTAAACCCTCCAGAGCAAGATATTTCGTGAAAGAAACTATCCGCGGGGCATGCATCCTTTCCCGCAGCCCCTTTCCAACCTGGCTATTTCTGACCTTCGTTTTCGAAATACTCGATCATGAAGGGTGATAAATCCTTCTCGCTGTGCGCCTGCAGCAGTTCCAGCGCGCCCCGGGTATCCGCCAGGCGGCCAGCGTAGCGCTGCGCGTATTCTTGAAAAAATGCCAAAAACTGCTCATCGCCCATTTCGCGGCGCACAGCATCAAGAAATTTCACCCCCTGCAGGTATACCGCATCCACATATGGACGGAATTCTTGCTCGGTGTAGATGCTGCTATCCACCTTCCCTGAAGGTAGAAAACGCCAGATACGGTAATTCCACCACCAATTAACCAGATCGGGATAATAGCGCTCATAGAACAGGGCTTCGCTGTGCGTGCAAAAGGCCTCATCCAGCCAGGGCTGCAGGGCCGGATCATTGCCCACCAGGCTGTACCACCACTGGTGCGCGGTCTCATGCGCCGAAAGCGGCACCAGGTAGGTTGTCGGCCGGCCGGGGTAAGCATTGAAATACTCGGCGCCGAGGAAAAACAGCCCGCTGTACTCCATTCCGTCGAAGAAATCGGCTTCAACAATCGCCAGACCCGGATGTGGATAGGGCGCGTAAATCTCGGAGAATAACGTGACGGCATCCCGCGCAGCTTCGATGCTGGCCTGCCCCGCTGCCATGTTCTCCGCGAAGACATAGGCACGGATATTCACATCACCCGCTTCCGTCGACAGCACCTGGAATTCGGGCGAGATCGACAGGGCAAACCCGCGCGCCTGGCGCAGCATGAAGCTGTACGTGCCGTCGACCGCTTCCCCCGGTGCACTGGCCGCTACGATCAGCGGCCGCTCGTATGGGGCCAGAGTCAGGGTCACATTGTAGTTGATGGCCGGGTAAACCAAGTGCTCGCCAACGTTACTCAGGTTGTGGTACAGCCAGCCGGTTTCAGCGCTGTACGCCGGAAGAAAAGGATACCAATCTCCCAGGTTCAACTGCCGGCCGGTCCAACCCAGGTAGCTGTACATGGCCTTGAGGCGCAGTGTATAGCGCAGCCCCAGGTCAATGCGCTCGCCGGGTTGGAGCGGAGCCGCCGGCTGGATGCGCAGCACCGGGCCGTCGAGCTGGTACTGCTGCACGGGCGTGCCATCACCCCAGGTGAGCGCTTCCAGCGTGAACACATCTCCCAGGCGGTTGGCCTCCACCGCCAGCAGCAGTTCGCCCAGAGGGGCGGCCGCCGGGCTTTGCGCCTGGATCGTCTGTTCCACGGACAGGGTGCGCTGCTCAAAGTCGAGGGCGGCGCGGATGGTGTAGTTCGCCTCTGGCGCGGGAGGCAGCGGCGTAGCGCTTGGCGTAGGCGTCGCCTGAATTTCCGCCGTAGCCGAAGGCTGTACCGGTTCAGGCCCGGCGGTCGCTGGAACATCCGCAACCGGCGGCTGTGTCTGCGCCGCGGCTGTTGCCAGCCGGTCAGAGCTTACCCAGGGCGCTGAGTTGCACGCGCCTAGTAGCAGCGCCAGCAAGAAAATCAGCCCACCCGGCAGAACCGGGCAGGCTGATCGAAAATGCATGCCTGGGCTCTTCCCGCGCCGGAGAACGGAGAGGAAGACCCACTGCTTCACGGTTTAGCCCTTCAACTTCTTTTCGAGAAGCGGCGCAACCGAATCCATGGCTTCTGACAGGCGGTTGGGTTCTTTGCCGCCAGCCTGCGCCATCTGCGGGCGGCCGCCGCCGCTGCC
>DATCUC010000086.1:0-3049 GCA_036567625.1 Anaerolineaceae bacterium | reverse complement strand
TGCTGCCGCTGGGTATCCAGCCGGTTCCCGGCAGTTTGAGCGACCAGGAAGCGCTGCGCGAAGGCATGTATTTCGCCGGGCCGCAGCCTGCCTGTGACCTTGTGGTGCACCTGGCGGGGAAGTATTCGATGTGGGACCCGCGGCCGGAGACGTTCTGGCAGGTCAACGCCGAAGGCACGCGCAATGTGCTGCAGGCGGCGCTGGACTGCGGCGCGCGGCGCGTGATTACCGTATCGACCGTGGCGGTATGGGGCAAGCCCGGCCAGGCGCCCTTCACCGAAGACACCCCGCGCGGCGCGCGGCTGCTGAGCGAGTACGCGCGCAGCAAAGCCGCCGGGGAGAAAATCGCCTGGGATTTTTGCCAGAAGAACGGCCTGGCGCTGACGGTGCTGTACCCGGGGATTGTGTTGGGCGCGGGCGATGACCGCGCCAGCGGTCAGTATATTCGTCTGCTGGTCTTCCGGCGCACGCCAAGCACCATCTTCCATAACTCGCCGGCCACGTACGTGGCGGCGCGCGACGTGGCTGAGGCGGTGCGGCTGGCGGCTGAGAACCCGGCCAGCATTGGCCGCCGCTATCTGATTGGAAAGGAAACGCTGCGCGGGCGCGAGTTTGCCGCCCTGGTCAGCCAGCTTTCCGGCGTGCGGCAGCCGCCGCTGCGCCTGCCGGACTGGTTCATCCGCGCGGCGTCATACCCGTTCACGGCGCTGGCGGCGCTCACCGGGCAGCCGCCGCTGTGGACGCTCTCCATCGACGCGGGGCGGACGCTGCAGGCGGGCTTTCATTTTGACGGCTCGCGCGCGGAACGCGAACTGGGGCTGCGTTATACGCCCATCCGCGTCGCGCTGTGCGAAGCAATCGAGGATTACCGGAAAGAAAAAGCCAATGGTCACCACTGAACAGGTACTGGAAACGCTCAAAGATGTGATGGACCCTGAACTGCACCGCAGTATCGTCGATCTGGGAATGGTGCGGGATATTGTCATCGAGGCTGACCGGGTGGCCTTCACCCTGGCGCTGACGGTGGCCGGCTGCCCGATGCGCAACCAGATGGCGCACGCCGCCGGGCAGGCGCTGAAGGCGCTGCCGGGGGTGGAAACGGTGGAGATCAGCTTTGGCGTGATGAACGAGCAGGAGCGCCGCGCTGCCACCGGGGGAAACCAGCCGCAGCCATCAAAGCTGGCGGCGTTCAACCGCGTGGGGCAGATGATCGCGGTGATGAGCGGTAAGGGCGGAGTGGGCAAAAGCTCGGTCACCGGGCTGCTGGCCGCGGCGCTGCAGCGTAAAGGTTTTAAAACCGGCGTGCTGGATGCGGATATCACCGGGCCGTCGATCCCGCGGCTGTTTGGGCTGGCGCGCGGCGACGTGCGCGGCAGCGACCTGGGAATGCTGCCCGCCGTCAGCCGCGGCGGGGTGCGCGCGATGTCGATCAACCTGTTCGTCGAGAGCGAGGATGACCCGGTGATCCTGCGCGGGCCGATGATCTCCGGCACGATTTTGCAGTTCTGGAACGAAGTGATCTGGGGCAAGCTGGATTACCTGCTGGTGGATATGCCGCCGGGCACGGCGGACGCGTCGATCACCGCGATGCGCAACCTGCCGCTGACCGGGGTGATCCTGGTGACCACGCCGCAGGAGTTGGCGGCGATGGTGGTGAAAAAGGGCGTCAACATGCTGAAACGGCTTGACGTGCCGATTTTGGGCATTGTGGAGAATATGAGCTACTTCCCCTGCCCGGAAACAGGCGTGCGGCATGAGATTTTCGGTCCGGGTCACGCGCAGGAGATCGCCGAAGCCGCCGGCGCGCCGCTGCTGGCGCGGCTGCCGATCAACCCACAGGTGGCCGCGGCTGCAGATGCCGGGCAGATCGAAAGTATCCGCCAGCCGGAGATTGAGGAGCTGGCCGCAAAGCTGCCCACCCCGGTGTTTGCCGCGCCGCTATTCCCGGCCAATTTTGGTCCGCTGCCGGGAATGAAACCCGAATAAAGCCGGATACACCGAAATAGCACGGATAATAATTTCTAGAATATATTCGTGAAATTCGGGATAACGCTCTTAACCCTTGACCACCACGACGGCCATAGCGGCGGTGAGGATGGCAAAGCCCAGCGCGGCGAGGGGGGTGCTGCCCGCCTGCAGCGCGGCATACATGCCAAACGGCGTGAGCAGCGAGACCGCCAGGGCGATGGACTGGATTTGAAAGCGTTTGGCGCCGCCGTTTTTCTTTTCTGCCATTGTTTCTCTCCTTAGCGCGCCAGCAGCCAGGCCAGCAGCGAAACCAGGATGATGGGGGCCATGCCGTAGAGAATCACTTTGCCGACCACTTCGCCTTCGCGCTCGCCCAGGCCCACGGTGGAACAGCCCACGATCACCTTGGCGGGAGCCATGATGCTGCCCAGCGAGCCGCCGGCGGTCTGCGCGGCCAGGATGAGCGGCACGCTGAGCTGGAGCAGTTCGGCGGTGCGCATTTGCAGCACGGCGAAGAGCACGTTGGAATTGTTGTTGCTGCCGGTGATGAACGCGCCGATGGCGCCGATCACCGGGGCGATCAACGGGTAGGCGGCGCGTCCAAAACTCTGGCTGAGACCCTCGGCGAGGATGTTGGTCATGCCGCTGTGCGACATAACCACCGCCAGGCCGACCATGGAAACGATGCCCAGGCTGGACGATACCGCGCCTTTACTTACGCGGCTCCAGATGCGCTGGCGCGCGCCAGGTTTGTACAGCCCGGCGCGGGAATAGATAGCGTAAGCGATCAGCGAGGAATAGATCAGAATGGCGCCGGGGTGGTTGAGCAGGCTGATCTCGCGGCCCGGCCCGGCGGCATTGGTAAAGCCAAAGCTGGTGGTCAGCTCGGGGAAATTAAGGTTGAAGCTGACCGGGTCGAGCAGTTCGCGGATGGGGGTAATCAGGTTAATGCCAAAGGCCAGCACGATCAACACGGTGTAGGCGGAAAACGCGGTAAACAACTGGCGCGGGGGCGGCAGCGGCTGCGAGGCCGCCGGGGCGGTTTCGCCGGGAGTGTCTTCGGCGTGGTGATTGCGATAGA
>DATCUC010000085.1:0-11899 GCA_036567625.1 Anaerolineaceae bacterium | reverse complement strand
TGGCCGGAAGCAGCGCCGGAAGGCCAAACAGCGCCAGCCGCAAGGGTTGGCGCGGTATCCGCAGCGGCCCTAAAAGCTGGTCGATCAGGCCCTTCCAGTTAGCAACGTGCGGACGCACCAGGCGCGCGTAGGCAGCCGCGTCGCGGCCCATGTTCTGCGCGGTTTCTTGGAGCGAGCGCTCAAACATCACCGCGGTGCCGTCATCCAACGGGTGGGCCACCTGCGACGGCGAAAAGACCCAGCGCAGGCCGTGATCTGCCAGGGGCTGCGAGCGAAAAAAGGGTGACGCCATGCCTAATGGGTGGATGGCGGAACAAATATCATGCGTAAAGCCAGGCAGCGTCACCTGCCCCGAGCGCGTGCCGCCGCCAATGCTGTCTTTGCCTTCGATGATCAGCACCGAACGGCCCTGTTCCAGCAGGGTAATGGCGGCAGCCATCCCGTTTGGCCCCGATCCTACAATCACCGCGTCATATGCTTTCATGACTTGATTGTAGGCCGCAGCCGTTTCCCAATCCAACGGAATGGGGCTGCCAGCTTGAAGAATGTGGTGCGCACAACCGCATTTTTCCACAGGTTTTTGGCGTTCGACCACTGCAAGCTGGGGTCAACCACCTGCTTGGTCATCATCACCTCGGAATGCACGCCGCAAAGTTCCGCCAGCGATTTGAGCACGTGCGTCCAGGTCTTCTCCTGCATGCGCGATCCCCCCATGAAGCGCAATCCAAACTCGTAGAGCGGATCGGTGGCGCGGGTCATGGATTGAATCTGGGCTACGGTCACCCCATCTTCTTCAAAGGTGCTGAAGGTGTTCCAACCTGATTCCGGGTGGCCTTCAGGGGTGATGACAGTGAACATCTGCTCGTCGGAATAGAGGATCATCACCCCCGTGGCCACGGGCAGCACGCCGGGCGTGCCCGGCACTACCGGAACCGAGCTGTCGATCAGCATCACCTCACCCGGTTCGACCCCCACACTGGAAGGGTAAAAGCGGTTAAACTCCGGCTGCAGCGCGACGAAGTTCTCTTTCCACAATTTCATCACTTCGCTGGGGCTGAGCGAACAGCCCGACAGCCGGATGCGGAATGTATTTTGCCACATTTGTCCAAACCCCTGCAGCGGGCCGGTAATCTTTTGCCCGTCGACGTTGAGGTTGGTAGCGCCTTCGGGGGTTTCGCGCACATGCAGCGTTCCCTGGCTCTTGGCCCAGGCTTTGCTGTCGCGCGGCTCCTGGGTTCCTTGCGGATCATCATCGGTGGTTTGCATCGATCATTCCCTCTCATTATCCCGGCTTAAGATCACCAGGGTGATATCGTCTTCCTGTTCCCAGGTTGGCCCGGCAAATTCTTCCAACTCGCAGATCAGGGTTTGGATCATGGTGGCCGCGTCATCCTGGCAGCCGGCCAGCAGGGCCTCCAGGCGCGGGTTGCCAAACATCTCGCGTTCGGGGTTGTGTGCTTCCACCAACCCATCGCTGTACAGCAGCAAATGTTCGCCCGGCGCAATTACGGTTTCGTAGGATTCATAGATCATATCGGGCAGCAGGCCCAGGGGCATACCCGTGGCGCGCAGTTCGGTCACCTGCTCGCCGATCTGGCGATACGGCAGATTATGCCCCGCGTTGGAATACACCAGCCGCCCGGTATTTGGATCGAGGATGGCGTACAGGCAGGTGACGAACATCGAGGGCGGCACATCAGGACAGATGGTGTTATTGGTTTCGCGCAGCACCGCGTCGGGCGCGTCAATGCGTTGGGCCATAGTGCGCAACGTGGCGCGGGTAGTGGCCATCAACAGCGCTGCCGGCATACCTTTATCGGTCACATCGCCAATTACCAGCCCAATGCGGCCATCCGGGTAGGTGACGAAGTCATAAAAATCGCCCCCCACCGCGCGCGCCGGTCGATAAAACGCGGCAATATTCCAGCCTGGCAGATGCGGCGTTTCACGCGGGAGTAAGGTCTGTTGAATGAGGCCTGCCACGCGCAGTTCCTGGTTAATTCGTTCGGTTTTCAATGCATCGACTTTTTGCAGTTCGGCAAGCTGCGCCACGCGAAAAGCAGGCGCGGCCTGAGTGACGAGATTATTAAGCAGCACGTAATCGTCGGGAGAATAATCCTGAGTGCTCATGCGCTCGCCCAACTGCAGCAGGCCCACCACCTCGCCCCGGCAAACGAGCGGCGCCAGCACCTTGACCCCCGCGTTCTTGAACGCTTCAACGGCCGGAGAGTGGATTTCGAGCGTGTTCAGTTCCACTGCCTCGGGACGCTCGCGAAAATAGCGCAGCAGCGGGTCATCCTCGGTCACTTCGACCGAGGGAAACTGATGCTCGCTATAATCAGCGCCGGTGTTCAATACCACACCCGATGCATAGGGGCGGATGAAGCGTTCGCGCAGCCACTGGCGAAGATTAGGCCACATGCTAGCCACCATCCAGATTGTTGTCGCGCAGGTCATCCCAGGAAATGCCCAGATTCTTGACAAAGGCTTGCACCTGCGGAGGTTGGCGCTCCTCCGGCGCGCTGCGCGCGGGGGTGTTCAGCCACAGTGATATGCTTTCGGGCTGGATGGTTTCTTTGATTACCTGCACCAGGCTTTCACTCATCCGGTTGAGGTCGACTTCATCGCGTACGGTAGCCCCGAATGCTTCAAGGGCGCGCGAGGCGTTGTACTTATTGCGGTAAAAGCGCCGGTCGATGATGTACTGCAGCCGGGAACGCAGCGGCGAGAACAGGCTGGCAGTCAACAGCGTGGAAGACACCAGCACGATCTCTGACTGGCGCGTGCCGGTGAAACTCTGGAAGAAGAGTGTCATCAGCGTGACGATGGTAAAGTACACCACCAGCAGCGTACTACTAAGAATCACGTAGACCAGCGAGCGGTTGATGATGAAGTCGATCTCCCACAGCCGGAAGCGCAGGATGGCAAAGGAAATCGTCACGGGAACCATCAGCACCAACAGGTGGAAGACGGGCACACCGATAAAGATATGCACCAGGCGTAACAGCCCTGGCTGGTATACCGATCGGAACATGACCGGGATGAGGTAATACAGGAAGAATCCCAGAAACGCGCCAGTGGTGCCAAACACAACCCACTTGGTTTGCTGGCGCTGGAGCGAATTGGAAACGCGCAGGTAGCGGTAAATTTGCGCGGCTACCCCACTACCAAACCACAGAATATACACCACAAAGGACGGCCCGAGGTTGTTATACCAGGTATACAGGTAGACCAGGTTAAACGGCGCATCTGGGAAGATAAACCAGACAACGACCATCGCCAGCCAGGCGAACATGAAATACTTGAGCCAGCCGGGAACAAAGCGGCCATCGGGGAAGAGGTAGTAGAAAACAATCAGGCTGGAGCCCAACCCAAAGGCGCGGCTGAAAGCCACCGGCAGGGTGAATTCCGGGTGAGCGTCCATCAGACGCACCAGAGTTGGAAGGAATAAGACGACGAAACCACTGCAGGCCAGCGAGGTGAGCATGACCATCCAGTCGTCAGATTTGCGCACGAAAACGAAAATTCCGGCAGTCAGGAATAGGATCGCCAGCAGCAGATTCATCGCCGTACGGTAGACCGCCAGGAACACCGGTTCCAACCCCAATTGCCCCAGCGCGGCAGAGAACTCAGTGGAAGCACTTTTTAGCTGCTGCGAGTAATCCGATGGGACGCCGAGCACGAATAGAGAGAAGATCAGCAGCGTGACCAGCGCCCAGACAACCCGGGCAGCCGTCAACTGCCAGCCCTCCAGGGTCGTCCGGCTAGAAAATGCGGGCAGTCTTCCCATCAACGGCAGGGATTTGGTGTCCAAAATTACCTCGATTCTGGCCCGCGGCGCGGTCAGGCTGAGCGGGCAGATGCCATCGCCGCTGCTTCGCTTTCGTATAGCGCAATGGCTTCATTCAAGCGCGTCATCTCGAAGATTTGCCGGTAATGGCTGCTTAAACCGTAGGCCAGCAGGCGCTGCCGGGCGCGCGTAGCGCGGATGAGCAGGGTAACCAGCAGCCCGATACCGGTGCTGTTCATGTATGCCAGGTTGGTGAAGTTCAACGCCAGCGTGCGCGCGCCCTGTTCAGTGGCCTGCATATAGGCATCCATTAAAGGTTTTTCGGCGGAAGCGTTCAGGTCGCCACTGATATCCAGGATGAAAATCCCATCTACGGCGTTGCGCGGCAAAATGATAAAGTTGTTATCCATTATGCTTGTTCCTACTTTCGCCGCTAGACGGCAGCCATCGCGGCATTCTCATCGCTGAAAATGCGCATAAAATCGGACAGGCGCGTGATGCGAAAAATTTCGCGGTAATGATCACTCAGACCGTACGAATACAGCTTGCGGTGCGATCGACCGGCCTTTACCAGAAGGTTGAGGATCAGCGCGATGCCGGTACTGTTGATGTATTCGACGCCGGTGAAGTTGAGCAAAATCGTTCCCGGGTTGGCGCTTACGGCTTCTTCGTACACCCGGTTGAGAACATCCTCTGCTTGAGCGGAAATTTCGCCCATCAGATCAATGCACGCCAGTCCCTGCATAGTGCGCACGTGCGCTTCGAGGACGTTGACACTCATGGTTACCTCTCCCTATAAAAGTCCAGTAATAAAGTGTGCCGCTGGCCATCACCGGTCATTTGCACTTCGTCCACCATGTTGCGGATCAAGAATAAGCCCCAGCCACGCGGGGTTTCTAGCCCGGAAAGCTTTGCCTCGATATCCGGAACGGGCGCTTTAGGCAGTTCCTGGTCGCCGCCCTGATCGGTAATCGTCACCCGCAGCACGCGCGACGAAACGAGGACATTCACCTCTACCAGCAGATCTTCGCGGAAATGGTTGCCGTGCTCAATGGCGTTCAATGCGCCCTCGGAAACCGCGGTTTTCAGGCGTTCGATGATCTCTGGCGAAAGCAGCCCGCGAGCGCTTTCTGCTACCCGCTCCATGACGCGGCGCTCCATGCCAGCCTGGCTGGGTACTTCAAAGCATAACAACTCCTCCCATTCGTCAGTCACCTGGCGCCCTCCTATCCATTGTTTGCGGGTGTTTTCCGTTTGGCGACCCGCGCCGCAGTACCACCAGGGTGACATCGTCTTCCTGGTTATCTTTTTTCCCGATAAACATTTCCATCTCGCGCAGGATGGCCTGAATGATCTCTTCGGCGCGCATTTCGTGGATGGGGGACTGCGCGAGGATGGCTTCCAGGCGGCGGTTGCCAAACATTTCTCGCTCCTGGCTGTGGGCCTCGATCATTCCATCACTGTAAAAGACCAGTGTTTCCCCAGGCTGCAATTCCATCTGAAAATCGTCGTAGCGCACGTCTGGGATCAGCCCGAGCGGCAGACCGGTGGCCTCCACTTCGTGCACCTGGCCGGAACACACGCGATACGGCAGGTTCTGCCCGGCATTACCAAAGTGCATTTTCCCGGTCAGCGGGTCGACTTCAGCATAAAAGCAGGTAACGAACATATTGCGCGGGATGTCATTGACCAGCAAGTCATTCACCCGCTCTAAAATCTGGCCGGGGGCGCGCAGGCGCTCAGAAACGCCGCGCAAAATGCTGCGCGTGCTGGCCATCACCAGCCCGGCCGGGACGCCCTTATCGGTCACATCGGCAATAATCACCCCCAGGCCGCCGTCTTCGAATAAGATGAAATCATAAAAATCTCCGCTGATGGCGCGCGCGGGCTGCCAGTGCGCGGCTACCTCCCAGCCTTCGATTACCGGCACTTCTTTGGGCAGCAGGGTCTTCTGGATATACTGCGCCACGGCCAGTTCTTGCTGCATGCGCTCACGCTCCATGGTTTCGCGGTGGCGCTGGCGAACCACCTGCCCCACCCCCACAGCGGGCAAAAGCATTCCCAACACCAACAGCACCAGCAGAATGCGCCCGTAACGCTGCGAGGATGCCGCTACGGTCTGCCAGTTTTCCTGGGTGATCAGCCCCCAGCTTGTTCCAGGCACAGGCGCGTAGGCAGCCACCACATCGTTATTCTTCTCATCCGTGGTGCGCAGCGCGCCGATCCGTCCGGCCAGTACTTCGCTCACCACGTAGTCGTCGGATAAATCCTGCCCGGTCTGGAAAATGTCGCTGTGGTAGATCACGCGGCCGTTGCCATCTACCAGATAGGTGCGCCCGGTTTCGCCGATGCGCAGGCGCACGATGCTGGCATAAAAGGGGCTGTAGGCAGTTGGACCAAGCTGGAACATGCCCACCAGCGCCCCGCGCAGTTCGCCGGATGCGCCGTTGATGGGCACGGCAAAGGCGATGGTTTCGCTGCCGCCAGGCCCATCGTTCGTGACGTTGGAGAATACGCTTGTGTGGTTGGCGAGAAGCTGGGCGAAGAAGGTGCGGCCAGACCAGTTTTGCCCTTGCAGATCAGTGCGCACCGGCTCGGTGGCCACTACCTCACCCAGGTTGTTGAGCACCACCACCCCAGCATCAAATACGGCCAGCCGCAGCTTTGACTTAACCAGGCCGTCTTGTTGCAGGGTTGGGTTACCGCTGGTCAGGTCTTCGGTACGGGCCACGGAGATCAGATTGCTGGAGAATTTATCCAGTTCTTCGCGCAGGCGCGCCGAAGAAACATACGTGTATTCGCGGTCGTGATCAATGATCATCGCATCCGTAGCCCGCTGGTACGCCAGGTAGGTAAATACAGCCACCGCGCTGAGCAAGGCAATCGCAATGATGAAGAACCAGGTGAGCACCAGGCTGCGAATACGGATAATATACCGGGAAATCTGCACGCCTCGATTAACCTCCCGTGGGCTTTTGCAGCGCTTGAATCTGCCGGGAAACCTCGATCAGCGAGACCGTCGGCTGCTGCCCGAGGGTATAGATCTTCTCCCAGGCAGAACGCGCCAGTTCGGATGCGGCGGCCATATTGGGGAAGATCTCGGTTACGACCGAATAGCCGTTGATATGGCCGTCGGCGAACACGCCAATATCGACCTCGTTGGCTTTTTCTTTCAATTCGGCGCGGATGATCTCGACCCACTGGTCTACGAGCGAAGAGCGCGCCGGCTGCAAGAAATTGGCGCGCGCCATGGCCAGCCCGTAGTCTTTGCTGATCAAGAATTTCATCAACTCCCAGGCGGCTTCGGGGTAGTGCGTGCCGGCGTAAATGCCAAAAGCATCTGTGGTGGCCAGAGTGACACGGCGTTCGGGGCCTTTGGGGAACCGAGCTACGCCCACCCGGAAGTTGGACGCGGTGAGGATATCTTTCAACGCCCAGGAACCATCTTCGACCATCGCCAGCTTGCCGCTGGAGAAGGCGGTGCGCGTTTCCTGGTTTTCCACATTGGGGAAAGTAGCCATCACCTGATCATCCCACATGCGCTGGCGGATCCATTCCATGGCTTTCAGCGCCGGGGGCTCGCCCATCAGGCTGTGCGTGGGGTCGGCTGGGTCGACAAAATGCCCGCCCCAGCCGTTGACGTGCATCTGAAGGCGCTCCCAGGCGATATCGACCATGCTGCCCCACAGGTCTGTCTGGCCGTCACCGTCGCGGTCTTTGGTGAGCTTGCGCATCGCGTCGAGGTAATCATCGATATTCCAATCCGCGGTGGGGTAATCGACTTTGTATTCGTCAAACAGGTCTTTGTTGTAATACAGCGCCAGCGCGCCGTGATATTTTGGCAGCCCAAAGCGTTTGCCATTGGGCAGCAGCAGTGCCGCATACTGGGCCCGATCCCATTCAGCGATGACACCCGGGTCAACATCGGCGTCAATATAGGGCTGGAGATCGAGCAGGTAATCCTTCTGACCCCAAACGGGGAAGAAATCGCAGCAGCCAGCGAGTACATCCGGGGCAGTTCCGGCGCCCATATCCAACAGCATCTTTTCTTCCAGGTTGTCGGGGTCGGGGGTGTAAAACACGCGGATATTGGGATTAGCGGCGTGGAAATCTTCGAGCATGCGCATCGACATCTCGGGAAACCAGTCGGTGCGCCAGTCCTGGTAGACGAGCTGGGCTTTTTCGCCGGTGCGCGCCTTGGGAACCGGCATGCCCGGGGTGCAGGCGGCCAGCGCCGCCCCGGCCGCGAACGTACCCATCGCCCTGAGAAATTCACGACGGGTGAGGCGCGGGCGGGCCGGGGTCTCCGGCTCGGTCTCAGGCGCGGTAGACTGCGGTTCAGTCGCCATCATTGCGTTCCCATTCGGCGGTATGCTCCAGGCCCAGCGTGCGCCACTGCTCGGAGAGCGGCATGACGCCCAACTGGCGGATGATGCGCCGCGCCGCCAGGCCGACGATAGCGGTATAGGTGGGATAGGCCAGTTCCAACTCGGAGAGCTGCTCTACCCACATATCGGCGGCCATGCCGGTGGCGATCATCTGCGCGATCTCCACTGCCTGCTCGCCCACCACCGCCGCGCCCAAAATACGGTGCGTTTCTTGCGAGACGATCAGCTTGCAGAAGCCGGTGGTCAAATCGTCTATCAAAGCGCGGTCCATTTCATCGTAGTTGACCACGGTTACCACGCAGTCCGGCTCTTGCTTGCGCGCCTGTTCTTCCGTCAGACCGACGCAGGCATATTCGGGATCGGTAAAGCCGCCGTGCGGCACAATCAGGTGCTTGTAGGGCATGCCATCTCCCAGCATGGCGTTCTCGGCGGCCACCCGGCCTTCGTGGCTGCCGCTTTGTACCAGCATCATGCGCCCAGTAATATCACCCGCGGCGTAAATATGCGGATTGCTGCTGCGCAAGTAATCATCGACAACAATGTAGCCGCGCTCGGTCTTCACCCCGGCGGCGTCGAGATTGAGCGCCTCCAGGTTGCCTACCCAGCCGACCGCCAGGAACACGGCCTCCGCGGGGTGCTCATAGGTTTGCCCATCTTTGGTGTAGCGAAAAACCATGCCAAGCGGCGTTTGTTCGATGGAATCGATGCCGCTGATCCCGGTGACCACGTGGATGCCGCTGGCAACGAATGCTTTTTGCATCACCTCTCCCACCTGGTGGTCTTCGCGCGCCAGGATGCGCGGCGAGACCTCAAACAGGCTGACCTCCACGCCAAACGCGGAAAAGATCGACGCGAGCTGGCTGCCGGTGGCCGCGCCGCCGACAATCGCCAGCGACCGGGGAATCTTCTTCAAGCGCCAGACATCCTCGTGCGTCAGCGCCAGTTCGCTGCCCGGGAAGGGAATGCGCCGCCCATGCCCACCGGCGGCGATGATGAAGCGGTCGGCAGTCAACTGCGTGCCGTCGCCCAGTTTGAGCGTATGCTCATCCACAAAATGCGCGCTGCCGGCATTGAGAAAAACGCTGACGCCAGCGGCTTCCAGATGGCTGCGAAGCTGCTTTTTCTCATGCAGGCGGTAAACCATGCTCTGCGCGCGGGCGATTAACTGCCCGAAATCCACGGTTGGGCGTTCGATGGCCTGGATGCCGTATGAATCGAACTGGTCTACGTCGCGTACCAGGCGCGCGGCCTTGGCCAGCACGCGCGTCGGCGCGCAGCCATCGTTGGTGCAGGTTCCACCCAGGGTACCGCGCTCCACCAGAGCCACCTGCCCGCCCAGTTCGCTCACCCGTAAAGCTGCCGTCACCCCTGCCGGTCCACCCCCAATCACAATCACCCGATAATGCTTGCCATTTTCCATACCTGTACCCTCACGAACAATAATGGTGGTGCATACCGAAAAACTTGCGCAGTGGAAATGCAGTCGAATTCAGATACCCCGATTACCAAAATTATATACTTACTTGATAAAGAATAATTTGTAACTTATAAGGTTTGAAGGACAATCCGCCGAATCCATACAACCAGCCCGCCGCTTGACCGGCGGGCTGGTTGTATGGTTCGCGGTAAATTCTTACGGCTCCGGCGTGGGGGTGGCTTCTTCGCCGGGCGTGGGGGTGGGGGTTTCGGTGGCGCGGACGTTGATGCGATCTTCCCACGGGTAAACTTTGAGCGCGCGCCCGTAGAAGTAGACCTCCATCACCCGGCGGGTGATGGGCGCGGCGATCTCGGAACCCTCACCGGCCTGCTCGCAGATGACAGCCACGGCAATATCCGGGCGGTCGGGGTTATTATTGTCGGTGTAAGCGGCAAACCAGGCGTGCGGGTTGCAGCCCTCGCAAGACTGGGCAGTACCCGTCTTGCCGTAGACTGGGATGCCGAAACCGGCAAATTCATCATAAGCGGTGCCGCGCTTATTAAACGTCACCGCGCGCATGGCAATGCGGATCGCATCGAGGGTTTCGGCGGAGATGGGCAGCTTGCCATTTTCAACCGGCTGAAAAACCTGTTCTTCCGAGCCGTCCGCGCCGATGTATTTCTCGATCAACTGCGGCTTATACAGCGTGCCGCCGTTGCCCAGCGCGGCGAGGAAGGTAGCCACTTGCAGCGGCGTGACCTGCAGCTCGCCCTGGCCGATGGCCTGTTCCACCGCGTCGACCTCGCTGGAAGGTTCGGGCACGTTACCCGCGGCTTCATCCAGCACATCCAGCCCGGTGACTTTGCCAAGGCCAAAGCCGCGCGCCATATTGGCAATATCCGTGCCGTGGCCTTCATTATAAAGGCGCAGCCCAATGTGATAGAACCAGGGATTGCAGGAGCGCATCAACCCCTGCTGCAGGGTCAGCACGCCGCTTTCGGGAAAATCCTTCGCCAGCGTCCAGTCGTAATAGGTGCGCCCAATAATCTCATTGAATTCATACTTGCAATCGTAGGTCTGTTCCAGGTCGAACAGGCCGCTTTCCAGCGCGGCGGCCATATCGATGATCTTAAACACCGAACCCAGCGGATAGCCGCTGCCCTGGTCGCCGGTGGCGCGGTTGACCAGCGGGGTCGCGGACGAGGAGAAGATGCGCTCCAGCCCGCCGCCGGTGATGGCGTTGTAGTTCTCGCCGTCAAACATATTCGGGTCGAACCCCGGCGACGAAACCATGGCCAGGATGCGCCCGGTATCGCGCTCCATGACCACTATCGCCCCGCGGTAATCGCGGATGGCCTGCTGGGATTGCAACTGCAGGCGCATATCCAGGGTGGTGATGATATTCTTGCCTGGCTGCTCGGCCACCTGCGCCAGGCGGCTGATGCGGTCGCCGCTGCTGTTGACCAGGTACAGGTCTGCGCCGCGCGTGCCGGCCAGGGTCTGCTGGCCCCACCACTCCAGCCCGCTCATGCCCACTTTTTCATCGCGGCGGTAGCCGTTTTGCAGGTAGCGGTCGAGCGACTCTTTGGGGATGAACTGCACGTAACCGCTGACGTGCGGCGCGACGCCGCCCCAGGGATAAAAGCGCGTGGGGCCGTAGGTGTACTGCACCACGCCGCTGTTGGCCAGCCAGTCGCCGTCATTGCCCAGGTAATCCTGCGATACCTCACCGACGGGGATGTACCAGCTTGGCGCGGCGTTCTCGTACGAATCATAGATCGACTGCGGCACTTTGCCGGTAAGATCGTAGAGTTTATCCAGCACGGCGTTTTCGTTATCCCCCAGGTTGCCGGGAATGATCCCCAACGATACGGCGCTGTCGGTGCCGGCGATGGTCTCGCCGTTGCGATCCTGGATTTGGGCGCGCTCTGGCACGGTTAAATCGAGCGCCAGGCGGTTGCCGCCTTTCATTTCGGGCAGCAGCAGGCCGTCGTTCCAGGCCACTTT
This sequence comes from Anaerolineaceae bacterium, assembly GCA_036567625.1. Classification (GTDB taxonomy): domain Bacteria; phylum Chloroflexota; class Anaerolineae; order Anaerolineales; family Anaerolineaceae; genus CALDSL01. The sequence goes on along the minus strand of DATCUC010000085.1, from coordinate 297 downwards.
CCACGCGCCGTTTTCCATCACCAGTTCCAGTTCGTTCTGCCGCGTAAGGGTATCAAACAGGGCGGTTTCGTAGCTGGCGCTGAAGGGAATTTTGGCGGTCTGGGCGTCATACTGGCCGTCCGCGACCTGAATCTCCAGCTTTTGCAGGGTAAGATTCTGGGCAAAGCTGGCGTACAGCGCCGAGAAATCTTCGGCGGTAACGCCGGCCTGGCTGGCGCTGCTCAGCATGGCATACATGGCCTGCGGATCGTTCTGCGCCCAGGCGTTAAGAAAACTCTCCGCGGCGGCCTTTGGCTC
>DATCUC010000084.1:0-13818 GCA_036567625.1 Anaerolineaceae bacterium | reverse complement strand
AAATAGGTCTCTTGGTGATCTGAGCGACGGTGGTACACCCGGTTACATCCCGAACCCGGTCGTTAAGGCCGTCAGCGCCGATGGTACTTGGAGGGCGACTTCCTGGGAGAGTAGGTCATTGCCAAGAGACCTTTTCTATTTTAATCCCCAGAATCAAAAGCGGCGGATCCAAACTGATCAACAGTTTCGATCCGCCGCTTTGTGGTTAACGCTTCACTTCTCGCGGCTTATTGCTCCTTCACCACCATCTCTTCGAGCATTTTCAGAGTCAGGGATTTGGGGCGCTCAATGGGTTTGCCGAGGGCGCGCGACCATACGGCGTGAGCGCACAACCCCATGCACCGGCTGACGCCAAATAGCACCGTATAGAAGTCGTACTCGGTTACGCCGTAGTGATACTGCAAGGCTCCACTGATGGCATCCACATTCGGCCACGGGTTCTTGACTTTTCCGGTCTTGCGCAGCACGTCGGGCACCACCTGATATATGAGATCCACCAGGCGGAAGAGTTCGGAATCGGCGGCATGCTTGCGGCCGAATTCGTCAAAGGCCACAAAGCGCGGATCGGTAACGCGCAATACTGCGTGCCCATAGCCGGGGATCACGCGCCCCGCGGCGATGGTCTCTTCGGCGAACTGCTCAATTTCTTTCGCGGTGGGGAAGTGATCAAATTTTTCGCGCACGCTCTGCAGCCAGATCAGGCATTCCTGGTTCGCCAGGCCGTGCAGCGGACCGGCCAGCCCGTTCATGCCCGCCGAGCAGGCGTAATAGATATCCGAGAGCGCCGAGGCCACCAGGTTGGCGGTATGCGCGCTGACGTTGCCGCCTTCGTGGTCGCAGTGCAGGAAGAAGTGCAGGTTGCACAGCTCCTGATATTCTTTACTGTCGCCTTTGCCGATCATGTGGGCAAAGTTGGCACCCCAGAACAATTCAGGATCGGGCTCAATCACCTGCCCATCGCGGTACTTCCAGTTATAGATGAAAGCCGCGATTGCCGGTAGCTTGGCGATCAGGTTGAGGGTGTCTTCGACGTATGCCTGCCAGTAATCGGGTTTTTGAATGCCCTCGGAGTATTCGCGCGCAAACACCGATTCGTTTTGGAGCGCCAGGATTGCCTGCGAAAAGAGCGTCATTGGGTGCGTTTCGCGCGGCATGGTGCGGATCAACGTATACACGTACTCCGGCACTTCCTGGCGGCGTTTTAACTCAAATTCCATCATCAGCGCATTTTCTTCGGTAGGCAGTTCGCTGGCCATCAGCAAGTAGAACACGCCGCCCACCAGGGGCGTTTCGGTGCCTTCTGCGCGGGGCAATTTTTCCATCAACTCGGGGATGGTATAGCCGCGAACGCGCAGCCCTTCCATCGGGTCAACGTAAGAGACATCGCTGGTGGCAATATGCACCCCGCGGATGCCACTATACAACTGCTCAATCGTCACTTCAGATACTACGAAATCGCCATTTTCCTTCAGCAGCTTGCCCACCCGGTCGCGCCAGATCGGAATCTTGGCGTCGATTTTTTCGCAGATAAAGGATTTGCAATCCCGGTTATGTTTGGTCGCCTGGACCCTGTCTACGGATGCGGCTGCATCGTTGGTTGTCATCTGATTTCTCCTCAAGATACGGAAGATAGTCGGCGGTGGGTACGCCTGCGGCAATGAGCGTTTTTTCAAGTTTTATGATATTAATTGTATGCTAACTCGATGATTGCCGCAACCAGCCGTACAAGTATTATGCACGTTAAAAGTAGTTGGCGCAAATCTTTATAAATACGCTCAAAAAGCGTTGCAACTGGCCGGAATATATCGGACAATGGAGAGGATAATCTAAGGAAAAGGGTACAAAATGACCAGTAGCGATCTTCAAACATCGGTTGTGGGTGAGCGAATCCGGATGGAAAACGGCCGGCTGCATGTTCCTGACCGGCCCATTATTCCCTTCATTGAGGGCGATGGAACCGGGCCAGATATCTGGCGCGCTTCGGTGCGCGTGATGGACGCCGCGATCGAAAAAGCCTACGGCGGCCGGCGTAAGCTGGAATGGCTGGAAGTGCTGGCCGGTGAAAAGGCTTTCGTGCAAACCGGAAATTGGCTGCCCGAAGAGACGGTGCGCCAGTTCCGTGAGTACCTGGTGGGCATCAAAGGCCCGCTCACCACGCCCATTGGCGGTGGTTTTCGTTCGCTGAATGTAGCGCTGCGTCTCGACCTGGACCTGTACGTCTGCCTGCGTCCGGTGCGCTATTTTGCCGGCGTGCCTTCGCCCTTCAAGCGTCCGGAGCTGGTGGATATGGTCATTTTCCGCGAAAATACCGAAGATATCTACACCGGCATTGAGTTCGAACAGGGCACACCCGGAAACGAGAAGTTCAAGGCGCTGCTGCGTGAAGCCTTCCCCGAAGATTATGCCAAGATCCGCTTCCCCGATACTGCCGGGTTCAGCCTGAAACCGGTATCGATTGAAGGCACGGAACGGCTGGTGCGCGCCGCCATTCGCTACGCGCTGGAGAATAAGCGGCGCAACGTGACCCTGGTGCACAAGGGTAATATCATGAAGTATACCGAAGGCGCATTCCTTAAATGGGGGTATGCGCTCGCGGAGCGCGAATTTGGCGACCAGGTGTACACCTGGAGCCAGTGGGACCGCGCCAAGGCCGCCCAGGGTGAAGAAGCCGCCAATGACGAAATGAACGCCGCGCTGCGCGGTGGAAAAATGCTGATCAAGGACTCGATTGCGGATATCGTCTTCCAGAATACGATGATCCGCCCGCAAGATTTTGACGTACTGGCGACTATGAACCTGAACGGCGATTATCTCTCCGATGCGCTGGCGGCGCAGGTTGGCGGAATTGGAATTGCCCCCGGCGCGAATATCAATTATGACACCGGCATTGCGGTGTTTGAAGCCACGCACGGCACTGCGCCAAAGTATGCCAATTTGAATGTGGTGAACCCCGGTTCGGTGCTTCTCTCGGGCGAGATGATGCTGCGCTACCTGGGCTGGAGCGAAGCCGCCGACCTGATCATCCGCGGCATATCCGGCGCGATTGCGGCGAAAACCGTAACCTATGATTTTCACCGGTTGATGGACGATGCAGTGCGAGTAAGCACATCTGAATTTGGCGAGGCGATTGTCCGCCATATGGATGACACGCCCGCGAAGCAGTAGAAATATGAGGCAGGCATGAACAAAGATTTTTTCCAGACTCGATCGATTCTCAAAACCCCCCACGGCGATTATGTTTACTACCGGCTGGATAAGCTGGCTGCGCTGGCGAACGGCCGGCTGGACAAACTCCCGTTTACTGTACGCATCCTGATCGAAAATGTCTTGCGCAAGCATAACGAGATTGAGGTGACCCAGCGCGATGTGCTCAACCTGGCAAACTGGCAGGCTGTGGATCCAGACCGCGCGGCGATGCCCTTCAGCCCGGGGCGCATTGTGCTGCAAGATTTCACCGGCGTGGCCGTGGTCAACGACCTGGCGGCTATGCGCTCGGCCATGGCGCGCCTGGGCGCTCCTGCCGACCTGATTAATCCGAATATCCCGGTTGACCTGGTGATCGATCACTCGGTGCAGGTAGATTATTACGGCACGCCGGATGCGCTGGAACGCAACACGCGCCTGGAATTTGAACGCAACCGCGAGCGCTACGAGCTGCTGCATTGGGCGCAAAATGCAATCAAGAACTTTCATGTCGTGCCGCCGTCGATCGGCATTGTCCATCAGGTCAACATTGAATACCTGACCGATGTGGTGCTGGCCGCGGACGTGGACGGCGAACGGGTCATCTACCCGGACACTCTGGTCGGCACCGATTCGCACACCACCATGGTCAATGGCCTGGGAGTGGTGGGTTGGGGCGTGGGCGGCATTGAAGCGGTGGCGGCCATGCTGGGCCAGCCGATCGATATGCTCATCCCGGATGTCATTGGCTTTAAGCTGACCGGCAAAACCCGCGAAGGCGTGACCCCCACCGATGTGACCCTCACCGTGACCCAGATGCTGCGGCAAAAAGGCGTGGTGGAAAAGTTCGTCGAATTCTTTGGCCCGGGGCTGAGCAATATGCCGGTCACCGACCGCGCCATGATCGCTAATATGTCGCCGGAGAACGGGGCCACGGTCACCTGGTTCCCGGTGGATGATCAGACGCTGCAGTATTTGCGCATGACCGGCCACAGTGACGAACTGCTGGCGCGCGTGGAAGCGTACTGTAAAGAGCAGCACCTCTTCCGCACCGATGAAACTCCCGACCCGGAATTCACCGATGTGCTTGAATTGGACTTGAGCACGGTCGAGCCCAGCCTGGCCGGGCCCAAGCGCCCGCAGGATCGCGTGCCGCTGGCGCGCATCAAGCAGTCGTTCCAGCAGGCGCTGGTCACGCCCAAAACCATGGGCGGCTACGAAGTTAGCCCGGAAGATCTCACCCGCACGATACTGGTGCAAACCGGCGGCCGCGAGGCGCGCATGGGTCACGGCGCGGTGGCCATCGCCGCGATCACTTCATGCACCAATACTTCGAACCCGTATGTAATGGTTGGCGCCGGTCTGTTGGCAAGAAAAGCCGTGGAGAAGGGGCTGATGACGCCGCCGTATGTAAAAACCAGTCTGGCGCCCGGCTCGCGCGTTGTGACGGAATACCTGAAACGCGCTCAACTGCTGGAGCCGCTGGCCGACCTGGGCTTTGACCTGGTAGGTTACGGCTGTACCACCTGCATTGGCAACTCTGGCCCGCTGAACGAAGAAATCGTCGAGGCCATTCAAGACGGCAGCCTGGTGGCGGCCGCGGTGCTTTCCGGCAACCGCAACTTTGAGGGACGCGTTAACCCGCACACCCTGGCCAATTACCTGGCCTCGCCGCCGCTTGTGGTGGCATTTGCCCTGGCCGGCACCATGAATATCGACCTGGCGGAAGAGCCGCTGGGTACGGGTAAAGACGGTCAGCCGGTGTACCTGCGCGATATCTGGCCCACGACGCAAGAAGTGATCGATACCATCAACCAGTTCATCACGCCGCAGATGTTCCTGGACAATTACAATAACGTGCGCGAGATGAATGAAGAATGGAACCAAATCGAGGGTGATGAGGGTGTGTTGTACCTGTGGAAGGAAGAATCCACCTACCTGCAAGAGCCGCCTTTCTTTGAAGGGTTGACCAGCGAGATCCCGCCGCTGCCGCAGATCGAGGGCGCGCGGGTGCTGGCAGTGCTGGGCGATTCGGTTACTACCGACCATATTTCACCAGCCGGTGCCATCCCTGCCAATGGCGCGGCAGGCAAATACTTGCGCGGCCTGGGCGTGGAACCCCCAGATTTCAACTCCTTTGGTTCGCGGCGCGGCAACGACCGCATCATGACCCGCGGCACGTTTGGAAATATTCGCCTGAAAAACCAGTTGGTGCCGGGCGTGGAAGGCAGTTACACCGCATATCTACCCGGCGGCGAACAAATGAGCATCTACGACGCGGCGATGAAGTATCGCGAAGAAGGCACGCCGCTGATCGTGCTGGCCGGCAAGGAGTACGGTACCGGTTCCAGCCGCGACTGGGCAGCCAAGGGCGTGATGCTGCTGGGCGTCAAGGCGATTATTGCTGAATCGTATGAGCGCATCCACCGCTCGAACCTGGTGGGGATGGGCGTGCTGCCCCTGCAATTCCTGCCTGGTGAAGGTTGGAAAACCCTGGGTCTCACCGGGCGAGAGTTATTCTACCTGGACGATTTGGCCGATGCCCTGACCCCTGGTGGCGAAATAACCGTGCGCGCCGTGCGCGAGAACGGCAGCGAGAACCACTTTACCGCCATCATTCGCATCAACTCGGTGATGGAGTTGGAATATTACCGCCACGGCGGAATTCTCAACTACATTCTGCACAACCTGGCGCGGTCCAACGTTGTGCTCGAGCCGTAACAGCCGACCCAACCCGGTAAACCTTAATGTCCGCCCCTGCCACGGCAATCTGTCCCGGTAGGGGCGGACCTTTGTGTCAGCCCAGAGACTATTCCCTAAAGCCGTAAAGTGGCAAGGATGTCTCGCATATCTCACGTCTGATACCGTTCGATAATATTATTCGCGTAGTCAATCAAACTGCGGCGCAAGGCTTCCGGCTCCAGAACTTCCGCTGCGCCGCCAAAATCGAGGATCCGCGTTCGCGCCGCTTCCAGGGATTCGAACTCCAGGCTGATCTCCACCCACTCGCTCCCGCCCGGGTAGCCTAGCTGCCGGGCGAGCACCGGCGAGACGCGCAGCCGTACGGTATAAGCCCGCCGGTTCTCCTCAATCTTTCGTACCCATGCTGCCCAGAAGACAGGCAGGTCAAAATCGCTGGCGCGGGCGAACTGCCGCGCTGTGACTGCTACATGCGTCAACTTCCGCACCGGGTAAACGCGCGGCGCTCCGGCAACCTGGCCAACAAGGTACCAGCTTCCGGATTTTGCAACCAATCCGTAGGCTGCCATTTCAATATCGATGGGCTGGGCCAAAAATGACTGGTACCCCAGGCGCACCACTCGATCTTCCCACACGGCGCGTTCGAGTTCGGTCAGGTGTGGTTCGGGTGCCTGGGGCTCGCTCCAGGCCGCGCCGTCTAACAAAAAACGCTGGCGTACCTTTTCTTCCGCTCCGCGCTGGTTCAGGCTTAACGAGGCAGACAGTTTGCGTACTGCTGATCGCAGCGTCTGGCCGGCGCCCAGTGTTTCTAATGGACCCGCCGGGCCAAATGCCATGAACAGCGCGCGCAGTTCGGCTTCGTTCAACCCGGTCAGGTTAGTGCGGTAGGATCCGAGCAGGCCCAGTCCGCCGCCGGGGCCGGCCACGGCATACAGCGGCACACCGGCCATGTTGAGGGCCTCAATATCGCGGTAAATGGTGCGTTCGGAGACTTCTAATTCAAGCGCCAGTTCACGGGCGGTCATTTTCTCCCGCGCTTGGAGCAGCAGCAAAATGGAGATCAGGCGGTCAGCGCGCATGTTTTCTCATCCAGGATAAAGGAAAAACTACTGACAGAAGATGTCAGTAATGCTATTGTACGATAGATTTGTCAGAGCGCGCTGGCACAATCTCACCTGGAGAAAACATAATGGATCAAATTGAAGTTCGTATCGTCCGGCTCGAGCCGCTGCGTGTGGCAGCCAGCTACGGTTTCGGCGCCGGGCCAGAAGAACTGGCCTGGCAGCAGATCATCAAATTTTATCAGGAAAGCGGATTGGATCAGGATGGAGCGCAGCACCGCTTTTTCGGCTTCAATAACCCCAGCCCATCCGCCGGCAGCCCGAACTATGGTTACGAACAGTGGGTGACCGTTGCCGCGGACACGGCCGCAAGCGGCGAAATCAAAATGAAGAATTTTCCCGGTGGTCTGTATGCGGTAACGCGCACCACGCTGCGCACGATCACCGAAGACTGGCACAAGCTGTTTCTGTGGCGCGAAGCCAGCCACTACCTCGCGGCAAATCACCAGTGGCTGGAAGAATGCCTCACCCCACCCCTGGATGCTGCCATCACGGAAGATATGCAGCTAGACCTGTATATCCCCATCGCCGAATAGTACCCGAAAAACGTACATCAAAAACCCCACCGGCGGCTTTCCGGTGGGGTTTCATTTACGAGGCAATAATCACTGCGTCAGGTGCAGTAGACCCGCGCCGCCGTAGGCGAAGATCGCCGCGCCGATGAAGGTTGGCACGGCCGCGGTCCAGATATAGCGCAGGATCGGCACGCGGTACACCCCGCTGATCAGGCTCACCAGTTTGGGGCCGTAACCAGGCAGCATGCGCGCGCCAAGCAGAAATACAGCCGAATCCACCGGGAACCGCCCCAGGCCAAACGGCATCTTCTCCTTGCGCGATTCAAAATCAGCTACCGCCCCAATGCGCGAACCGAGAAAATACTCGATGATCGCGGCCAGTAAATTGCCAAATCCGGCGGCCAGCGTGGCGCTGAACGGGCCAAAAATCGTACTCAGCAGCACCGTCAGCGGCTCAGACGGGATTGGCGATAACCCCAGCAGACCGTACAGCAGCACTGCGGTCACCAATCCAACCCAGCCGCTGCCGGCAATAAAAGCGCGAATTTTGTCCAGATCGCGTTCGACGATCAAGACAATTGCACCCAGAACCAAAACCGAAACAATCAACGCGATCCAGGGCTGGCTCCTCTTGGGCGCGGCGATCTCTGTGACCGCCTCGATGGTTAATTCTTCTACCTCTTTGGTCACTTCTTCGACTTCGTGGGAAAGCTCATCCATGGCGACCATTATACCTGTGAAAAAAGCGGTTGGGGAAAGCCCTACTCAGAAATATGACCTTTCCCCATTGATTGTAAAGTGCTTGAAAGTTATATTCAAAGCGAGGTAGAAACTTATTGGTAGATATCGGACGGTTGCAAGAAGCGCATGGGCATTTTTAGTTGGTTAGTGGCCGGCATGGTTGCCGGATGGATTACGGGTACTGCCATGCGCCGGGTGTATTCGGACCTTTACACGGATATTTTAGCAGGTGGTTTTGGTGGTTTCCTGGGAGGTTTAATATCCGGAATCTCCTTTGGTTTGGCCGATCCGATCGGGATGTTCAACCTTTCTACCTTGTTGGTCGCTTTTTGGAGTTCTGTTGTAACGGTGGCCCTGTTTCGAGTTTTTCCGGGTCGCTCTCCTGTGTAACGTGATGGGTACGTAGTGGTTTGACGGAGAGAGAGCAGTGCCAGTAGCGGCTGCTCTTTCTTCCGTTTAAGGAAAATGACGAATAAAGGATAATGAAGGAGGGATCTTTGCATGTATGGAAGACGTTCTAGCGGGGGTGGGCGGTTTTCTGGCGGGCGGTTGTTGATCGCCGCGGCGATTGCCATCTTTTCGCTGATTTCCTATTTTTCGATGAACTCCACCAACCCGGTGACGGGTGAGAACCAGCATATCAACATCACACCCGAGCAAGAAATTGCCCTGGGCGTAGAGGCTGCTCCGCAAATGGCGCAGCAGTTTGGCGGTTTAGACCCGGACGAAAACAAGCAGGCGGTGGTAGAGCAAATCGGCAATCGCATTGTGCAGCAATCGCCGGCGCGAAGCACGCCCTATCAATACCATTTTTATGTACTGGATGACGATCAGACGATCAACGCCTTTGCGCTGCCCGGCGGGCAAATTTTCATCACCGATGCACTGCTCTCGCGCCTGGAAACGGAAGGCCAGTTGGCCGGCGTGTTGGGTCATGAGATCGGGCATGTGGTTGCCCGGCACTCTGCCGAGCAGATCGCGCAGCAGCAGCTCACTCAGGGTCTGACCGGCGCGGCGGTGATCGCTGCCTATGATCCCAACGATCCAAGCAGCGCGCAAACCGCGCAGATGGCCATGCTGGTGGGCCAGTTGATTAATTTGAAATACGGCCGCGATGATGAGCTGGAATCGGATTCGCTGGGCGTGTGTTTTATCAATGACGCCGGGTATGACCCGCGCGAGATGCTCGATGTCATGCGTATTCTGCAAGAAGCCAGCCAGGGCGGCCAGCCGCCGGAATTCTTCAGCACGCACCCCAATTCTGCCACCCGCATGAATGAAATTCAGCAGGCCATCCAAAACATCGCGAACTGCCCGTAACCGGGCGCTGGGAACAATCCGTGGGGCCGGCCTGTGGCTCCACGGATTGTTATTCACAAGCAATTCCGAATTGGTTCTATCCAAATTCCCAAAAACCTCCTACAATTGGCATACTTGGAGGTCACATGCGTATTCCATTAGACCGCGAAAGCAGTATGCCGCTGTACCAGCAGATTGCCGCCTTCCTGAAAAAGGAAATTGAATGCGGGGCGCTGGCCGAAAATACGCGCCTGCCGTCCTCCCGCGACCTGGCCGATTCGGTCGGGGTTAACCGGATCACCATCAATAATGCCTATGCCGAACTGGAGGCTGCCGGGCTGATATACCGCCGGCTGGGTAGTGGAACGTATGTCGCCCGGCTGCTGGCAAATGGGGCTGGCGCCATCCGCCAGTCGACGCCGGCTGAAACCTGGCCGCAATGGCAGCACCGCCTGAAACAGATCTCGCGCCTGAGCAGCCAGGATAACTTTGAGCTTGCGCCCCCGCCTTCGGGGAGCGATTTTATCTCTTTTTCGCGCGGGGTTGGCTCGGGTGAGTTATTCCCGGTGGATGAATTTCGCAAGTCGATCCAGAGCGTTCTTTCGCGCGACCGCACCGACTCGCTTACCTATGGCCCTAACGCGGGCTATTTACCGCTGCGCAATACCATTTCGCACATTCTGGCCGACCAGGGTATCCTCACCAGCCCGGACTCGATTATCGTAACTTCAGGCTCGCAGCAGGCATTGTGGCTGGTGTCGACGCTGCTGCTGCGGGCCGGCGACACGGTGCTGTTGGAAGCGCCAACCTACCCTGGAACGCTCAGCCTGCTTCGGGCGTTGGGGGCGCGGGCAGTGGGCGTGCCTGTCGATCAGGACGGGATGCGCATTGACCTGCTGGAAGCCGCCATCGAGCGCGAGCACCCGCGCCTGATCTACACCATCCCCACGTTTCACAATCCTACCGGCGCGTGCCTGAGCAGTATCCGCCGCCGCCAATTGATCGCCCTGGCCGGCAGTCGCGATATACCGGTTTTGGAAGATGAATTCGTTGGCGATCTGCGCTACGAAGGTCACGCGCAGCCGGCGCTAAAAGCGCTTGACCCGGACGGGCGCGTGATTTATATCAGCACCTTTTCGAAAATTCTCATGCCCGGCCTGCGCGTTGGTTACATCGTGGCGCACGGGCCGGTTTACGAGCAGCTCCTGCGCTGGAAGTACCTCAACGATATTGCCACCGCGAACCTGATGCAGCGCGCATTGGAAGCCTATATCAACGTGGGACGTTACCAGGCGCATTTGCACCGCGCGCGGCGCGTCTACCGGCGCTACCGCGACGCGATGGTATCCGCGCTTCGCCGTCACATGCCCGCGGGCGCAGAGTGGAACACGCCGCAGGGTGGGCTGTTCATCTGGCTGCGCCTGCCCGAGGGATTGGATTCGGACGCGCTGTATCCACTGGCCGTGGATGAAGGCGTAGACTTTGCCCCCGGCTCGCTGTTTTATGCCGATGAGCGAAAATCGCGCCACCTGCGCTTGAATTTCTCGGAGCTGCCCGAATCGCGGATCGATGAAGGTATCCGCCGGCTCGCACGCGCTGTACAGCGCTGCCTGACTGGCTAGCGCTGCTGGAAGATCATTGCACCACCCAAAGCGGTCTATAATCGGCGTATGCCATTTCAACAGGAGTGTGGATCATGATCGTGGTTGCCAGTCAAAACGGTGGGGTGGGCATTCGCCAGGCGGTGGACGTGCTGCGCGCAGGCGGGTCGGCGTTGGATGCCATTGAAGCCGGGATACACGAAGTGGAAGATAATCCCAATGATCATTCGGTGGGGTACAGTGGGTTTCCCTCGGTGCTGGGGGTGGTGGAAACAGACGCCAGCATCATGAACGGCCGCGACCTGATGGCCGGCGCGGTGGGCTGCCTGAAGGGTTACCGCCATCCGATTTCGGTGGCGCGCAAGGTGATGGAAAAGCTGCCGCACGTCTTCCTGGTGGGCGAGGGCGCCGACCGGTTTGCCAGGGAGATGGGCATGGAAGCGCGCGAGATGCTCAGCCCGTGGGCCGAGCGCGCCTGGCGCAGCATGTTGAAAGGCGTACTCCCGGCGGAGGACCTGCCGCTGCTGGCAGAGCGTACCGACTTGGCCGCGCTGGTGAGCGAATTGAGCAACCCGCGGCGCACGGTGGGCACAGTCAACTTTCTGGTGATGGATGGCAGCGGCGATATTTGCGGCGGGGTCAGCACCAGTGGCTGGTACGGCAAATATCCCGGCCGCCTGGGTGATTCGCCGGTGATCGGCGCGGGTCTTTACGCGGATAACCGCTACGGCGCAGCCGCCTGCACTGGCATGGGCGAAATGTCCATCCGCACGTCCACGGCGCGCAGCCTGGTGCTGTACATGAAGATGGGCATGTCGATTGAAGAAGCCGGGATCCAAACGATGAAAGACCTGCTCGATTTGGGCGGCCCATACAGCAGCGAAATGAATATCGTGGCGCTCGACCGCGACGGCAATCCGGCGGCTTTCAGCAGCAATCCGCAAAAAACGTATATCTATATGACCGGCGAGATGCAAGACCCGGTTGAAGCCCCGCGCACCTTTGTTGAGGTGCCCGAGCGCTGGCAAATCTAACTGCTGGCGGGATTCCCCTAAACGCGGGCGGGAAAATCCGCGCCGGCAGCGAGTGAAAACCGGTATTGTCTGAGCAATGTACCAGTCTGTATAGTACTGGTACGTTTTTGGATTCTGGATCATTCTGCTCGCGCGGATAATCACCGCGCGGCGAGAAGGAGAGGGTATTATGTCTGTTCAAGATCCGTATGATCGCCGCGAAGAGCACGTCATTGTTGACACCGGCAGCGCCGAAGTGGCGCAGCAAGTGGTGGAAGACAATGCCACGGAACGTTATGTGGGTATTCTGCGCATTACGCAATTCATCTGGTTAATGTTTGGAATTGTGATCGGGCTGATCGGCCTGCGCATTTTGCTGATGCTGATTGGCGCTAACCCGGCCAGCGGCTTTGCCGCGCTGGTTTACGGCGTAACGGATATTTTCCTGTGGCCATTCTTTGGCCTGACCGCCGTGCCTTCTTTTGCCGGTTTTGCCCTGGATATTCCCGCCGTGATCGGGATGCTGGTCTATTTGCTGGTTGGCTGGCTTGTCGTCCGGTTGATCTGGTTGATGCTGTACCGCCCATCTACGCGATCGGTTTCGACAGTGCGCCGTGAACGGCGCTGGTAGATCCGTCCAAAAAAACGCTCTTGGCGTTGCCCGGCTCTTCCGCGGGAAAAGCGAAGGGATTTAAAAGGAAGCGCGGCAGTCCAAGCCGCGCTTTCGTTTGACCGCGGCTGTACAATGGATCGTATTTTGATCAGAATACTGTATAATAATTCCTGGACGTCCTGCCGGATAGGACGGCGAACCGTTTATTCGTTTTAGGAGGATAGAAATGGCAGATCTTTTGCGCTCAGCGAGCGCCGAATGGAAAGGCGACCTGCGCGGTGGTCGCGGTCAGATGAGCGCTAGCAGCGGCGCATTTACCGACCTGGCATACAGCTTTACCACCCGTTTTGAGAATTCACCGGGTTCGAACCCGGAAGAAATGATTGCCGCGGCCCACGCCAGTTGTTTCTCGATGGCGTTTGCCAACGCACTTTCGAAGGAAGGCCACGTTCCGGATAGTATCCGCACCACGGCCACGTGTGTGATGTCGCCCAAAGAGGGCGGCGGCTTTCGCGTGGCGCGCATGCGCCTGGAAACGGTCGGCCAGGTCTCCGGCGTGGATGAGGCGACTTTCCAGCGCATTGCCGAGCAGGCCAAGAATAACTGCCCGATCTCCGTTTTATTGTCGCCCGGCCTCGATACGATCGAACTGAGCGCCAGGCTGGCTTAAAAAAATCGGTAATCACGAACCCCGCCGCGCGGCGGGGTTTTTTGTTAGAATACAGCCATGCCGCAATCACCGCAACGTATCACCTTCGAACCGATTGGCCGCCGCGTGGAAGCCCCGGCGGGGATGACCGTGCTGGACGCCGCCCGGCTGGCGGGCGTGGAACTGGTGGCAGTGTGCGGCGGCGGGGGAACCTGCGGCACCTGCCGGGTGCGACTGGCGGAAGGTCAGCTTTCTGCGCCGAGCGCAGATGAAGAATTCCTGCTCAGCGCGGAAGAACGCGCGGCGGGTCTCCGGCTGGCCTGCCAGGCCCGGGTGACCGGCGACGCGCGGCTGGACATCCCACCCCAGTCGCTGACCACGCC
>DATCUC010000083.1:0-6351 GCA_036567625.1 Anaerolineaceae bacterium | reverse complement strand
TGCCAAAATCGTTGTGCCAGTAAGTTCCGTGCAGCGAAACCCCGCTTTCCGTCAGGTAGCAGACCCAGGGCACGCCCGGAAGGTCAAAGCCGGATCCAACGCCTGGCTCACCGGCGGCCATATGCCGCGAGGGGCGCTTGCGGTTGGTGGTGAACCGGCCAGGGCGGGTGCGAAAATCGCCGTCCTTAAAGCGGGCGCCCGTAGCCGTTCGGCTGGCGAATACCGCGCGCTCGCCTTCGTAAGCCGTCACCACCTGATCTTTCAGATTGACCTCGATGCGTTTTTCGCGGATAGGCACTTCGGGCGAAATGGGCGCCAGTTCTTCCTCGGTGAAAAGGTGCAGGTGGGTTGCATTGACGTAATAATAATACCCTTTTTTATCGTCTTGCACGCGGTACCAGGCTTTTCCGTCTTTGGCATGGTGGATGCTGTACACCCAATGCGTGGTTCCATAATACATGCGGTAGGCTACCGAGTTCGGGTTTTTATACGACCAGACAGCTTCGGTATACGGCACGGTCACCTCGGCCAGCTTGCCATTTTTTGGAAAGGTGTCTTCAGCGCGGTTGTAACGCACTTCCACCGGCTGCACGCCGCCGGAATAGACGTAGCCTTCGCCCTCGTTGACCACATACCAGACGCGGTTGTAATCGCTCTCGTCCAGTCCAAGGGTGATGCTGGTGATAGGCAGGATCAGGTCGTAATAGTAATGCTTGAGGATCTTGCTGTCGAAGCTGGGCTTGTCGCGCAGGGTGGTGCGGTTGTTAAGCACCCGGCCCAGGGCGGTCACTTCCTGGTCTTGCAAGGTCAGGCCGGGTAGGGCGTGGCGTGCGGGGCGATCAAGACCCGGAATGGGGGGCAAAATCAGGCCGAGCAGCGACACGCCGGCCAGTTTGAGAAATTCGCGGCGGGTGAGGTGGTTGGGATCGTTGGCGCGAGAGTCTTTCATCATGTTTTTTTGCTAGTAATGCACGTTGACGAGGGTTCCGACGGAGACGAAATCAAACAACCAGGCGGCGTCATCGATGCTGAAATTGACGCAGCCGTGGCTCATGGGCGTGCCAAAGTTGCTGTGCCAGTAGGTGCCGTGCAGCCCGTAGCCGCGGTAGAAATACATGACGTACGGTACATTGGGCAGGTAGTACCCGGGCCCGGCCATATCCGCGTAGCGGTATTTGACGTAGACGTTGTACTGCCCGGTGACGGTGGGATGTTCCGCGGTGCCGGTGGACACGACAAAGGTGCGGACCAGCGTTTCACCGTCATATGCGGCGGCAGTCTGGCTGGACAGGTTCACGTCAATCCAGTGTTCACCGCTGCTGACTGGCGCCTGCGGTTCATAGGTGTACGGCGTGGGCTGCGCGGCAGGCTCAGAGTAAGCGTAGGTGGGCATGGGCGCCAGGGTGGCAATGGGCGTGATCTCCACCACCGGGATGCCGCCGTTCTCGACCGGTTTTTGGGTGGGGGCAGGCAGCTCGGTGGCCGTTGCGCTGGGCACCGGGGATTCCGTTGGCGCGCTGGTGGCCGTAGGCTGGGGAGTGGGACTGCTGGTAAAGGTCGGCAGCGCCGTGACCGTGGCGGTGGAAGTTGCGGTCGGCGTGTGGGTGAGGGTGAGGGTTGGTTTTTGCAGGTCCACCGGGCGCGAGGCCGAGTTGACCTGCGCCAGCACCACCCCGGTGAGCGGGATCAATGCAACCAGGGCCAGCACGGCGCACAATGCCAGCCCCAGCCCCAGCCAGAAGATCAATCGGGTAGGCCGCTTGCGCGCGGCTTTGGCGGCGCGGATCGGGGCGGTATCATCCAGCGAGTGCGTGCCCAGCGGCACAGCGTACAGGTCGGGTTCATCGGGCGCAGCAGCCACCGGAGCGGTGGTTTCCGCGGCGGGCGGTGGGCCAGCAGGAATCAGCACCGGCCCGGTGATATCTTCATCCTCGGCGCCGCTGGCGCGCAGCCGGTTCAAGGCCCATTCCATGCCGGCGCGGGCGCGGCTGCTTTCCGGGTTCACGGCCAACGCGCGCTGCAAGTAGCTCACGCTCTCGGCCGGGGTGCCCAGCGCGGCCAGGATTAACCAGGCTTCTTCCAGATTGGGGTCCAGGCGCGCGGCTTCCGCGGCCCACTGGCGCGCCGCGGCATTGCGTTTTTCACTCAATGCCTTGCGAGCGTTATGGATTGCTTCGCGGGCCGGAGAAGACTGGGACGTGGTCATGGTTTATGGAGCAGGTTCGGTTGGGATAATCGCGTCAGTGGGTAAGACGTTGGGGATATTCTCGTTTCGGATATAGCACAAAATGCCGGCGCTGACGCCCTCGGCGACGGTTTCGTAATGATTGACCAGCATATCACGGTCGAGGTTGAGAAAGCCGGTTTCGATGATCGCCGCGGTGGTATTGCTGTTGATTTCGTCAAAGGCGTGGTAGCTGGTCATATCCGGGGTGATGGTGTTGAAGTGAAAGCGCATCCCGGTAATTTCGGCGTAGCGCTGCGTGAGGCAGGCGGTCAGGCGCGCGGCTTTTTCGGGGTACGAGGTAGACATGGCTGCCGCGACTTTGTAACCGGTGGCTTCGTTGTTGATGTAGTCGCACGAGTCATTATGGATGGAAACCAGTACCGTGGCCTGATACTGCGACAGGCGCGCATCTTTCTCTTGAAGCAGGTCTACGTCATAGCCCGCGGCCTTGAGGTTCTTTTCCACCTGGGCTGCGATGCGCAAGTTTACCTGTTCTTCGGTCAATCCATCCGAGCAGACCGTGCCGGAATCGTTGCCCCAGTGCCCGGAAACGATGCCGATGCGCGGAGCCGGGAGCGGGGTAGGCGTGGGCCAGTCCCCGGCCGGAACCTGCTGCTCGCCGCCGGGCTGCAGAGCCAGGAACATCTTATCCAGCAGGTCGTTTGAAAACAGGTTGGCCGGCGTCCACAGAGTGAACAGCGTGGCTAAAACAATCGCGGCGCTGATGATCGTCTGCAGGGCGTTAAACGCGCTGGTGCGCTGGTGTTTTACCGGGCGAGAGGGCTCGGGGATTGCAGGCGCAGATGGAGTAACAGGTTGAGTGTCCATAATTGGTTAAGATGAATAGTAACTTAAACTGCGGGTTTAACGCAAGAACTTACGCCTTTCACCCCCCTGATAGTTGTGCAAGTTCCTTGCCAGAAGCCCGCGCTCCGGGGGATTGGGGCGCCAATCGCCGTTTCGCCGGACGCTATTCGTGATATAACCATGAATAGATGAGGATGAGGACGGCAAACATGGAACTTTCCGAGTTGGTGCGGCAGGTAATGCGGCATTGGGCGTCAGGCGTGGCAGTGGTCACCAGCCGCGCGGGTGATATCCGCCACGGGATGACGGTGAACTCGTTCACTTCGGTCTCGCTGGACCCACCCATTATTTCTCTGTCGCTGGCGCACCAGACGCGCACCATTGCGCTGATCCGTGAGACCGGCAGCCTGGCAGTCACGTTTCTCAGCGCCGAGCAGCAGTCAATTTCGGAGATCTTTGCCGGGCGCACGCCGGAAGATGCCGATCGCTTTGCCGGGTTGGAAACCTATACCCTCATTTCTGGCGCGCCGCTGCTGGCCGGTGGGCTGGCAGCACTGGACTGCAAGGTGATCTTTCAGTATCCTATGGCCACGTCGACCCTGTTTCTCGCGGAAGTGCTCGCGGTTTCTCATCTGCGCGAAGGCCAGCCGTTGATTTATTTCAATCGAGGCTACCAGAGGTTAGCGACATGAGCGAAACGGATTTAAGCCAGGAAGAAAAGCAAGTATTGCTGCGCCTCGCGCGGCAGACGCTGGAAGCCGGGCGCGTTCCCGATCTGTCGAACGAAGACCTGCCGCCGGTCTTATGCGAAAACGGCGCATCCTTTGTGACCCTCATCACCCGCGACGGGGATTTACGCGGCTGCATCGGCGCGCTGGAAGCTTACCAGCCGCTGGTGATCGACGTGTGCGAACACGCTCTGGCAGCCGCGCGCGAGGATTACCGCTTTCCGCCAGTGCGGCTGCAAGAACTGCCGCATATTCTGATCGAGATATCGTGCCTGACGGCCCCCACGCCCCTGGAATATCGCACGCCCGACGAACTTGTGGGTAAGCTGCGGCCCGGGATCGATGGGGTGACGCTGCATGACGGCCCGCGCCGGGCGACCTTCTTGCCGCAGGTCTGGCAAAAACTGCCCGATCCGCAGGAGTTTCTGGATCATTTATGCCTGAAGATGGGCTCTCCGGCCAGTCTGTGGCGTCACCGCCCGCTGCGCGTTGAAACCTACCAGGTGGAAGAATTTCACGAGTAGCATGCCGGCCCTTTACGCGCAAAGGCCGTCACGGATCGCGGCGGCCTGAAAGAACCCAACGCCTGGGCGCCGGGCAAAACGCGGGCGCGTTAGAAGTGGATGAACTGATCGACCTTCAGCACAAAGATCGTGGCACGCTTGCTGTTGGGGTCGCTGGGTGGGGCGCAGTTGGTGCGGATGGTGCTGAGAGCGGCTTCAAGCTGTTCGTCATCCACGCCGATGAGCAGGGTGGTGGAGCCGCGGCGCAGGAACCCGCCGGTGGAGGCGATCATCGTCACGCGAAAGCCGGCGGAAGTGAGCGCGCCGGAAACAGGCTCGTTGTCGACATCACGCAGGATTGCGATGATCAGTTTCATGATTAGATCTCCTCGTAATGTTCAATATCCATGGAAAAAATCGTCGCGCCGCCAATGGTAATCGGCGTGGGAGTGGGGAGGGGCAGCGGGGCGCTCTCCAACGGCACGGCAATATATTCGATGCGCTGGCGGCAGCTATTGTTCAATGCATCCAGCGCCTCTTGCTTGCGGGCCGCTGAAAGGCCGATGAGCAAGGTCACGTTGCGCCGGCCTAAAAAGCCGCCCACGCTGGGCAGGCGGGTGGAAGACAGACCGATCTTGGTCAGAGCATTCTGCGCGCTTTCCGCGTCTTGCGCCTGGATGACTGCCATCAACAAAGTATTGCTTTCCGAATCCGATAAATCTGATGCACTCATGCTGCCTCCTTTAAGAGGTTCGTGTTGGGTTAGGTCAGTGATACGCGGTAAGGTCCAGAGCCATGAAAAACTGCCGATTTTCCGTTGGGGAAGGTAACGCTGGTTTCATCACCCTGGCGCAACACGGTGACTCCTCGATATTGTACAGTAATTGGCCAGGGATAGGGGTTAATTCCGCGCACAATAATTTCTTTGGGGGCAAATCGTTCAATGCCCAGGCTGGAGAGAAATAATCCCACCGGGGCCAGCCCAAATAGCGAATTGCTGTCTCCATACGGGCGGCCAGTCGCAGCGTCATAATACTGGCTGAAGGCATGGGTGGTTTTTAGCGCTGTGGTGACCGCACGCATCAAGCGGGTGACCAGTTCGGCGGCTTCAACCTGGCAGCCGTAGAGCAGCAACCCTTCGCCGATCAGCGTATTCCAGGCGATGTCTACCGTCGACAGGTGCGGCGCGGGTGAGGAATCACCGCCGGTGGGGCACATGGGCATACCAAACTCGCCCAGAAAGCGGCCGGTCGCCGTGCGCTGGATGGCTTCTGCGGCGCGCGGTTCACCGGGGATGCGCGCCCACAGCGGTAGCAGCAGCGAGATGGCTTCCTGGGCGTAATCGATGGTATACAGGCGCAGGCGATCTTTGCTTTCCAACCCGCTGATCTCCACGCGTTCAAGCGCGGTAAAAACGGCCTGCGTGGTGGCCCGGCCTTCGCCGCGCATCCAGAAGAATTGTGCCGGGGTGATTTCTTCGCAAGCGGGGCCAGCGGCGGTCTGGCCGTGCAGCCGTACGCGCACGGCGCGGGTGGTTTCTTCCTGGCTGTGCACGCGCACGATCAGGCGCTGCGGCAGGGGGAAGGCGTGCGCGAACGGCGTATCGCCGCTGCCCTGGAAGCTCTTGACCAGGTGGCCCGGCGTGCTGGCGTGAGTCTGAAAATCGCGAAAACGGTAGATCGCCGCAGCCGGGTCCCAGGTTTCTTCGACGACGGAGCGCAGCCGGGCGGCGTGCATTTCGAGCAGCAGGCAATCGTCTGCGCGCTCCAGGCGCTGCGCAATGCGGATCAGGCTGCGGCATTCGCGATACAGCATCGCTCCCAGCGCCGGGCTTTCCAGCGTGGTGATATCCACGCCCTGAGAATCGATGTTCCAGCGGTCGAACAGCGGGTTATTCTCATACCCGGTTTGCAGCGGGTGATCCCATTCAGGGAAGCCGTCTTCGTCGCGGTCATGCGCCGCTGAAAGCCAGGTTTTGAAGAAGCGCAGCAGCGGCGGATAGATCGACTGGAACCACTCGGGCGAGGGGTCGGGCTGGCCGAGCTTCCAGGCCAGGCTGGCGAGCATCGGCGGGGCCAGGTGGCGG
>DATCUC010000082.1:0-3505 GCA_036567625.1 Anaerolineaceae bacterium | reverse complement strand
TTTATTTCTCTTCGCGATTTCTTCGCGTCTTTGCGTCTTCGCGTTTCGTTTTTTTCCCTAATGCCCGAAGTTACACCTTCGCGTCTTCGTGTTTCGTTTTTTCCTTTATGCCCGACCGCAACCTATCTGTTATGCTGATTGACAAAGCCTTTCAACCCGGTATAATTCTTAGAGGAAACTCCGGTCGAGGGGGCATGTCCGCCGGAGCGTTTGATCCATTTCACTTTATTGAACTGTATAGGGCGTGAATTATGGCGAAACATCTGCTTGTTACCGGCGGCGCGGGCTTCATTGGCGCGAATTTTATCCATCACCTGCTCAGCATGGACGCGGAGGTACGCGTCACCAACCTGGACGCGCTGACCTACGCGGGCAGCCTGGAAAACCTGCGCTACCTGCCCGACCCCGACCGGCACGAATTTGTCCACGGCAGCATCACCGACCGCGATCTGGTCACCCGGCTGCTGCGCGAACGCGATATCACTCACATCGTCCACTTTGCCGCCGAATCGCATGTCGACCGGTCGATTTTAGGCCCGGCAGTGTTTATTGAAACCAACATCAACGGTACGTTCACCCTGCTGGACGCGGCGCGCGAGGTGTGGTTTAAAGAAAAAAAGCTCAGCGCCGATCAGGTGCGTTTCCACCATGTTTCCACCGACGAGGTCTTTGGTTCGCTCGGCCCAAATGACCCGCCGTTTGAAGAAACCACGCCCTACAGCCCGCGCTCACCCTACTCGGCCTCGAAGGCCAGCAGCGATCACCTGGTGCGCGCCTACGGGCACACCTACGGCCTGCCCGCCACCATTTCCAACTGCACCAACAACTACGGCCCGTACCAGTTCCCCGAAAAGCTGATCCCGCTGATGATCCTCAATGCGCTCAATGGGCTGCCGCTGCCGGTCTACGGCGACGGCAAGCAAATTCGCGACTGGCTGTACGTGGGCGACCACTGCGAGGCGATCTGGGAGATTGTGCAGCGCGGCACGCCGGGCGAAACCTACTGTATTGGCGGCAACAACCAGCCTACCAACATTGAGATTGTCACCACCATTTGCGGCCTGCTGGACGAACTGCTGCCGCCAGGCTCGCCCACCATCCCGCACAGCCAATATATCCGCTACGTCACCGACCGGCCCGGCCACGACCGGCGCTATGCGATGAACATCAGCAAGATCCAGCGCGAACTGGGCTGGCAGCCGCGCTATGATGTACACAGCGGCCTGCGCCAGACGGTACAATGGTACCTGGACAACACCGAGTGGGTCAAAGCCATTCGCGAGCAGCAAAACTACCAGCAGTGGCTGCAGTCCAATTACAGCAGCAGGGAGGGAGTGAAATGAAAGGCATCATCCTCGCCGGGGGCAAAGGCACGCGGCTTTACCCGATCACTCTGTCGGTCAGCAAGCAGATCTTGCCGGTGTACGACAAGCCGATGATCTATTACCCGCTTTCGATGCTGATGCTGGCGGGCATCCGCGATGTGCTGGTGATCAGCACGCCAGACGACCTGCCCGGGTTCCGCCGCCTGCTGCGCGACGGCGCGCAGTGGGGCATGACCTTCACCTACGCCGAGCAGGCAGAACCGCGCGGCCTGGCGGATGCCTTTATCGTGGGCCGCGAATTTATCGGCGATGACAGCGTGTGCCTGATTTTGGGCGATAACATCTTCTACGGGCGCGGCCTGGTGAAAATGCTGCAAGATTCGGTGGCGCTGTCCCGCAGCGGCGCGGTGATCTTTGCCTACCCGGTGCGCGATCCCGAGCGCTACGGCGTGGTAGAATTTGACGCCAGCGGCCGCGCGGTGAGCATTGAAGAAAAGCCCAAAGCGCCGCGCTCGAACTACGCCGTGCCGGGCATGTATTTTTATGACAACCGCGTGGTGGAGATCGCCGCCAACCTGGAGCCATCGCCGCGCGGTGAAATCGAAATCACCGATGTGAACAAGGCCTATATGGCTTGCGGCGAGCTGCAGGTGCAGGTGTTTGGCCGCGGCCTGGCCTGGCTGGACGCGGGCACGCACGAATCGCTGCTCCAGGCGGCCAACTTTGTTCAGGCGGTGGAAGAACGCATGGGCCTGATGATTGCCTGCCCGGAAGAAATAGCTTTCCGCATGGGTTTCATCAGCCTGGAAGAACTGCGCAACTGCGTGCGCAAGCTTGGCGCCAACCAGTACGGCGCTTACCTGCAGCAGTTGGTAGAGCGCGCGCAAAATGGGAGAGAGGGGCTGCCGGATGCGGATCCTGATTCTTGGTAAAACCGGCCAGTTAGGCTGGGAACTGCTGCGCGCCACCGAGAGCTTAGGCCCGGTGATCGCGCTGGATTACCCCGAAATTGATTTGAGCCACCCGGAAATGATCCGGGAGCTGATCGGGCATGAGCGCCCGCAGGTGATCATCAATGCCACCGCGTACACCGATGTGGATGGCGCGGAACGCGACGCGAAGCTGGCAATGGCGATCAACGGCTATGGGCCGGGTTTCCTGGCCGAAGAGGCGCGGAGAATCAAGGCCGCGTTGATCCATTACTCGACTGATTACGTCTTTGACGGCAAACTGGGCAGCGCGTATACCGAGGCAGATACGCCCAATCCGCTCGGGTCGTACGCGCAAAGCAAGCTGGCCGGCGAGCAGTGGGTGCAGGGCGTCAGCGACAGCTACCTGATCTTTCGCACCGCCTGGCTGTACAGCATGCGCCGCCCAAGCTTTGTCACCAAAGTGCTGGGCTGGGCGCGCAAGCAAGAAACGCTTAAGGTAGTCACCGACCAGGTGAGCAATCCCACCTGGGCGCGCATGATGGCGGAAGTCACCGCGCAGGTGCTGGCGATGAGCATCCCCGATCCGGCGGGCTGGATTGCCGAACACCGCGGGCTGTATCACGTGGCCGGCAGCGGGCACGCCAGCCGCTTTGAATGGGCCCAGGCCATCCTGGCCTGCGATCCGCGCAAAGAAGAGCAAACCGTGCGCGAGCTGCAGCCCGCGCTGACCGCCGATTTTCCCACGCCCGCCGAGCGCCCGCTGTTTTCGGCGCTGGACTGCTCCTTGTTTGAGAGCACGTTTGGGTTATACTTGCCCGAGTGGCGGCAGACTCTGTCGCGGGCAATGGAATAAACCCTTCTGCATCTATCGAGGCGCGGCTGAAAACCTTTCGCATCTTTCTCCTGCTTGGCGCGGTTGCGCTGTACCCGCTGTGGTTCCTGTACACTGCCAACCTGGCGTATATCCGCCTGGCAGACCTGCTGCGCCCGCTGCTCGTTTCGCTGATCCTGCTGGGCGGGCTGTATCTGCTGCTGGCGCGTCTGCTCAAAGACCGGGCGCGGGCCGCGCTGCTGGCGGCAGCCTGGTGGGGTTTATTTTCGGTTTATGGTCACGTGTACCAGGCGCTGCGGGGTGGGGCAGGCGCACTGGGGCTGCTGGGTAAGCACAGCCTGCTAGCGCCGCTGTTCCTGCTGCTGGCGGCGCTGGCCGGTGTGGCCATTGCCCGCTCGCGGCGCGATTTTCGCCCG
>DATCUC010000081.1:0-16310 GCA_036567625.1 Anaerolineaceae bacterium | reverse complement strand
AGGGTGCAAAGTGCGCGACCCTCTCCGCCATAAAAAAAGCCATTGGCTCCGAGGGTGCAAAGTACGCGACCCTCTCCGCCATAAAAAAAGCCATTGGCTCCGAGGGTGCAAAGTGCGCGACCCTCTCCGCCTGAATTGATAAACGATCCCATCCCGAGGATCGTTTTTTCTTAGGCCGGCAGTCCGGTGAGTTTCGCCGGGCTGATGGTTCTTGGCTCACTCGCTGGCTTATTCCTGTGGCGCAGATAGCAGGCGCGCAGATAAAAATGGGCGTAGAATAGAAGTATCCACCCTCCGTCCAGGAGATTCCCATGCCCAGGCCACCCAAACCCACCCTTCCCCCCGAGTACACCCGCGCCGCCCTGCTGGTCATCGACGTGCAGGACGGCATGTTCCACAAAACCACCCCGGTTTACCGGGCCGATCAACTGATTCACAACATCAACGCCCTGGTCGAGCGCGCCCACCGCTGCGGCGCGCCGGTAATCTACGTCCAGCACTCCGGCCAGCGCGATCTGGTGCGCGGCACTCCCGGCTGGCAGCTCCATCCCGACTTGCATCCACTGGAAACCGACCCAATTGTCCACAAAGAGCAGGGCAACGCCTTTGAAAATACGACCCTGACCGAGATCTTAAACGCCCGTCAGGTTGGGCGCGTGGTAGTGACCGGCATGGTCACCCACGGCTGCGTCAAAGCCACCTGCCTGGGCGCGCGCGAGCTGGGCTACCCGGTGACGCTGGTCACCGATGCCCACAGCAGCTACAGCCAGGATGCCGCCGCCCTGGTGGAAAAGTGGCATGCCAACCTCAGCAAAGAAGGCGTGACCCTGCTGCCCACCGCCGAAGTGCAGTTCGAATAAGGGCAGAAAAAAACCGCCCTGCCTCTTACCGTGCGCGCCGCGCTTTGTGCCGGGATTCTGCTGGCTTGCGGCGCCAGGTAGGCTGCTACATCCCGTTTCGAGAAGACCTTTTCCAGGTTGCTCACCGCTTTGTTGTCTATAATTGCTGGTAAGCTGAACCGTTTTTCTACGCAGGCAGCAATTCTCGCCCCTGGAGAGCAGCATGAAAAAGTGGATGCTCCGCATTTTACTCGGCCTGGTTTCCCTGGTGGTCATGGCGGCAGCCGGCATTGCCATCGCCTTCCAGATCCTCAACAGCACCAACGGCAAGCTCGTTTCCGCCGGAGAAACGCGCGTCTACCTTCTGTATGTGCCCAAAAGCTATAACCCGGCTGTGCCAACCCCGCTGGTTATCAGCATCCACGGCTTTGCCGAATGGCCGGCGCACCAGATGCAAACATCTCGCTGGAATGACCTGGCGGACGAATATGGTTTCATCGTCGTCTATCCATCCGGCACGCGCTTTCCCTTGCGCTGGCGCACGCGCGGTCCTGCCGGCAGCCCTACGGACCCCGTCCAGGATATCACCTTCATCTCGGATTTGATTGATAAATTGGAGCAGGATTACAACATCGATCCCCGGCGCATTTACGCCAACGGTCTTTCGAACGGCGGGGGCATGTCATTCGTCCTTTCCTGCGCGCTTTCCGAGCGTATCGCTGCCGTGGGGCTGGTGGCCGGCGCATACCTGTATCCCTGGGATGACTGCCGCCCCACTCGCCCGGTACCAGCGGTCATCTTCCACGGCGTGGATGATCAAATTGTGCCCTTCAAGGGCGGCCCCTCGCGCGCGTTTGATGTGCCCTTCCCCGTCATCTCCGATTGGGTCAGCGAATACGCGCGGCGTAACGGCTGCGTCGCGTCGCAATCTCTGCCCACCCGCGGAGAAGTGACCGGCGTGCAGTTCACCGGCTGCGCCGCGGACGTGCGCTACTACACCATCACGGGCGGCGGGCACAGTTGGCCCGGCGGCGTACCGCTGCCCGAGTGGATTGCCGGCCGCACCACCCGTGATATCGACGCGACCCGCGCCATGTGGGAATTCTTCCAGCAGCACCCGCTGCCCTGATGCTGCCGTTCTTCCAGGCCAGTTGCGTGGAATCCGCCTCACTTTCCCGCAAATCCTTTCCGCCAGTCACCTCAAAAGCGAGTACAATGAAGCCCGTTGCAGGTGGCACTGGAAAGGACTTTCATGGAAGAAACGCGTTCGCAAACCCAAAAATCGAAAATCGGGCTGTTGATCCTGGCCTACAGCGCTTTTATTGCCCTGGGCAGCCCCGACGGGCTGATGGGCGTCGCCTGGCCTTCGATCCGGCGTGATTTCGGCGTACCCATCGATTATCTCGGGTTTCAAATGTTCGCGGCCACCACCGGTTACCTCACTTCCAGCTTCTTCAGCGGGCGGGTGATGGCGCGCCTGGGCGTGGGCCGGCTGCTGGCGCTTAGCTGCTTTTTGACCGGCGCCGTGCTGGTTGGCTATACCCTGGCGCCAGGCTGGTGGGTCATGGTTGGCCTGGCGGTGTTTGCCGGGCTTGGCGCGGGCTCTATCGACGCGGGTCTCAATACCTACATTGCCTCGGAGCACAACGAAGGCCTGATGCAGTGGCTGCACGCCAGTTACGGCATTGGTATTACCACCGGCCCAATCATCATGACCGCCGGGCTGGCGAATTTCAATAGCTGGCGCTGGGGATATACCATCGTCGCTCTCATCCAGGTCACCCTGGCGCTGGCCTTTACCGCCACGATCTCGATGTGGAAACGCGACAACACCCCCGCCGCGGAAGAAAAAGATCGCCGCCTGCTGGATTACAAAACTTCCATGCGCGAAACCCTGCTGCAGCCCAGTGTTTGGCTGAGCGTGCTGCTGTTCTTCATCTACACCGGCGTAGAAATTGCCCTGGGCGCCTGGGCCTACAGCCTGCTGACCGAATCGCGCGGCATTGCCCCACAAGCCGCGGGGCTGGTAGCCGGCAGTTATTGGGGCACATTCACTCTGGGGCGCATGTTGGCCGGTCTGTATACTCAGCGCATCAGCCTGGATACGCTGCTGCGCGGCAGCATTCTGACGGCCCTGGCCGGTGCGCTGCTGCTGTGGTGGAACCCGGCCCCCTGGGCCAGCCTGGTCGCCGTTGCCATCATTGGCTTCGCCATCGCCCCCATCTTCCCTGGCCTGGTTTCCGGCACCAAAGCGCGCGTCCAGCCCAAGTACGCCGCCAACACCATCGGCATCCAACTGAGCGGCGCGGGCCTCGGCGGAGCCGCCATCCCGGCCCTGGCCGGGGTCATCGCCAGAAACAGCTCATTAGAAGCCGTTCCGTTCTATCTGGTCGTCTTGCTCGGCCTGCTGCTTGCCTTATACCTGTTTGCCACCCCCCAAAAAGCCACGCAAAACGCCTGATTTTTTAAAGTCGTCATTTGGTTGTTTATTGTCCATCGAGTAGAATAAGCATATCCCAAGCGGAAGATCGATCCGCGGGTGGCAAATGCAACGATCGGCAGTGCAGGGAGGGGATTGGTGAAAGATCGGCGCACAACGGGAGAGCAATCCACATCTGCGGCCAGACTGGCTCTGGAAAAGATCGCGGTGATTTTCTGCTCCTCGCAGAATACTCCTCAGGGCCGCGAACAGGAAACCGTTGCCGACCGCGAAGTCATTGAAGTGGCCGCGGCTGTCTGCCAGTCGCTGAAAGAAACCGGCTACTGCGTCGATGTGATCGACCTGAACCCGGCGCGTATTCCCGACCTGCGTGCCTACGATTGGGTCTTCAACCTGACGGAAACGATTTACGGATTTCCGCTCACCGATTTCGAGATTGCCAGTCAGATGCAGCATCACCACGTCCGCTTTACCGGCTCCGGCGCGCATGCGCTCAAAAACTGCCTGGATAAAGCCGCAACCAAAGCCCTGCTGTTGAAGAATGGCGTCAATACACCCGAATATTCGGTCATCCATCCCGGCGATCCGCTGTGCACCGCCTGCCGTTACCCGGTCATCGTCAAGCCAGTGCATGAAGACGGCAGCATCGGCATCACCCATGATTCCATCGCCTGGCAGGCGGAAGACCTCGCGCCGCGCGTCGAGCATATTCACCGCCTGTACCAGCAGCCAGCCCTGGTAGAGGAATACATTGAAGGCCGCGATATCACCGCTTCCATCCTCGGCAACGGGCCGGGGGCGGTTATCCTTCCCTTGTCCGAGATCCTCTATCGCAATTTCCCCGGCCCAAACGTACTGACCTTTGAAGCCAAATGGCTGGCCGACAGCCCCGAATACCAGCACTCCGTGGTGCGCTGCCCTGCCGTGCTGGAACCTGAACTCGCAGACACCATCCGGCGCATTGCCCTGCAAGCCTACACCATCATGGGCTGCGCCGATTATGCTCGCATTGATTTCCGGGTGTGCGATCAAACCCCGTACGTGCTGGAGATCAATCCTAACCCGTGCATCAACCCGTTCGATTCAGGCTTTGTGCGTTCCGCGGCAGCCGCCGGGTTTGAATATACCGGCCTGGTGCACCAGATTCTGATTGAATCGGTGAAAAACCATCCAAACGGAACAGGCAAAGCCGCGACCGGCGCAGGCTGATGCACCAGAACCACTGTTCTGGTGCTTTTTTCTGGCACAGAAAGACTGTACTCCTTATGAGGTTGCGAACGCTACTACCGCAAGATAGCCTTCACCTGGCAGACCTGCTGGCTCGCATCCCGACCTTTGACGCCGAGGATCGGGCCGTAGCTATTGAGCTGGTCAAACAAGCGATTAGAAATCCCGATCAGAAAGACTATGATTTCATCGTGGCAGCCTCGGCGGCCGGCAGCGTGATTGGCTATATCTGCTTTGGCCCCACCCCGCTGACATACGGCACGTACGACCTGTATTGGATCGCCGTCGACCCGGCGTACACCGACCAGGGTGTCGGCACGCTGCTGCTGAGCGCCTTCGAAGAAAAAGTGCGCCAGGTACACGGGCGCATGATCATCGTCGAAACCTCTTCCGGGCCAGATTATGAACAAACGCGCCATTTTTACCTGAAAAATGGCTACCACCTGGCCGAAACCATCCCGGATTTCTTCCACGATGGCGAAGATCGCGTGACGTACATCAAACGATTCAATACGCGGTCTTAAGCTGCCCCGCGTTCTACTTCCTTAAACAACAACACGCGGCCGGATGACCGCGTGCTGTTATTCACATAAAACAAAACTTACATGACCATCTTATCCAGCAGGCCGGCTGCCCGGGCCACGCCCTCGCCGTACGCGGGGTCTGCCTTGTAGCAGTTGCTGATGTGGCGCAGCTTGATAAAGTCAGGCGCGTCGCCCATAGCGCGCGCGGTGTTTTCAAACAGCACCTGTTGCTGCGCAGGGGTCATCAACCGGAAGAGCTTGCCCGGCTGAGTGTAGTAATCGCAGTCGTCCTCGCGGAAATTCCAGCTATCGGCAGCGCCAAACAGGTCCAGCGGGGGCTCCTTGTGCTCCGGCTGCTCCTGCCACTCGCCAAAGCTGTTGGGCTGGTAACCCACCTTCGCGCCGTGGTTGCCGTCGACGCGCATCTGTCCGTCGCGGTGCGAGGCATTCGCCGGCGCATTCTTGGGGTAATTCACCGGAATCTGGTGGTGGTTGACGCCCAGGCGATAGCGGTGCGCATCCCCGTAGGAGAACAGGCGGCCCTGCAGCATCTTATCTGGTGAAAAGCCAATACCCGGAACCACCGCCGCCGGGGTGAAGGCAGCCTGCTCCACATCCTGGAAGTAGTTCTCCGGGTTGCGATTCAGTTCCAGCACGCCCACCTCGATCAGCGGGAATTCGCCGTGATACCAGACCTTCGTCAGGTCAAAAGGATTGTAGGGCATATTCTGGGCCTGCTCTTCGGTCATCACCTGGATGTACATCGTCCAGCGCGGAAAGTCGCCGCGCTCGATGCTGTTAAACAGGTCGCGCTGGTGGCTCTCGCGGTCTTTGGCAACAATCGCCTCGGCTTCGGCATCGGTCAGGTTCTTAATCCCCTGCTGGGTGACCAGGTGGAACTTGACCCACACGCGCTCATTGTTGGCATTAAACATGCTGTAGGTGTGGCTGCCAAACCCGTGCATGTGCCGGTACGACAGGGGAATACCGCGCTCGCTCATGGTGATCGTGATCTGGTGCAGCGCCTCGGGCAGCGAAGTCCAGAAATCCCAGTTGTTGGTGGCTGAGCGCAGGTTCGTCTTGGGGTCGCGCTTGACCGCGCGGTTCAGGTCCGGGAAGAAATGTGGATCGCGCAGAAAGAAGACCGGCGTATTGTTGCCCACCAGGTCCCAGTTGCCTTCTTCGGTGTAGAATTTCACCGCAAACCCGCGAATATCACGCTCGGCATCCGCCGCGCCGCGTTCACCGGCCACAGTGGAGAAACGAATGAACAGCTCGGTTTCCTTGCCAATTTCCGAAAAGATTTTGGCCTTGGTGTACTGGGTGATATCGTGCGTCACGGTGAATTTGCCAAACGCGCCGGAGCCCTTGGCATGCATGCGCCGCTCGGGAATCACTTCACGGTCGAAGTGCGCCAGCTTTTCCATATACCACACATCTTGCATCAACATCGGGCCGCGCGGCCCGGCTGTCTTTGCGTTTTGATTATCCGGAACAGGCGCTCCGGCAGCAGTGGTGAGTTTCTTTCGATCTTCCATGTCCTTTACTCCCTTCTTAAATCTTGTTGACCAATACAGTTTGGGCAAAGCCCCCGAAAATACACGTCTTTCTCGCGCACTTCAAAACGGTTCAATCCTTCAAACGCTAAGACATCGATGTTGATCGAGAAATTGGTAATGGAACCGCAACCTACGCATTGAAAATGACCATGCGGGTGCAATGTCACATCGTAGCGGGCCTCGGCCCCGTCGATATGGACCATGCGCGCCAGCCCAGCTTCGACGAAACTGTGCAGCGTGTTATATACCGTCGTCCGCGAAAGCGTGGGGATCTCCACCGCCAGTGCGTGGTAAATATCGTCCACCGTGGGGTGACCTTTTTTCTCGTGCAGATATTCCAGCACCTTGATCCGCTGGTAAGAAGGGCGCAGGCCGCTTTCCGCCAGTTCCCGGGTCAGGCGCGCGAGCGTATCGTCCATGAATGCCGCCTGGTTATAAGAATTTCAAAATTGGAATTACTACAATAGTATAGCAATTCCAAAATGAAAAACAAGCACCCCGGCGCTTTTGTAGAAGGCCGGCGGTTATCAAAGCGCCGTGGGTGAAAAAGCTACTCCGCGGAACGCGGAGCATCCCGCGCCGGTTCAAAGCGCAGCACGAAGGTCGTCCCCTGCCCCCGGCCAGGCGATTCGACGTAGATTGTTCCGCCCTGCGCCTGCACCAGCGCGCGCGCAATTGCCAGCCCCAGGCCCATCTTGCCCGTCTGGCTGCTGCGCGATGGGTCGGCGCGATAGAAGCGGTCAAAAACGTAAGGCAGATCATCTGGATGAATCCCGCTGCCGGTGTCACTGACGCGAATTTCCACCTTGCCCTGCGCCACTGCCGCCAAAAGGGTCACCCGCCCGCCGGCCGGGGTGTGGCGCAGCGCATTGTCCACCAGGTTGCGCAGCACCTGCGCCGTGCGCCCCTCGTCCACAGTGATCCGCGGCAGGTTCTCCGCTGCCTCGCAGCGAATCTCTTTTTCGGCGCGCTGCGCAATCTCCACGTACGTCTGGCAGATTTGCCCCAGCAGTGCACCCGGCGCAATGGGCTCCAATTGCATTTGCAGTTCTTTGGCGTCGGCGGTGGTCAGCAGGCTCAGGTCACCCACCAGGCGGCGCAGTAGTTCCACCTCATTCATAATCGTCTGAACCCGCTGCGGGGTCAGCGTAATTTCCTCATCTTCCAGCATTTCCATATACCCGGCGATCACCTGCAGCGGTGTGCTCAAATCATGGGTGATGTCGGCGGTCATTTGCTTGCGCTGCCGGTCGGCGCTCGCCAGGTCGGCGCTCATCTGGTTGAAGGTTTGCGAAAGCTGACCCAGTTCATCCTGCGAATGCACCGGAACCTGCTGTTCCAGGTCACCGGCTGCCATTTGCCGCGACGCGCCGATCAGGCTGCGCACCGGTTTAAGAAAATTGCGCGCCAGCACAATGCCCATCAGCACCGCGCCGATTACCCCTGCCAGTGCCGCCACCAGAATAGCCTGGTTGGTGCGGCTAAGGAACACTTTCTCTTCCGCGCTCAGGTTGGTTTGCGGGTTGGCATCCGGGATGATCCAGGCCACGGTTACCCCGCCAACATCCACCGGGATCAGGTTTTTCAGGAGCGCGGCCGGCACTGTTTCCCCTACCGCATAATCCATAAACGGGATGATGGCCCGGTAGTGGCTGTCGACCAGGCCGTGCTTACCCCGGATCTGGCGATTAAAGCCGGATGGAAAAGGCGGCTTGCCTTCTTGAACTGTGCTGTTTGAATCAGGCGTGGCCTTATTCAGATAATCCGGTGGCAAATCGCCCGGGTGGGGTGAGAAGCTCTCCTGAAATCCATCCCAGCTTCCGGTCTGCTCGTAGTAGTATACCGCTTCTTCTTTGAGCAGCGCGGCCTGCTGCTCGGCCACCAGGTTGTAGAACTGCTGCCCGGAGGTCTGCCGGAGAACCAATGACACTACCAGCACTGTCAGCAGCGCCACTGCCAGGTACGAAATGATCAGCTTGCTCTGCAGTGATTTGCGGATCATGCCGCGCCCCCCAGCCGGTACCCCACCCCAAACACAGTCTCGATAATTTGCGGCTGGTTGGGGTCTTTTTCAATTTTGTTGCGAATATTGCGAATGTGAATCTTGATCGTCGCCTCGGAGCCGGTATACCCCAACTCGATCAGCCGCGTGC
Organism: Anaerolineaceae bacterium; assembly: GCA_036567625.1. Taxonomy (GTDB): domain Bacteria; phylum Chloroflexota; class Anaerolineae; order Anaerolineales; family Anaerolineaceae; genus CALDSL01. The sequence goes on along the minus strand of DATCUC010000081.1, from coordinate 7,568 downwards.
TCAGCGCCGCGCGATGCACCACCTGCCCGCCGGCCAGCATCAAAATTTCCAGGATCTGAAATTCCAGAGGGGTCAATTCCACTGCCTGACCGGCCACGGTCACCTCGTGCTTGCCGCGGTCCAACACCACTTCCCCGGCGCTGAGCAGCGCTTCCGGCCCCTCGGGCAGTTCGGTGCGGCGCAGCACGGCGCGCATCCGCACCAGCAGTTCGCGCATGCGGAAAGGCTTGGTGAGGTAGTCGTCCGTGCCCAGGTCAAACCCGCGGATCAGGTCAGCTTCGTGCTGCTTAGCGGTGATCATAATCACCGGGATCTGCGATTCCTTGCGCAGCCGGCTGATGAACTGGTAGCCGTCCATATTGGGCATCATAATATCGAGCAAGATGATGTCTACCTTGTGCTCGGCCACCTGCCGCACCGCTTCCACCCCATCCGACGCGGTCAATACCGCAAACCCTTGCCCGGTCAGAAAATCGGTCAGCAAGACCTGCACACTTTTTGTATCATCCACTATCAGAACAGTTCTTGTCATTTGTTGAGTATACGCCAATCTGATGCGGATATCGTCCAGCGCACAGAAACGCTTGCGCGAAGGAGACTTACACCGCCCCGTCTCCTTCGCGCATATCACCGCGGGGCTCTTTCAGCCGCCCTACATCGCGGTGGGATTTTCATAATTCTCTGAGTTGGTGTAGATCGAGTCTGCATCCACCGTCGAAACCCAATTCTCCCGCTCCGGATCTTCAAAGAAGACCTTGAGTTCCGCCGTGTCGCGCAGGAAGTTGACTTTGCCCACCACAATGCGCTTGATCACCAACCCGGTGCGTTCTTGCAGGTCGGCCAAAAGCTGCGCGCGGTTCTGTGGCTTGATCAGCTCGATCTTCTCGTAGGTAATCATCTTGTAGGCTTCGTACCGGAAGCCCCACTCGTGCTCCAGTACGTACAGGATCACCAGCACGGCCAGGTTGGCGATTGCCAGCTCCAGCCACGCGCCTTCGCTGGCCCCAGCCGAGTTCATCACCGGCAGCGCCGCGATCACAAACAGGTAGGTCATTTCGCGGATCGGGATCGGGTCGGTGCGGTAGCGCAGGATGGTAAAAATGGCGAACAGCCCAAACCCCACGCCAATCCCCAGTTCGACGCTGGAAAGAAAACTCAACACAAAATAGATCACGGTGTTGAAGGTCAAAAAGGTGAACACGTAGGGTTTATTGTGAGTGCTGGGATAATAAATGAAGCGCACCACAAGAAACGCCACAATCAGATTAATGACAAAACCCACCAAAAACTCAAGCGTAGCAGACATAATCTATCCCTCTCTGATTCTGTTTTGCGATTAGTAACACTTTTTCTTTCTGCGAATTCTTCTTGACGCAGTCCGATAACTGCGACACGCCAAAACAATACTTACTGAAACCGGTTTCGCGCACCCCCAGCCGGCGCATCTCCGCCGCAAAAGCCGACCCGCGCGAGAGCGATCCCCGCTTGACCTCAGCAATGGCAATGCCATCCAGGGTCAGGCAGCGTTGGCCGTCGTCAAACACCAGGTCAACGTCAATCGTCAGCCGTTCCATCTGGGCATAGCTCACCAGGGTAATGCGCCGGAAGATATTCCACAGCTTCGGCTCTAACTGCTCTCCTTCTGGCAAGAACCCACCGACAAACCGCCGCATCTGGTCGTCCAGGCGTTCCGTTTGCGCCGCTACCGGCAGCCGCGACTTATCCGTGCGCTCTTTCACATCTTTACTCTTGATCTCCAGGTACGCGATACCCGTATCTGCGTATTCGCGTTCGCGCACCTTCACCTTACGCGCCCGCCCGGTGACGTGGTCATGGTACAGCGTGAAATCGGGGGTATCAAAGTATAGGGTGCGATAATGATGCGCGCGCCGGCCATTGATGGTCAAAATGCGGTACTGCTGGCGCAGATTTCGCAGCGCGGCCAACAATTGACTGGTGGAGAGAATATACTTGGTGTCCATGCGGCTAAGCAGCGCCACCGAATCCATCTCGCTCAGGCTGGTCGGCGCAAAGCCCCGAATCACAGCGTCCAGCGCGCTCTCAGGCAGCAGCGGAATCTCCGCCGCGCGCTCTTTTTCTTCGATGATAACCTGTGGTTGTGCCATTCAAAATTCTCCAGGAAAGTTGTCGTGCTTACAGGGTCAAGTGTACGCTGGCATGCCGCCCGGGTGGTTTACTTCTGGTATATGCCCGCTTCAGTAATTCTGATTGCCAGCGCAATCCTGCGGCGCTCACCGGGTGATTTTGCTCGATCCGTTCCGGCCCCAGCCATCTCAGGCTGCCCAAACACGGCGCATGGAATGCCACAGCTCCCGCGGTTCGCCGCGGGAGCTGAGATCAACGACACCTGTTTCGGCTTATGGCCTGCGGCGCGGGCCGCCCATGCCTGGCCCACCGCCCACGTTGCCACTGGTGGTCACCACGCCAGAGATCGTCACGCTGGCAACCTGTGTACCCGCGGTATAGCTTCCGCCCTGGTACAGGCCATCCGTGGCTATGCCGGTGGATGACCCGCCGGTATAGATCGTCAGCGTGTCGCCCTGCGCGATCTGCGGCGCGGAGAAGGCAATCGTTTGAAATGCCTTGGTCGCCTGGAAGGTCAGCAGATCTTCCCCGGTGGCGTTCTGAATGTGCACCAGGTCGCCCGCCGCGGCGCTGCTGCCAAACCCCACCAGGATCGAGTTCTGGCTGGAGTTCTGGTCGGGAGCCATCGCCATGCCGGCGCTGCCCACCGCCACCAGGTACCCGCCGCTGATCTTGAACCCGGCGTCATAATCCAGCGCGGCGTTGTTCTGGCCCGTCGGCCCGTTGACCAGCACCGTGCCGCCCGTCATTTCGACCGCGCCATTGACGTCCAACCCGTCGCCATTTGCGTCAACCCACACGTACCCGCCATTGACGTATAGATACTGGTTCGTCGCGCTCGTGAACGTATCCTGGCCCATGCGCTGCGGCCCGCCAAAGCCCGACGAATCCATTCCCCCGGCTACATTGATACCGTCATCGCTGGATGTCACGTGGATCGTCCCATTGTTAATGGTGATCACCGCGCTTTCCAGCCCTTCGTACGACTGGCTGATCGTGATCTCGCCGCCGTTGATTTCTAGCATGTCGTCGGCATGCACGCCGTCATCCGCGCTGGCTAGCGCAAACGTGCCGCCGTTGATCGTGATCGAGCCGTTGGAGTGCAGCGCATCATCCGCGGCGTCAATGGTGAAGCTGCCGCCGTCAATAGATACGCTGACCGCGCCCTTGATGCCCTTGGCCGAGCTTTCCGTGCCGCCGCTGGTGGTGATGTTGAGCGTGCCGCTGGTGATGATCGCATCAGTCTGCGCCTGGATCGCGTCGCCGCGGCTGGTGATAGTGAGTGTGCCGCCCGCGATCGAAACATAACCTTTTGTAGCGTCTTCCTCTTCGTCCGACTTGATGCCGTTGGCCTGCGCGTCGATCGCCAGCGTGCCGTCCTTGATCACCACGTAATTCTTCCCGCGGATGCCATCATCCACCGCGGTGACGCTGATGCTGCCCCCGGCAATGACAATGCCGTCGTCGCTGGAAATGCCGTCGTTGAAGTTGCCGGTCACCGTCAGCGCGCCGTTACCGAAAATAGTCAGGTCAGCATTGCTGAAAATGGCCGCCTTGGGCTCTTCTTTTTCGGCGTCATCATACGTATAGCTCGCGCCGTCGCTGAGGGTGTTCTGCGTGCCGTCGGCCAGCACGATCATCACCTCGTTTGCCTTCTGGAAAAAGATCGGCGCGCTGTCCGCGCTGGTGATATTGACCCCGTTCAGGATCAGCCGCACCAGTTCATCGGATTGGGTATTGACCACAATCCGCCCATTGGTTAGCGTGCCGCTCAGGCTGTAGGTTCCCGGGGCAGTGATGGTGGCCTTACTGCCTTCCACCGTCACGCCATCCCCGGCCGCACTGATCGAACTGCCTTCCAGGCTGATCGCCACTACGCTGGCGCTGTCCCAGGTGTAATCCCCGGCATCGTCGTTGACCGTGCTGTTGGCCGCCAGCGCTTCGCTGGCCGATGGCGCGGCAGTGCTGGTAGTTTCCGCGCCGGCCGCCTGACTGCTTCCGCTGGAAGGCGTAGTTGCTTGCGCTACGCCCGCAGAGCAGCCCGCCAGTGACAACGCGAGAATACTGATAAGGATAAAAATAACGATTTTCTTCATGAGAAACCTCTCTATAGTGGATCTGATTACTGGATTGATTGTAGTTAAACGCCCGCCCCGGAAGGTAAAGATTTGGTATAGCCTCGCGCTCTCCAGAATCAAAAAGCCCTGGCATTTCATAGCCAGGGCTTTCGATATTCAGTCCGCTTTTCTTACTGTACCGGTTTGAAGGCGTACAAATTATCAAACAGCACCTTGTACCCGGGTGCGGGCGTGTCTTCCCAGGTCTCGCCGAAGATGGCCGTATCCCCGGCATCCACCAATTTGCCCAGGTCGGCCTGGGCTTCAAACTCGTTATTAATGAACAGAGTGATCATATCCGAGTCGCAAGTGATCATGACGGAATTGACCGCGTAGGGCGAAGCATTCAGGTGCTGCGCAGGCATCCACATATCGGTGAGCAGCGAAAAATAGTCTTCTCCAACCACGTAGCCGATGGAGTACTCGCCGTACACCGGGTCGACCGAAACGAAATAATAGTCATTTTCGTTTTGGTAGTGGCAGATCACGCCGTACGCGCCCTGGTCATAGCCCTCCACCACCGCGGCGTCAAAGCCCACGGTGTTGGGCGTAAACTCCAGCGGAAGGTATGCCCAGATGGTGTAGTCCGGTTCGATCAGGTGCATAGCATAGTGCTGGTCTTCATACCCCCATGAACGGACCGTGTCGCTGACGTCGGCCCAATCGTAGGTCTTGCTGGAAAAGTCATCCGAGAAGTAGGAACTGGTCAACTGCTGGCCGATAGGCGCGGGCCAGGTCAGGGGTGCGCCGGCGGCCAGGGTTGGGAACACTGCCTGGGTTGCCAGTGGCGCCTGAGTCGGCAGAGTCGCTTGCGTGGGGAATACCGGCTGCGTGGGCGCGACGAGTACCGCCTGAGTAGGCTGCGCCGTGGCGATGACTCCTGCTACCGTATCACTGTTCATAAAGAAATACACCCCCACGCCAATCAGCACCAGGCACAGCAGGCCCAGGCAGCCCACCCCGCCCAAAATCCAGGGCAGAGCCGATTTTTTCTTGGCCGGGGGCGGGGTGAATGAGCGCAGATCGGGGTATGGGGCGGATGACCCTGCCGTAGGCGGCACGGCGGGTGGAACGCCCTGTGGAGGAAAGTTGGATGAAACTCTCTGCGGCGGCGGAGTGGGCGCCGGCGGAACGGTTTCTGCCAGGGGCGGCAGTGGATCGGGCAGCGGGTCGCCGGGTTTCACCGGCTCCGGCGGCCGCGCCGCAGTCGATTTGACTACCGGGTCGCCGCAGGATTCACAGAAATTCGCTCCAGGCGGCAGAGCCGCGCCGCAGCGCTCGCAGAACTTGGGTTGGTCGCTCATAGTTTCTTCCCCTTAAAGGTAATCAATCAGCTCTCCGGCGGGGTCGACGCGCCGGTTTAACGAACAATATTTCCGTAAAGCTGCTGGAGTTGTTGTTTCCAGCCGCGGATATCCAGATTATTGAAGTGAAACGTATACTTGCCGCCCGCCGTCTCAAAATCCAGCGTGTACGTGCTGAGCCCATTTTCGTCGTCGCGCTGCTCTTTCAGCTTCATCTCGCGCAACTGGTTGATCGCAAAGCAGAAATTTCCCGGCTGCTGCGCCAGGATTGTCTGCGGCGGCAGGCTCAAGTATTCTCGCCCCGAATTGGCCCCAAACTGCGCGCCCCACTGACCGAAGAAACCCTTGCCTTCTTCTTTGGCCTCGTCACGCGCGCGCTGGATGTTGGTCTTCATCATCTCGCTGGTCTGCGCGGCGAACAACACGTGCCGGGCGGTGAACACGATGACAAACGCTTCCTGCTTCATCCCCAGAAACCCCGACTTTCGCACCGCGCCGGGCAGTACCGCCAGTGGCATTTCTTGCGGCGCGGCAGGCGCGGGGGCGGGCGCCGCTGCCTGAGCCGGTTGATTCACCGGCGCGTCCTGGATTGCCTTCCCGCATTCCGGGCAAAAACGCGCCGTCGCGCCCAGGCGCGCCCCGCACTTGCTGCAAAACTGTGGATTAGCCATAGCCTCCCCCTGTGCATCGTTCACTATTAGTAACGAAAAAACGCCGCGCGTATTTCATTATACAACACCCCTTTTCGGAATTTGCTTTCATATCGGCAAGGCTTCCGGCCCTGCCGGGGCGATTGTCTGATTTTTTCTAGACCGTTGCGGATGATGGTAACCCTTTCCCCGCCCTCTTCCCCCCGCTGCGCTTGCGGAAAGGGGACGAAGATTTTTTCTCGCATAATACGCTTTTCTTTTTCACCCGCAAATAGGGGCAGCGTCAGCGGCGAGATCGATCCTCATCCGGCGCCTGGCGATAGCGTCTTATTCCGCCATTGCCCGGCGGCCGGACCAAAATGCCCCATTTGGGTAGTAACATTCCTCACATTAACGCGTTATGATCCTTGTTTGCGCGGCCAATCCCGGCCGCGCAAAAGAAAGGACTGTATCATGGAAACATACGAATATACCGCCGGGTCCAGGCGCAACATCGCTCTGGTGGCGCATGACAACAAAAAGAAAGACCTGATCGAATGGGCGCGCTGGAACAAAGCTGCCCTGGTAGAACATACCATTTTTGCTACCGGAACCACCGGCCGGCTGCTCGAAGAAGAATTGGGCATCGCGGTGATCCGCTTCCAGAGCGGCCCGCTGGGCGGTGACCAGCAGGTAGGGGCGAAGATCGCTGAAGGCGATATCGACTTCCTCATCTTCTTCTGGGACCCGCTCGAGCCTGCCCCGCACGACACCGACGTGAAAGCCCTGCTGCGGCTGGCCGTAGTGTGGAACATCCCCGTGGCCTGCAACCGCGCCACCGCTGACTTCCTCATCTCCTCGCCGCTGCTCAATGGTGAATACCAGCGCCAGACCCCCGACTACCAGGCCCATATCTCTCGCGTGGTGAGCGAATAATTCCCCGGAAAACGGCTTTTGTAGGGGCAAGTCGTCCCGTAGGGGCAGGTCGTCCCGTAGGGGCAGGTCGTCCCGTAGGGGCAGAACTCAGATTCCTTCGGTCAAATCACCAGGGTTCCGGCCATACCAAAACCTCACGGGCTTCCATGTTGTATAATTTCCTTGAATCACCCACATTTTTCAGGAGAATCCCATGGAAGCCTTAGAGGCTTTACTCACCCGCCGCGCCGTGCGCGAATACACCTCAGAGCCGGTCACCGAGGAAGAGCTGCAAACCATCCTGCGCGCCGCAATGCACGCTCCCTCGGCCTGCAACCAGCAGCCCTGGCACTTCATCGTCGTCGATGACCGCGAAACGCTCAACGCCATCGCCGCCAGTCATCCCTACGCCCAAATGCTGCTCCAGGCCCCGATGGCCATTTTCGTCTGCGCGGATGTAACCCTCGAAACCTGCCGCGGCCATTGGACGAGCGACT
>DATCUC010000080.1:0-2363 GCA_036567625.1 Anaerolineaceae bacterium | reverse complement strand
ATGCCGCGCGCTTTCTCTTCCGGCGCGTTGTCGATCTGATCGTAGGCGCGGTATTCCGCGTTGCCCAGAAAACCACAATACTTGGTGATTGCAGCCGTCAACGTCGTCTTGCCGTGGTCAATATGACCCATGGTGCCAATGTTCAGATGCGGCTTGCTTCGGTCAAACTTTTGCTTCGCCATGATTCCTCTCCTGCTGTCAAAAAAATGCTACCTGTGCCCCGGCAATTGAAGAGCCCTCAATGGGATTTGAACCCATGACCCCGTTCTTACCAAGAACGTGCTCTACCAGCTGAGCTATGAGGGCTTGCCGTTCGCTACAACCATCCCCACCCCATCACCCCCACTTATGTGCGGGCACAGGACAGGAATACGATGGTCAAACAACGACCAGTGGGCAGTGAAGGATTCGAACCTCCGAAGGCGTCTGCCAGCTGATTTACAGTCAGCCCCCTTTGGCCACTTGGGTAACTGCCCAGGTCCGAGCTGTTGCCAGCTCGCAAGCAAGGTTGGTCTTACGATCAATCTCACTCGCCAGCCTGCAACTGAGCCGACGACGGGAATCGAACCCGTAACCTACCACTTACAAGGCGGTTGCTCTGCCGGATTGAGCTACGTCGGCGCTTGACCATCGAGTATTGAATTATTAAGCTGCCTGATTGCGTCCGCAATTATACCAAAGCCTTGTCTACAGGGCAAGGAGATTCGAGAGAGACTTCTCTTTTCATCTCACGCAGCGGGTTGGGAGTCTATCAGATGTTGGCGGATGAGTCAAGATCGATTTTTGTTAACAATTGCCAATCCGCGGCCAACCGCCCGCGCCGGCAATTGTGGCCCCGATCCGCGCGCAAATCCCCACGGTATTCCTTCCTCTTTCTAGTATAATCAACTTGAATCAAACGTGGAGGATGCATGGAGATTACCTGGTATGGACATTCCTGTTTCCGGCTGACAGAACGCGGGCTTGCCACCGTGGTCACTGACCCGTACGATGCCCGCGCCGTAGGCTATGAGACCCTGCGCCTGAAAGCCGACATTGTTACCGTGAGCAACGATACCCCCGGTCACAACTTTCTTTCTGCGGTCAAAGGCGACACGCACCCCATTACCGGGCCGGGCGAATATGAAATCGGCGGCGTTTTTATTACCGGTATTCAGACCAATGGTCACGGAAAAAAAGAAGAGCCGCGCAACACGCTGTATGTCTTTGATTACAACGGCCTCACCGTGGCGCACCTGGGCCTGCTCAACCGCGTGCCCACCCAAACCGAAATCGAAGCCCTGGGGCCGGTGAAGATCGCCCTGGTGCCGATCGGCGGCGGCGACGGCCTCAACGCGGCTAAAGCCGCCGAGGTGATCAGCCTGCTGGAGCCGAATATCGTCATCCCCATGATGTATTCCATCGCCGGCGCATCCCTGAAGCTGGACACGCTAAGCAAGTTCCTCAAAGAAATGGGCCTCGCCGAACCAGAAACGATGCCCAGCCTGAAAGCCACCAGTGCCAGCAACCTTCCGCAAGAAACGCGCGTGATCGTGCTAGAAAGTCAGCACGCATAATTCAGGAGGGAGACCATGGCCGTAAAACTGATCTTGACCTGGGATATTTCTCCGGACCGCGACCAGGAGTATTTCGAGTTTGTGGTGCGCGAATTCATTCCCGGCGTGCAGCGCCTGGGTTTTGAGCTTTCCGATGCCTGGGCCACAGTATACGGCAGCCAGCCGCAGATCCTGGTTGGCGCGGTTCTTCCATCCATGACCAGGGCGCGTCAGATTATGCGTTCCAATGAATGGAAGAGCCTCAACAACCAGCTCAAGGAATACGTCCAGAACTACAACCAGAAGATCATCCCCAAGCGCGGCGGATTCCAGTTTTGATTTCTCGCTATGAGCGCTGAGCTTGCCGCTGCGCTGTTGAGCTGGTATGAGCGTCACGCGCGCTCTCTGCCGTGGCGCGGCCACCCCGACTCATACGCGGTGTGGGTGTCCGAAATTATGCTCCAACAAACGCGGGTAGAAACGGTGATCCCGTATTTTTTGCGCTGGATGGAGCGTTTTCCCAGCCTGAAAGCCCTGGCCGCGGCCAGCGAGCAAGACGTGCTGTCGGTGTGGGAAGGGCTGGGCTATTACAGCCGGGCGCGCAACCTGCACCGCGCCGCGCAGGTGGTGATGGAGCAGCACGCCGGTGAACTGCCGCACACGCGCGCCGCGCTGGAACGCCTGCCCGGCATTGGACGCTATACCGCCGGGGCCATTGCGTCCATCGCCTTCGGGCAGGACGAGCCCGCCCTGGATGCCAATATTCGTCGTGTGCTGGCGCGCGTGTTTGACGTCAGCCTGCCGGCGCGCTCGCCGCAAGGCGAGGCC
>DATCUC010000079.1:0-4684 GCA_036567625.1 Anaerolineaceae bacterium | reverse complement strand
CCGCGCTGCTGCGCGAACGGCCGGCGAAAGACGGCAAGGCGACAGCGTACGTATGCCATAACTTTGCTTGCGAACTGCCGGTCACCGGGGAAGAGGCGCTGCTGGAGCAGTTACCCGCGCCGCTGCGTTCAGACGTGGTTTAAAAAATCCAGCAGTTCCTGGTTAAAGCGCTGCGGCTGGTCGATGGTAATTGCGTGGTTCGCCCCAGGGACGATCACCTGGCGCGCGCCGGGAATGGCGGCCAGCTCGCGCTGGTTTTTGAGGGCCACGGTTGTATCCTCGGCGCCGGTGATGATCAATACTGGCGCGGTGATAGTAGCCAGCCGCGGACGGCTGTCGAACAGCGCCAGTTCGCGCATGGCTGCCCGGTACACCGCCGGGTCTGCCGCCAGGATCTTCTGAATGAGAAGATCACGCAAAGCGGCCTGATCAGCGCGCGGAAACACGCGCCAGGCTACCGCGCCGGCCTGATGGCGCACGCCGCGCAGGTTGGCCACCACAAAACGGCGCATCAGATAACGGGTTTCGCTCCACGTGCGCGGGCGCAGGCAGGCAAACGTGTTGACCAGCGTCAGGCTGCGCACCAGATCAGGAAAATCTAGCGCCAGGGTTTGCGCCACCGCTCCACCGAGCGAATGCCCCACCACATCCACGCGCGAATACCCCAACTCGCGCAGCAAGTCGACGGCGGCGGCTGCCGCCAGCCGCAGCGTCCAACGCCCGTGGGGTGCGGCGGACTGCCCAAAACCGGGCAGATCAACCGCCAACGGACGGAACCCTGCCGCGGCCAGGTCAACAAATTGCAACCCCCACGATTCGCCGTCCGCGCCCAGGCCGTGCAGCAGCAATATCGGGCGCTTTCCACCTGGGTTTGGATCGAGATAATACAGCGCCATCGCCCCTGCCCTGTCCGCCGAAATGAATACCTGTAGTATACTGTGGGTGCAGACGCTGTGCAACGACAATCCCAATGGAGGCCGTTCATGGAAAAATTTGTTATCGATGGTGGGGTTCCTCTGCAAGGAGATGTAACCCCCGCCGGAAATAAAAACGCCGCTTTACCCCTGCTGGCTGCCTGCTTGATGACGGATGAACCCATTACCCTGCACAATGTTCCCAACATTGGCGATGTTCAGGCCATGCGCCGGCTGCTCGAAAGCCTGGGCACGGAAATCACCATGTTGGATGAGAATAACTGGGTAGTACAGGCGCGAGATATCCGCCCCGCCGATCTTGACCCCGACCTGACGCGCAAAATCCGCGCGTCGATCTTGCTGGCCGGTCCCATGACCGCGCGGTATGGTGAACTGCGCCTGCCGCCGCCGGGTGGAGATGTGATTGGCCGCCGCAGGGTGGATACCCATCTGCTGGCGCTGAGCAAGCTGGGCGCCAAAGTGGATTACGACCGGTCGTTTTCATTTCAGGCCAATGGGCTGCGCGGCGCAGATATTTTGCTGGACGAAGCCAGCGTCACGGCCACGGAAAACGCCATCATGGCCTGCGCGCTGGCCAAAGGCGAGTCGACCCTGCGCAATGCCGCTTCAGAACCGCACATTCAGGAGCTGTGCCACTTCCTCAACCGGCTTGGAGCGCGGATCAGCAATATTGGCTCCAACACGTTGAACATTGAAGGCGTACCGCACCTGCACGGCGGCGAGTTTACCATCGGGCCGGATTACCTGGAAGTGGTCAGCTTCATTGGCGCGGCTGTGGTCACCCGTGGTACCGTGCGCATTCGCAACGCTGGGTCGCGCTATCTGGATATGATTCGCCTGGTGTTTGGCCGCCTGGGCGTAGTGTGGGATGTGGACGGCGAAGACATCATCGTTCCAGCCGACCAGCCCCTGCAAATCGAGACGGATCTGGGTGGGGCAATTCCGGTCATTTCTGTTATGCCCTGGCCGGCTTTTCCCACGGACTTGATGAGCATCGCTATCGTCGTTGCCACGCAGTCGCGCGGATCGGTGCTGTTCCACGATTGGATGTACCCCAGCCGCATGTTCTTCACCGATAAACTGGTGGGCATGGGCGCGCAGATCGTGCTGTGTGACCCGCACCGCTGCATCGTCCAGGGGCCGACGCATTTATACAGCGAAAAAATGGAAAGTCCGGATATCCGCGCTGGCATGGCGCTGCTGCTGGCGGCGCTTTCGGCCAATGGGCGCTCGGTCATCCGGAATATCGGCCAGATCGACCGCGGCTATGAGAACGTTGACTTGAAACTGGCTTCGCTGGGCGCGCGGATCGAACGGCAAAAAGAACAATAACGTTCGAGCGAAAATTGCGAGAATCAAAAAACCAGAGCCGGAGCTCTGGTTTTTGATTCCGTTTCGCGCAAACTAATTCTGGCTGGGGCTTGCGCCGCCGGTGACTGCCAGAAATTCGTTCACCACCTCGCGCAGCATGCCTTCGGGCAGCGCGCCAACCTGGCGATGGATGATCTTGCCGTTCCACACGAATAACATCGTCGGGATACCCTGAACCCCGTAGCGCATGGCCCAGTCAGAATTCTCATCCGTGTTGACCTTGGCGATGACCAGTTTCCCGGCCTGCTCGGCTGCCAGTTTATCCAATACCGGGGCTACCATTTTGCACGGGTTGCACCACGGCGCCCAAAAATCCACGATTACTGGCAGGGCAGCTTTTAAAACAGTCTGTTCAAATTCAGCGTCAGTAACCTGGATGGGATGATCGGACATTTGTAACTCCTATCTCTGCAAATAACGGCTCAACGGTTATGAGTATACCATACGATAGAAGCTTCCGGGCTGCGCGAGAGGGTTTGTAGAAGGTAGCGCCCGGACGAGCGCCGGCTTTATTCTCCCCGCAGGCGGTTGAAGTCTACAAAACGGTAGCCGACACCGCGTTCGGTGAGAATGTATTTCGGGTTGGCCGGGTCTGCTTCCAGCTTCTGGCGCAGGTAGTTGATGTACAACCGCACGTAATGCGGCTCATCGCGGTACTCATACCCCCAGACCTTCGAAAGGAGCTGATCATAGGTGAGAACCCAACCGGCATTCTGCACCAGGTGATACAGCAGCCGGTATTCCGTGGGGCGCAGTTTGACCAGCTTGCCCTCTACCCATACTTCTCGCCGCGCAAAGTCGATCTTCAAGCGGTCATCCACCTGGATGGCTTCACTGGCCGGCGCGCCGCCACTCTGATCGGTGCGCCGCAGTACCGCGCGCGCCCGGCTGACCAGTTCACGCGGGCTGAAAGGTTTGGTGACGTAATCATCCGCGCCTAATTCCAGGCCACGCACCCTGTCATCTTCCTCACCTTTGGCAGTGAGCATAATCACCGGCACAGAACTAACCTCGCGGATCATGCGCAGCACCTCAAACCCATCCAGGTCGGGCAGCATCACATCCAGCAAAATCAAATCGGGCAGCGCGTCACGCATCGTTTGCACGGCTTGCAGCCCACGGTATGCCTCAATCACATGAAAGCCATCATGTTCCAGGTTCAATCGGATGAATCGCGCCATGCGCTCTTCGTCATCCACTACCAGGATTGTTCTATTCTTGAACGAGTCGTCCATCCTCTCGTCACTCCCGTACGTGCGTAATGATCTCCTCTTCATCGCCGCTGGACATGATTTCGATGAAGCTGACGCGCGAGATGGGCCAGATCACTGATGAAACGCTGGCATTGATATAGCTGATATCCTTGCCATCTCTGCGCCGCGGGTTTTTTACCAGGATAATCGAATCAGAAGGGGAAGGCAGCGAGTCCATCTCGCCAACAATTGGATCTTCGTTTTGAATGTGCAAGATCACCGAAACCATGTGCAACCCCTTCCTTATTGTAGCGAATTCCCCGGTTTGCGGACCAATACCTGGATCTTTAATTTCCCCAGGGCGACCACATCGCCGTGGTTGACCAGGTATTCAGTCTGCGGGGAAATCTTTTGACCATTTACGCGCGTGCCGTTGGAAGACCCCAGGTCGACGATGTAGCAGCGCTGGCGGTTGATTTTCAAAACTGCGTGCAGCCTCGATACGCCCTGCCCATAGGCCTCGTACGGAGTGAGATCGATGTCCGGGGCCTGTGACTGCCCATCAGCAATGCGTCCCAGGATGAATTCGCTTTTCCCGGCAAGATGCATCACGTGGCCTTTTTCTACGAAATTGAGTGAAATCAACAATTCCGCGCCTTCGGTTCCAGCGACCAACGGCGCAGTCGGCACGATGAGAAACGGAGATGTGAGCGAGTTGGAAGAATTGCGCTGTAGCGCCTGGGTGGAAAGCGGGTCAACAGCGACGAGCTGCGCGCCGCACTCGGCGCAGAAGAATGTGCCTTCTAACTCTTTATGCTTGCAATTCGGACAAACGATCATGAACGCGGCTCCATCCCCGATGGCAGCAGCAGCGCGCGAGTACCGTACTTGACGCGCTTATCGCCATCTTTGCTAAAGACACGGCTGTGGCGGATATGTTCGGCTTCGGCCAGCACGGTATGCGCCAGTTCGCGGTTTCCCTGGGAAAGCAGGCGCGTGGCCATATACTGAAGCTGCCGCGCGGCTTTATCAGCGTCCCCGGCTTCAACTTGCCTGCGGGCATTTTCCTGCATCCGGTAAAGTGTCATCCGCGAAACGGCTTCCATGACTGCCGCCGGGGGCATACCTGCCTCAGCCTCGTCGGCCAGCGGCAGGCGCACGTCCACAAACAGGCGCGCGCGTTTG
>DATCUC010000078.1:0-7980 GCA_036567625.1 Anaerolineaceae bacterium | reverse complement strand
CACGCGCCTGCTGCGTGAAGCGGAACGCATCGCCCGCGAGCGCGGCTTCCGCCGCCTGGCGGTGATTGCCGCGGTGGGCACGCGCAAATATTATGAAGGCCGCGGGTTCCAGCCGGGCGAACTGTATCACGTCAAGGACCTGTAAACGCCAGTGGTGTGAGGTTGGTTTTGCGGACAATGATGTACAGGCTGTAGTTGCGCTCGGCGGTGAATGTTATATTCATCTCAGGTTTTTTTTATTGGTTATAGGAGGTACACGCATGGAAACCTGGGATTCAGGCCTTGCCTATGAGCGCTACGTGGGGCGTTGGAGCCGGATGGTGGCGCAGGAGTTTTTGCGCTGGCTGGCGCTTCCGCACGGCTTAGCCTGGGCGGATATTGGTTGTGGAACGGGGGCGCTTTCGTCAACGATCCTGGCCGTGTATGATCCGGTGATGGTGCGTGGAGTGGATGCGTCGGAGGGTTTCCTCTCTCAGGCCATTAAAAATATCCACGATCCACGCGCAGGGTTCGAGATTGGCCATGCCGTTTCTTTGCCGCTGGAAAGCGGCGCTTTTGACGCGGCCATATCCGGTTTGATGCTGAATTTCGTATCAGACCCGCTGGCCGCGGCGCGTGAGATGACGCGCGTGACAAAACCCGGCGGCTGCGTGGCCGCCTACGTTTGGGATTACAGCGCTGGGATGCAGATGATGCGCACTTTCTGGGACACCGCCATCGCGGTTGACCCTGACAGCGCAGCGCTGGATCAGGCCGAGCGCTTCCCATTGTGCAGCCCGGGACCGCTTCAGGACCTGTTGATATCGGCAGGTCTGCAGTATGTGGCTGTGCGCGCCATTGATATTCCCACTGTTTTTCAGGATTTCGACGATTTATGGAACCCGCTTTTGGAACGTACCGGTTCCGCGCCTGCCTACCTGGCCGGAGTCAGCGCAGAGGTGCGCGAGCGCATCCGGCAGGAGCTGCAAGAACGGCTCACGCCCGATGCGGATGGGCGCATTGCCCTGTCTGCTCGAGCATGGGCCGTAAAAGGCGTGGTCGCTGCCTGAAAGCCGTTTTTCGCCCCGAGCTTAACCTGGAAACAGCTTTGGCAGCAGTTCCGGCGTGTACCTGGCGACAGTCTCATAGGCGATGGCATTGGATTTGCAGATCTCGGCATACAGATCAACGCTGGGGCGGCGGATGCGGCGCTGGGTTTCCAGCTCCAGCCCCCACAGCCCGAAACGCTGCGTCCAGCCGCGCTCCCACTCGAAGTTATCCACCAGTGACCAGTGGAAGTAGCCTTTGATCGGCCAGTTGAAGTTGATCCCCCGCCAGACCTGATAAATATGCTCCAGCGTATAGCGCGGACGCATGCTATCGTCGGCGTCTTCCACGCCGTTTTCGGTGATCATAATCGGCAGCTTGAAGCGCGTGGCCCATTCCAGCTTGTGGTACAGGCCGAGCGGTACGTTGGCAATAAAGCCGTTCATGCTTTGCTCGGCATCTTCCGGGTACCGGTGCGTAAAGAAGAAATCCCTGGCCTTAAGCGGGGCGAAGGTAACCAGATCGGTGGTGTAATAGTTGACGCCCACGAAGTCCTGGGTGTTGCGCACCCCGGGCAGCGCCTCACCGCGCATCGCAAACCGGAAGCGCCCGGTTTGCATGGGGTTCAAGAACGATTCGTTGAAGTTGCCGGAGAGGAAATTGGCAATCCAGCGGTCGGGCGGAAAACCCGGGCGCGCAGGCTGGAAACCGCGGAAGTTAATCGCCGTGCCCACGCGCGCGGTGGGCTGTACCTGGTGGATCACCCGGTAGGCTTCGGCGTGGCCGCGCAGCAGGTTGCGCATCACCCGGTACGCCGCAGACAGGTCTTTCTTGCCAGGCGGGAACGTGCCTTCAATATATCCTGAGTAGGTGTACACGTTCGGCTCGTTGATCGTCACCCACAGGCTGGCATATTCTTTCAACGCGGAGACTGCCTTGCGCACATAGGCGGCAAACAGATCGACTACCTGGTCGTTTTCCCAACCGCCCATTTCGGTCAGCCACAGCGGGTCGGTGAAGTGATGCAGAGTGACCAGCGGGGTTATGTTGCGCTGCATCAGGCCGCGCAGCATTTCGCGATAATGATCCAGCGCGTTCTCATCCCAGCGGTCAGCCGCGGGCTGGATGCGGCTCCACTCAATCGACAGACGGTGCGCGTTCTGTCCGGTTTCAGCGGCGCGGTCAAAATCCTCGCGCCAGCGCCCGCCCCACCAGTCGCACGCCAGGCCGGCATGCTGGCCGTGCAGGATGCGACCGGGCTGCTCTTCCCAGGCGGACCAGTTATTGTTGGTGTTGTTACCTTCCACCTGGTGAGCGGCGGTGGCTGTACCCCATAGGAACCCGGTGGGGAAATGGAACGTGGCTTGCGGCATTTCGGTCTCCATGTAGCTGATGATAGGGTAATTATACGTCACGCCGGGTGAGTGGAAACCGTAAATGCCTGGATGGAATAGACCTTTCTTCTCCTTTCCGTTTTGACGAATCCTGATATAATCCACGCGCCGTACAAATAGGGAAAGTTTGTGAGAAATGTCATAAATTAATCCAATTCTCATTTCACGCGGATTTTCTCTCACCTGCCTTTAATCTGGCTATGACAAAATGATCATAGGCCATCACCGGCAACCTGCCGGACGTTCTATCCGCCCGAGGTTCACTGGAGGTTATCGTTATTATGGAGAACGCTGCTCTTGCTCGCCCGGCTAAACAGAACCGCTCGAAGTTCATCATTGGCGGTGTGCTGATTCTGGCTGCCATCGTTTACCTGATCGTTTCGTCCACGCAAGCCAACGCGCAATATTTCTCGACCATTGCCGAAATCCAGCA
Source organism: Anaerolineaceae bacterium (assembly GCA_036567625.1). Classification (GTDB taxonomy): domain Bacteria; phylum Chloroflexota; class Anaerolineae; order Anaerolineales; family Anaerolineaceae; genus CALDSL01. The sequence goes on along the minus strand of DATCUC010000078.1, from coordinate 5,127 downwards.
AAAAAATCCCGCCTCATTAAAGCGTGAACTGCGCATTTCTGGCGCGGTATTGGGTGATTCGATCCAGTACGACGCGCAGAACCTGACCCTGACCTTTACCGTGGTGGATATCCCCGCTGACAATAAAGAGATTGAAGCCCAGGGTGGTCTGGCAGCGGTGCTGCACGCGGCGGTGGAAGACCCCACGCGCGCGCGGCTGCAGGTGGTTTATCACGGCGTCCGGCCTGACCTTCTGAAAAACGAAGCCCAGGCGATCATGACCGGGAAAATGGGCGAAGACGGCATTTTCTATGCCAATGAACTGCTGCTCAAGTGCCCGACCAAATACGAAGAAGCAGTGCCTGAACAGAGCGGCGGCTAACCACCATGATAGCAAATTTTGGCTTTGGCGCGCTGCTGATCACATTTGTAGTCGCGTTATACGGTATCTTTGCTGCTGTATATGGTGTTCGCAAAAATTCCCTGGCGTGGGTTGAAAGCGCCAGGGCTTCGATGCTGCTCACTTTCCCGCTGCTCACCCTCGTGGCGCTGGCGATTATCGCGCTGCTGGTGGCCGGTGAATACAGCGTGCAGTTTGTTTACAACGTCACCAGCAGCAGTATGCCGCTGTATTTGCGCGTTACTGCGTTGTGGGGCGGGCAGTCGGGCTCGCTGGTATTCTGGTCCTGGCTGATGGCGGCGTTTGCTTCGGCGGTGACGCTGCGCAAGTGGGAGCGTGACCGCGAGTTTTTGCCCTGGGTGATCGTCGTTGCCCTGGTCACCCTGGTCTTCTTCCTGGCGCTAATCCTTTTCTTCGAAAATCCTTTTGGCCGTTTCTGGCAGGGAGCGAACGGGCAGGAACTGGTTTCAGTCTTTCGCCCGGCGGGCGCTACCGCGATCACGCCTTCTGACGGGCGCGGCCTCAACCCGCTGCTGCGCCACCCCGGCATGATCATCCACCCGCCGATGCTGTACCTGGGGTTTGTATCTTTTGTAATCCCATACGCGTTTGCCATCGCCGCGCTGATCACCGGCCGCTCCGACGACCGCTGGATCCGCGTTACCCGGCGCTGGACGCTTGTGGCCTGGCTGTTCCTCTCATTAGGGCTGGTGCTGGGCAGCCGCTGGGCGTACGACGTGCTGGGCTGGGGCGGTTACTGGGGCTGGGACCCGGTGGAAATCGCCGCCTTTATGCCCTGGCTTTCGGGTACAGCCTTCCTGCACTCGGTGATGATCCAGGAGAAGCGCGGCCTGTTCAAGCGCTGGAACATGATTCTGATCATTATGACCTATTCGCTGGTCATTTTTGGCACGTTCCTCACCCGTTCGGGCGTGCTTTCTTCGGTGCATGCCTTCGCGCAAAGCGCCATTGGCCCGATGTTCTTCGGCTTCATCGGCCTTACCTTTATCACCTCGCTGTGGCTGCTGCTGCACCGCTGGAATGATCTCAAAGCTGAGGGGCAGTTGAACTCGCTGCTGTCGCGCGAATCGCTGTTCCTGTTCAACAACCTGCTCTTTATGGGCATCCTGATCGTGTGCTTCTGGGGCGTGATCTTCCCGATCGTCTCCGAGTTGTTCACCGGCCAGCGGGTGACGGTCGGCCCGCCGTTTTACGAGCGCGCCACCGGGCCGCTGTTCGCCGGGCTGCTGTTCCTGATGGGCATCGCGCCGCTGTCGGCCTGGGGCCATTCGACTTATAAAAGCCTGGGCCGCGCATTATGGAAGCCGTTTATCTTCTCGTTGCTGGTGCTGGCCGGGGTGATTGCCCTGGGCGTGCGCGCGCCGTTTGCGCTGCTGGCCTTCTGGCTGGTGGCCTTTACCGCCTCGATCACCATTTACGAATATGCGCGCGGTATCGCTGCGCGCTCGCGCCGCGCGGGCGAGAATATCTTCGTGGCCACCTGGCGGCTTTCGGGCCGTTACCGCCGCCGTTACGGCGGGTATATCATTCACCTGGGCGTGATCCTGATGGCCCTGGGCATCATCGGCATCGAGATGTTCCAGGACGAAACGCAGGGCATGATCCCCAAGAATGGCTCTCTGACGGTAGGTGATTACACCGTCACCTACAAATCACTGGCCGAGTGGGATACGCCCGACGGGCGCAATGTGGCCCGCGCCGTGCTGGATGTGAGCAAGAACGGCAAATACCTGGGTGAGTTGTACCCGCGGCGTGATTTCTATTATGAATCGCAGCAGCCGATGACCATTCCAGGCGTGCGCAGCACCATGGAAGATGATCTGTACATCATCCTGGTAGACTGGCAGCAGTTCTCCGATCAGGCGGCCACCTTTAAGGTGTATCACAACCCGCTGGTCAACTGGCTGTGGATTGGCGCCCTGGTGTTCATCGTGGGTACAATGGTCGCGGCCTGGCCGGACAAAGACCCGGAAGCCGAGCGTGAAAAAGTGCCCGCCCGCGCGCGCCAGCGCGAGCCGGCCAAAGCCTAGTCGTTTTTTGCGCATCCCCGCCCAGCGGCGGGGATGCGGTTGGTCGACCAGCAATTCCCCTGCACATTAATAACTTTTCCAGATGTTGTTCCAGCGCAGGACCGGTCGCTGCGCGCCAGCCAGCCCGGCGGCAGCGGCAATGCCCGCGCGGGCGATGTCGAACCCGTAGGATACGCTGAGTGCCTCAACGGTGTCAGTGGTGGAATGGTAGTTGGGGTTTGCATCCTGCCAGCCACAGCCCCCCGGAACGTCCTGACGGAAGAAGTTTTCCATCAGCAGCACCGCGCCTGTGTCCACCTGCCAGAAGCTGCCGTGATCCGAAAAGCCGCGCGCCCCATCCTGCACCACCTCGGCGTGCAGGTCCAGGTTGTAGGCATCAATGCCCTGGGTGACGCAGTTTGCCGCGCGCATCGACGCGGGCAGCTTGCCGGCGTGGATCTCGAAGCAGCGGTCGCCGTCGCCGTCGAAGCCGAACATATCCATGTTGAATACGGCGACGATCTTGCTGACGTCGTGGTCTTCGACGTAGGCGCTGCTGCCCAGCATGCCCCATTCTTCTCCGGTGAAGAAGATGACCTGTACCGTGCGCTCAAAGCGGTAGTCGCGAAAGATACGCACGGCTTCCAGCAGGGCGGCGGCGCCGGTGGCGTTGTCATCTGCGCCGGGGGCCTGGGTGAGCGGCTTGGTTTCGGATTTGCTGTCCAGGTGACCGGCCAGCACCACAATTTCATCCGGATAGACTTTGCCGGGGAAGGTGACGATCAGGTTGTACCAGGGCAGGCCATTCATTTCGGAATACGCGTCTTTCTCGATCTGGTCCGCATCCACCCAGGAACGCACAGTCTGCTCGACGTAGTCAAAAGCGCGGGCGTTCTCCCGCCCGGAGAACATCGACTGCGTATCGCGCGAAGTGATCGAAAAGGGATCGCCGTCAATCGTGACGAACTGCTTTCCCGAAAGCTTTTCAACCCAATCCAGCCAGCGCTGGCCGGAAGTGCGCCCCAGGATTTCAGCGACGGCCGGGTTGTAAGCACACTCTGGCCGCGGTGCTGGAGCGGCGCGGACGGGGAGCGGTGACAGCAGCAGGCAGGCGCAAACCAGCAGCGCGGCAATTCGGAAAAATGTTTTCATTTCGGTATTAAAACAAAAAAAGCAGCTTTTGACAAACCCATGTCATCGAAAGAAATGGTTTTCAGGTGAAAGAACAGTGATGAAACTTCGGACTGTACTCATGACTCAAATCATTGTCCTGGCCGCCGCCCTGGCGCTGGCTGCCGGTGTTTCCGCGCAAACCCCACCGCCGCCGGTGACGGATGACGATGTCAACCGGGTGGCGCATGAGCTGTACTGCCCGGTGTGCGAGAATACCCCGCTGGATGTGTGCCCCACGCAAGCCTGCGCCCAATGGCGCGACCTGATCCGCGAGAAACTGGCCCTGGGCTGGACAGACCAGCAGGTGCGCGATTATTTTGTGATGCAGTACGGCGACCGCGTGCTGGCGGCTCCGCCGGCGCAGGGGTTCAACTGGGTTTTTTACGTGATTATTCCCGTGGCGCTGCTGGGCGCGGTTGGCGTGCTGGTATCGGTGCTGCGCCGCATGGTCAAACACCCGGCGCAGACAGCATCCGCGCCGCAGAGCGCGAAACCGGCCGCCGACCCGGATTACTTGAAACGCATCGAAGAAGAATTGAAGAAGCGCGGTTAGTTCACCGCGTTTGGAGAACGGAGAAAAGCCCTCATGGAGAACCTTGAACCGAAACCTGCCGCGCAAAGGCGCCCGCTGCCGCTGTGGATCTACATTACATCATTCACCCTGCTGGTGGCCTTCCTGGTTTTGATCGGCAAGCAGTTGGTGAATACTTCCGCCGGCCCGATCACCGTTGGGCAGCAAGTGCCGGAGATTAGCCTGATCACCTTTGACGGCCAGAAGATCAACACGGCCGATCTAAAGGGCAAGGTGGTGGTGCTCAACTTCTGGGCTTCGTGGTGCAAGCCGTGCGAGCAGGAAGCCGCCGAGCTGGAGCAGGCCTGGCAGATGTACAAAGGCACCGGCCAGGTGGTGTTCCTGGGCGTCGATTGGACCGATACCGAACCGCAGGCCAAAGAATACCTGGCGAAATTTAACATCACCTATCCCAACGGCCCGGACCTGCGCACCAAAATCGGTGATATGTTCCGCATCACGGGCGTACCCGAAACGTATTTTATCGACCAGGAAGGCAAACTGGCCTATGTGCAGGTTGGCCCATTTCTGTCGATTGAGGACATTCAAAAAATTCTTGATCCGATGATTGACTGAGGTCGCAGGGAAGGCGAATCGCATGGCATCCGTAGATTTGGGTTCATTGTTCTTAATCATTGCTCTGGCGCTGCTGGTGAGCATCTTTATCAGCCGCCCGTTTTTCTCGCGCGCGGCGACGGCCCGGCTGGTGGAGCACAAGCCCCAAGCCACCTCGCAGGCCGATCATGTGCGTTCAACGCTGCTGGCCGAACGCGACCGGCTGCTGACCGCCCTGCAGGAACTGGATTTTGATAACTCGTTGGGCAAGATCCCGGCGGAAGATTACCCGGTGCAGCGCGCGGAACTGCTCACCGCCGGGGCAGATGTGCTGCGCAAACTGGATGAGATCGAGCAACGCAGCCCAGGCGGCAGCGCCGAAGAACGCCTGGAGCAGGCAGTGGCCGCGCACCGCGCCG
>DATCUC010000077.1:0-9548 GCA_036567625.1 Anaerolineaceae bacterium | reverse complement strand
CGCAGCCCGGATCGATACGCGGATTGGGCGGCTTGCCGGGTTACCCTGGCCAGCAAATCCAACTGCACGTCAGCGTCGCGCGCCGCGCCCAGCGCGCGCGTGATGGCGCGAATATCTTTTTCCCAGGCATCCAGTTTTTTTGCGCTGGTACAGGCACGGAAGAGGGGCAAGGCCGTGCGCAGCCGGCGCGAGGCCACGCGCATGCGGTGAATATACTCAATATCCTGCGCCTGGCGCACCCCATTGATCTCAGCCCGCAGCGCGGTGATATGCCGCAGGATCACGCCGCTGCCAAATACGCAAATGCTTTCATCTACTGCTGCTTTCATGTTGCCCCTTTGGTCTGGAAGATGGCAGCCTCACGAGCCTTCCTGGGTGATCAAGCCGCGGATCGCGCGCCGCAGTGCTTCAAACACGTCATCAATCGGCTGGTTGGCGTCGATCACCGTCATCTGGTATTCTTCGGCAATGCGGTCGAACTGCTCAATCATGCGCGTCTGATAGGCGACAAAGCTGTCGTACAGGTTATCGGCGCAGCGAATATCCATCCCCGATTCCCAGTAGTCAAATCCGGCGCCGTGGACGGTGCGGGCCAGCAGGTGCGGCAGATCCGCGCGTAAGTAAAAAACATGCGTGGGTTTGAGCGCAAATCCATACATGCTGCGCACCCAATCCGGGTCCGCGCCGCGCAATACGTCGCGCGCGATGGTGGAATAGAAATAGCGGTCAGACAGCACGGTAAAGCCCGCTTTGAGCGCCGGTATGATCTGATTTTCCAGCCGGTCGGCAAAGTCGGTGGCATAGAACAGGCTCATCGTCAGGCGGCTGAGCGTGTGCCCGCTCTTGGCCGCGTCCAGCCCCGGCTGGGTCAGTGGCGAACGATTAAGGCCGGTGTCTGACACCGCATAGCCTTCGCCCTCCAGCCAGCCGCGCAGCAGCGTGATCTGCGTCGAGCGGCCCACGCCGTCTGTGCCTTCGAGCACGAACAGGCTGCCCGGTAACTCGCTCACCGGGTGATACGGAAAACCAGCCCCGTAAAACTCTATTGTTTTCATTGTTCGTCTCGCCGGTTCAACGTGCTGGCCACTTCTTCGATCTTCTTGCGCCAACTTTTCCGCCGTACCACTGCCGGGTTCGGCAGCCCTTCCCAGCCCTGCAGGCCCTTGCGCACCAACTGCCGCACCATTTTTTGCTGGTTTTGAACCGTTTGCGTGCCGTCGATCACGGTAAAGCCGAATTCATGGATCATCCGGTCATACTCGTCCACAATGCGTTGTTGAAACAGACGAAAGCTGGTGGTTTTGCTGTCTGACAGACCCAGGTCCATCCCGGCTTCATAATATTTGATCTTGGCCCGCGCCGATAGAATACGTTCGACGGCCACGTCCAGCGGCACGGAGAAGTACAGCGCCATATCCGGCCGCGCGGCAAAGGAATACAGGTTGCGTACCCAGGCCGGATCAACCCCGCGCGCCACGTCACGCGCAAAAGCGGTGAAGGTATAGCGGTCGGCCAGCACAATCACCCCGGCCTTGAGCATTGGCAAAATGCGGTTTTCCCAGCGGTCGGCAAAATCGGTAGCCTGCAGCAGGCTAAACGTGGTTGGGGTGAATAGTTTTTCCGACTTGGCCAGGCGCGTGGTGCTCTTCACCAGTTCTGAGGAGTTCCATTCGCTGAAATAGACGCTTCTCCCCTGGCGGCGCAGCCATTTGGTCAGCAGGTCAATCTGCGTGGATTTTCCGCTGCCGTCAATCCCCTCGACGACGATCAATTTCCCCGGGTACTGGTTGGTAGGGAGCATAGCGCCTCGCAGAATCTATGGATTTCTTGTCAAAATTATAGCATTTTCTGCGAAGGAATTTTCCATGCTTCGGCTGCGTTGATGGCCGGCGGTTTACTGCTCCTCGTCGTCCTCGTCAAATTCGTCAGTCGACAGGTCCATCTCCATCAATTCGCCGGTGGCGATGAACATGGTGCGCTCGCAAATATTTGTCACCCGGTCCGCCAGGCGTTCCAGGTTATGGGCCACCCACATCAACAGGTTCGCGTAATCGATTGTCGCCGGGTTAGCGATCATCGCATCTACCAGGATGCGGTGGACTTTGTTATACAGATGATCAACCGCGTCATCATCCAACGGAATGGCTGCCGCTTCCACCGGGTTGCCCTCGATGAACGCGCTCAATGAGCGCTTCAGCATAGCCAGCCCGCGGTCGGCCATCTCGTTTAACTCGCGGAAGGGGATAGTAACCTCAACATCGCGCAGCTTGATCACCACCTTGGCGATGCCCTTGGCGTAATCGCCCATGCGTTCGAGTTCGGTGGTCACTTCCAACACGGCGGCCAGCATGCGCAGATCGCGCGCCATTGGCTGCTGGGTGGCAATGATAATCAGGATCGCATTTTCAATCGCGTAGCGTTTTTCGTTAATATTACGGTCTGATTCGAATATTTCTCGGGCCGCCGGGATATCGCGCCGCTTGAGGGCGTTCATGGCGTTGAGCAGAGCTTCTTCCACCATGCTGCCCAACAGCAGTACTTCGTCCTGAATCTGGCGCATATTGCGGTCTAAGGTATCGCGTGCCATCACAACCTCACTTCACAATGTTTTAGCCATAGCGCCCGGTGATGTAATCTTCCGTCCGCTGGTCGCGCGGAGTAGTGAACAATTTCGAAGTCTGATCATATTCTACCATGATCCCCGCGCGATCCTCATCCATGGTAAAGAACGCGGTCATGTCTGAGGCGCGAGCGGCCTGCTGCATGTTATGGGTCACGATGATGATCGTGTAATTCACGGATAATTCGCGCATCAGTTCTTCGATCTTCAGCGTGGCAATCGGGTCGAGCGCCGAACACGGCTCATCCATGAGGATTATCTCTGGCTGCACGGCCAGCGCCCGCGCAATGCACAATCGCTGCTGCTGGCCGCCTGATAGCGAAAGCGCGCTATTTTTCAGGCCGTCTTTGACCTCGTCCCACAGGGCAGCTTGGCGCAGCGTACGCTCTACCAGTTCATCCATGTTGCCCTTAATGCCATTGATCCGCGCGCCCCAGGCCACGTTTTCGTAAATCGATTTGGGAAACGGGTTTGGCTTTTGAAAAACCATTCCAATCTGCCCGCGAATGAAAACCGGGTCGATCTCAGGAGCGTAAATATTCTGATTGTGAAACAGCACCTCGCCTTCCAGGCGGAAGCTGGGAACAAAATCGTTCATGCGGTTGAATGAGCGCAGAACCGTGCTCTTTCCACAGCCCGACGGCCCGATGATGGCCGTAATCTTGCGCGGCTGGACTTTAAGATCGAATTCTTTGACCGCGCGGAACTTGCCGTAATACAGGTGCGTATCCCTGGCCTCAATAATTGGGGTGTGATCTTGTTGATCGAGGGTAGTTTGCATACCGGTTACCGTCGACTGAATTTATTGCGTAAGAGGATGGCTACTGCATTCATGGAAAGCAAGCTGAGCAGCAGCACCAGGATAGCAGCCGCGGCGATATTGCGGAACTCCGGCTGCGGTCTGGTAGTCCAATTATAAATTTGAATAGGGAGGGCTGTAAAGCGGGAAAACACACCATTTGGATCCTGGGTGATAAAGGTTGCGGCGCCCACAACAATCAGCGGCGCGGTTTCACCGATTGCCCGCGAAACGGCCAGGATCGAGCCGGTCAAAATACCAGGCATTGCGTACGGCAGTACGTGATGCCAGATGGTCTGCCAGCGCGTTGCTCCCAGGCCATAGGCTGCCTGCCGCAGCGAGGACGGCACAGCCCGGATTGCCTCCTGCGCGTTGATGATGATCACCGGCAGAATCAGCAGGGCCATCGTCAGCGCCGCGGAGAGAATGGTGCGCCCGTTGCCGCCTTCTACGCCAAAAATGACTCCGCTGGTCAGCGGACTGAGCGCGCGCACGAAGATTGCCAGCCCGAGGATGCCGTAAACAATGGAAGGCACGCCGGCCAGGTTATCGATATTGGTCTGGATGATCCGATTGATTCGCAAGCGGCGGTCGGAGTATTCCTCCAGATAGATCGCTGCGCCAACGCCGATCGGGAAGGCCATCAGGATGCTGACCGCGATCAAGAACAGCGAGCCCAGCAGCGCGGTGCGCACCCCGGCATATTGCGCGTTACTTGACATTACGTTCGTAAGAAAATGCCAGTTGAGCCAGATTTTCCACTCTATCCGTGCATCCGGGTTTTTGCCAAGCGCTTGTTGCCGGATTTCTGTCTCATGGCGCAGCGATTCAAACAGGTGGTAACTCGCAATTACTTCAGGCTTGACGATCTGCTCATCGATCAGCTCAAGTAGCTCTGCCTGGGTGCGCCCCATCAGCACCCCGTTGCGTTCGATGGTCTTGATGCGGTTGTTGGAGAGATTGCTCTTGAGAATTTGCGTCAGTTCTTTCACGCTCAACTCTTCAAGCGGTTTTTCCGCCAGGGTCGAGGGATCGACTTTGTTGGCAGTCACCAGCAGCCCGGCGGATTGATCGATAACATTGAATAACAAGGCGGCCAGAGCAATTAGCCCGAACAAAATTGACAACGAAAAGCCGGTTTTCCACAGCCTTCCAGCGCGGTGTCGGGCAAGCAAATGCGGGGAGGCTGCCTGAGCAGATTTATGTGGGGCGCGGTTCATTCGTACACCTCGCGGTATTTTCCTACCAGGTAACGACTAACCAGGTTGAGCACCAGCGTGATCAGAAACAGCAGCAAGCCGATGGCAAAAATACTGTTGTAATCGGGTGTGTCATAAGCCAGATCGCCGCCGCTGATGCGTACTATGTACCCCGTCATGGTTTCGGCAGCCTTGAACGGATTGAGGGTGAAGGCGGGGCCGGAGCCGGCTGCCAGCGCGACAATCATGGTTTCGCCGATGGCGCGCGAGATGGCGATGATGAACGCCGCCACGATTCCCGACAGGGCGGCAGGTACGACAATTTTTCGTGTTACCTCAAAGCGCGTACCGCCCAGGGCATAACCACCTTCTCGTAGCGAGCGCGGTACGGCGCTGAGCGCGTCTTCACTCATCGAACTCACCAGGGGCAAGATCATGATGCCCATCACCAGCCCGGCCGAAAGCGTGTTGTACACCTGTACCTGGGCTGCGCCAAAAATTCCACGCAACAGCGGGGTCATAAAGGTCAATGCAAAGTAACCATATACCACGCTGGGGATGCCAGCCAGAATTTCCAGAATGGGCTTGAGGGTAGCGCGTGTTCGGGTACTGGCGTATTCGCTCAGGTAGACCGCCGCTCCCAGTCCCACCGGCAGGGCGATAATCATCGCGAATACGGTGGTCATCAGCGTCGCGTTGACCAGGGGCAGCACGCCAAATTTGCCAATCGAGGGCTGCCAGGTTGTCTGAGTTAAGAAGTCTAACAATTTCACTTCGGGGCTGCCAAAGAATAACAGCGCCTCTTTTCCCAATTCGTAGATGATGCCCAGCGTAGTCAAAATGGAAACTGCGCCGCAAATAAACAAAAACGCATGGATAACAGCTTCTCCACGCCGGGGTTTCTTCCATAAACGGGCCTGGGCCGGCAATTGCTTTTTTTCACCGGCCGCTTTGTTCACGAGGTTTTTTCTTAGCATGTTTTCCATGGGCTCACTGACATTTTGCCGGCCGGCCAACCATCGGGTTGATCGGCCGGTTATAACGTTGTGACCTGGTATTTATTGCCCCACTGCGTCCAGCCAGGCCTGTCGAGATTGGTTGAGCGCTTCTTCGCTGGCCGGGAAGTATCCCACATCGCCGATCACATCGTTGACATTGGTCAGGAAGTAGTTGATAAAGGCGGCTACCTGCGGTTTTTCGGCCATCACGTTCGCATCTGAGTAGAGGTACAGTGGGCGCGACAGGGCGTACTCGCCGCTTTCTGCGGTGTCAAAATCAGGGGTCACGCCATCTACGCTCACGGCAGTCAGGTTGCTCTGATTTTCCTGGAAGTACGCGAAGCCAAAGTAACCGATTGCGTACGGGCTGCCCTCGATCCCCTGCACCAGCACATTGTCATCCTCGCTGGTTTGCAGGTTTTTCGCTGACAGGGCCAGGGCTTTTGCGTCTTCCAGTTTTTCGATTTTTGCCGGTTTCTGGATCACGGTCTCGACAAAGAAATCGAATGTGCCGCTGTCGGTGCCGGGAGTGAAGCGCAGGATCGGCTCAGCCGGCCAGGAAGGGTCGACATCCGACCATTTTTCGGCTTTGTCGGTGAAGATCATTGCCAGTTGTTCCATCGTCACATTGGTGAGGAAGGTATTTTCCTTGCTGACCACCACGGCAATGGCATCCGTGCCAACCCGGAACTCGATCGGCGTGCGTGGCGTGCTGAGAGCGGCGCAGGCTTCGGCTTCACTGTCTTTCATTGCGCGGCTGGCGTTGGCGATATCCGTCTCGCCGGTGGTGCAGAAGCGTTCAAAACCGCCGCCGGTACCCACGCTGGCAATATTGACAGTCCCCATTCCCTCAAATCCGTCGGCGTTGAAGTTCTCGGCGATGGCTTCGATTAATGGATACACGGTAGAGCTGCCTGCGGCGTTGATGTCACCGCTCAGGCTGCTGGGATCGACTTCTGGTAATACTATACCTTCAACCGCCGGCGCAGCGGTCGCGGCGGGGAAATCGGTAACTGCCGGTAACTCCGTGGCAGCTGCCGAAGTTGAAGTTGCCGCAGGGGCATCGGTAACTGCCGGTAACTCCGTCGCAGCTGCCGAAACTGAAGTGGCGGCAGGGGCCTGTGTGGTCGCTGTTGAACCGCAAGCTGCCAGCAACATCGATGCAAGGATGAAGATTGACAGAAGAGCAAAAATCGGGCGACGCATATTTTCTCCTTTGGTGCGTAAAAACAATGGGTTCATGTGATTTCTCATGAACCCATCTTAGCAGCCATCGATTAAGCGCCGCAGAACGGGGGGTTAAGGCTCTTTAAAGAGTTGGTTAAGATTCGGTTAACGAATCCTTCTGCCCTGCCGCCAAAGGCAGCGTGAAGAAGAATGTGCTGCCGGTTTTCAACTGGCTCTCTGCCCAGATGCGCCCACCGTGTGCTTCTACCAGATGCCGCGCAATGGATAGGCCCAGTCCCGTTCCACCGCCAGACCGCGCCGGGTCGGTCTTATAAAAACGCTCGAAAATGCGGCTGAGATCCACCGGAGCGATTCCGGCGCCGGTGTCACTCACCGCGAAGGTCACCACCGCGGCTTCGCGGGCGGCTCTCAGGCCAATCTTCCCTCCCGGGGGAGTGAATTTGATGGCATTATGCACCAGGTTGACGAGCACCTGCTCCATGCGGGCGCGGTCAACCAGCACGGGCGGCAGGTCCGCCGGAAGATCAATACTGAGAGTCAACCCGGCGCGCTCTGCTTGTAACTGCATGCGCTCAACCGCTTTTCGCACCAGTTCCCTCGGACTGATCGCTTCTTTTTCCAGCGGTACCCGGCCCGATTCGATCTTAGCCAGTTCGAGCAGTTCCTGCACCATCTGGATCAGATTGTCGATTTCATAATCCATACGCTGTAAGAAGCGCTGCGCAGCCGGAGGGTCGTCGATTGCGCCTTCCTGCAAGGTTTCTACCAGTGATTTCAGGGCGGCCAGCGGCGTACGCAGCTCATGCGAAACATTGCTGACGAAGTCACGCCGCACCGTTTCCAACCGCCTGAGGCGGGTGAAATCCTGCAAAAGGATCAACACGCTGCTGGCTGCCTGCTGGCTCAACGGGCTCGCAACCGCCTGGATAAACGCCCGCCCCTGGTTGGCCTCCAGCGTGATGGTATTGGTTTTTCCATCGCGGCGGGTGCGCTGCAACAGGTCAACCAACTGGTACTGGCGGCCGACTTCGATCAGGGTCCGGTCGTGCACATGCTCGGTTTCAAAATTGAGGATTCCTGCGGCTGCCGGGTTAATGAGCGATACGCGGTCATCCGGGTCAACGATCAGCACGCCGTCGGTCATATTCGCCAGTACGGAATCGAGCTTCGCGCGCTCGATCTCCAATTCCTCAATTTTGCCTCGAATCTGCGCGCTCATTTCGTTGAACGTGTGCTCGAGGATCGCAATTTCATCGCGGCTGCCGCGCCGGGCTTCCAACTGTGGAAAGCTGCCGGCGCTCATCTGGCGCGCCGCGCCGGTCAGCCGGTGCAGCGGGCGAATCGTATACTCGGTCAGTAAAAATGTCAGCACCGCGGCCGCCAGGATGACCACCAGTGTAAAGGTCGTCAGCCGGCGCTGGATGAGGGCGATATTCGCAGTAACGGCGCTGGCATCAACAGCCAGCCGCGTGCAGCCGATCACCTGCCCGCCGGCGCGCACGGGTACGGCGGCATAGAGCATCTCTCCACCCAGGGTGCTGCTGACGCGCATCTGCGTGCTTTCGGTTCCCGCCAGGGCGGCGCGAACTTCTGGCCGGTCAGCGTGATTCTCCATTTCAGCCGGGTCGGCCGCAGAGTCGGCAATCACCACTCCATCGGCGCGGATCAGCGTCACCCGCGCGTCGAGCAATTGGCTTTGCTGTTTCATGAACTCCGCCAGGTCTCCGGATGGCGTGTCTAGCCGCAGGCTTTCCGCGGACTGCAGCGCAACCAGCCGCGCCTCGGATAGCAAGTTTGAGCGCCACTGGTCGGTGACAAAGCTGCGCAGCGTGGCCGGCAGGTACAGGCTTAACCCAATCAGCACTGCGGCCAGCACTCCGAAATACGGAAGAAAAAACCGCCAGCGCATAGATTTCATAGGTTCACCCCTCGAAACGGTAACCGGCGCCGCGCACGGTGACGATCCGCCGCGGGGTGTCCGGCACATCTTCTATTTTCTCACGCAGCCAGTGAATATGAACGTCCACGGTACGGCTTTCCCCATCAAAGTCCCAGCCCCACACCTGTTCCAGAATGGTATCGCGCGAAAGCGCCTGCCCGGGGTGCTGCGCCAGGTAGACAAACAATTCATACTCTTTGGGCTTAAGTGCTAACGGGAGTCCATTACGGCGAATTTCCCGGCGGGCCGGGTCAAATTCCAGGTCGCCAAAGCGTAACAGCGGCATGGCGGGCGCAGCAGTCGCTGGGGGGGCCGATTCCTCGCGGATCAAGCGCACACGGCGCAGCATGGCCTTCACCCGCGCCATCAGCTCGCGCATGCTGAAGGGCTTAACGATGTAGTCATCAGCGCCAACTTCCAGCCCCACCACCCGGTCGATTTCATCATCTCGGGCGGTGAGCATCAGAATGGGCGTGTTTATTTCCTGCCGTAGCAAGCGGCACACCTCAAAGCCATCCATGCCAGGCAGCATAATATCCAGCAGGATCAGGTCAGGTCGCGCGCGCCGGGCAATTTCGATTCCGCCCGGACCATCTCCGGCAATTTCGACTGTGTATCCCTGGCGTTTCAGGTTATACGCCAGTGTTTCTTGCAAAGAAATATCATCTTCCACGACCAAAACAGTTTCAGCCATTCATACGCCCCATTTCTTCCATCACATTGGCGAGCTTTTGGGTGAGCGCTGAGCGGTGGAAATGCCGGATCACGTACGCGCGGCCGTCCAGGCCCATGCGCCGCGCGGCAG
>DATCUC010000076.1:0-1605 GCA_036567625.1 Anaerolineaceae bacterium | reverse complement strand
CTTATCGCCGATGGCGCGGTGCTGGTGCGCGACGGACAGATCGCGGCGGTGGGCGCGGCAGCGGACTTGCTGGCCACCTACCCCGACGAGCCGCGGCTGGACGCGGGCGGGAACGTGGTGCTGCCCGGGTTTGTTGACCCGCACACGCACCTGGTGTGGGCCGGCAACCGCGCCGCGGAGTTTGAGATGCGCCTGGAAGGCAAGACTTACCTGGAAATCCAGGCGGCGGGCGGCGGCATCCTCTCCACCGTGCACGCCACGCGCAGGGCCAGCCCTGAAGCGCTGCTGGCCGAAACCCTGCCGCGCGCGCTGGCGCTGTTCCGCCACGGCACCACCACCGCCGAAGCCAAGACCGGCTACGGGCTGGAATTCTCCAGCGAACTGCGCCAGATGCAAACCCTGCTGGAGATTGACCGGCGCGGGCCGCTGGAGATCGCGCCCACCTACCTGGGCGCGCACGCCATCGCCCCCGAATATGCCAACGACCCGGACGCCTACACCGAGGTGGTCTGCCGCGAGCAGCTCCCCGCGCTGGCTGCCTGGTGGGCCGAAAACGCCGCGGACAGGCCGCTGCCGTTCGTCGATATTTTCTGCGAAACTGGCGCATTCACCCTGGCGCAGTCGCGCCGCGTGCTGGAAGCGGCGCGGGGGCTGGGTTTTCCGCTCAAGATCCATGCCGATGAGTTTGACAACCTGGGCGGCGCCAGCCTGGCCGCCGAACTCGGCGCGGTTTCCGCCGATCACCTGGTGAAGACATCGGCGGAAGATATGCGCGCGCTGGCGGCAGCGGACACGGTGGCCGTATCGCTGCCCTGCACGCCGTTTGGGCTGGCGGACCCACATTACACCCCGGCGCGGGAAATCCTGGCGGCGGGCGGCACGCTGGCCATTGCCTCAGACCTCAACCCCGGCACTGGCTGGTGCGAGAACATGCAGTTCGTCATCGCCTTGGCCTGCCGCTATCTGCGGCTGACCCCGGCCCAGGCGATTGCCGCAGCCACGATCAACGGCGCGGCGGCGATTGGACAGGCCGGGCGCATTGGCTCGATCGAAGAGGGCAAACAAGCCGACTTGCTGGTGCTGAAGGTGGACGACTACCGCCACCTGGGGTACCGGTTTGGCACCAACCTGGCGCAAATGGTGATCAAGCGCGGGCGGGTCTACCCGGTGGATGAAATCTAAATCAAAAATGAATATTTTTGGGAAAAACGAATTTTCCCGGTAGTATTCCTTTACAAAGTTGGTATAATAATTTCACGCCATATGCGATATGGCGCGTTTTGTGACCGCGTCGAAGAGACGAGGGCGTTTTTTCAGTATCCGGGATAAGGAGCCAGGATGGAATCCAAATTGTATGTAGGGAACCTGCCCTACAACACCACCGAAGAAGAGCTGCGCACGATGTTCGCCCAGGCAGGAACTGTAGAAGCCGTGGAAGTGATCAAAGATCGTGAGACTGGCAATTCGAAGGGGTTTGCTTTTGTAACGATGGCCTCGCAGGCGGAAGCCGAAAAAGCCATCCAGTTGTTTGACGGCAAGGCGCTTGGGCGACGCGAAATCCGTGTCAATATTGCTCGACCACGCGAAGATCGTCCCGGCGGCGGC
>DATCUC010000075.1:0-11986 GCA_036567625.1 Anaerolineaceae bacterium | reverse complement strand
CACCACGGTGCGCGCCAGGTCCAGGGCCGCGCCGGACTGCGTGTCACCGGGCAGGATAAAATCTTTGGGGGGCGGGGCCAGCTGCTGCACGCGCGCGGTCTGCTCTTCCAGCCAGGCGACGTGTTCGGCGGTGATGCTGCGGAACTTCTCGGCGTTCTCCGGCGTAGCCGCCACTTCGGCCATCACCCCGTATAACTGGCGCTGGATGGTCTTCACCATCTCACGCACTTCCGCAGACTGGCACAGCGAGCGGGCCAGGCCCAGGCAGGCGCTGGTTTCATCGACCGCGCCCAGTGCTTCCATCACCGCGTCATACTTGGGGACGCGCCCCTCACCGAGCAGCCCGGTAAAGCCTTCATCACCACCGCGCGTATAGAATGCCGCCATATTTATGCCCGTCCAGGGAAGGTTACATACAGATACCAGAATGGATTGGCTGGAAACGCAGTTTCGACTTCCGGCTCCCACAAGAATGGCCCCGGCCGGGTGACGGCGCGCAGGCGTGAGTCGAGTATGGCCAGTGCTTCGAGCTCCACGGCCTGCGGCTGGGCGCCAGATTGGTGCTCCAACAGGTGCAGCATCGCCCGCCAGCGCGCATTTGAGGCGTAGCCGCCAATGCCGCCAAGTTGATCGCTGAGCATCTCGACCAGGGCATCTTGCCACAGGCGCAGCCGCGCGCTGTACTCGTGCCCGGCTTTGCGCGCCCAATTGACCTGCCACTGTTTTTGTACGCTGGCAATACCGGCCAGCAGCCGGTCAAGCTCGGCCTGCTGCTCCGGCGGCCAGCGCACCGCGGAAAGTCGCCGGGCGCTGAGCGCCAGCGTACCCAGCGAAAACTGGGTCAGAGCGTGCGGGCCGCCCACGCTACGGGTCAGCGGCCAGTAGAGATCCTGCGCCAGGACAAACCGTTCGAGGTCTTCCGACCCCTCGCGGAGAACATGCCAATCTTGCTGTAAGAGCTGCGCCATACCCGGCCACCCTTTCGATCTATTCGATCCGTCAGAAAGAAATACGCCCTTGTGATCCCAGGGGACCACAAGGGCGTTTCAGAACCTCGCGATCACCTTTTATTGATTAATTTCCGGAGCCCTGAGTACTCACCGAGGCTGCGGGGGCATTGAGAATATGCCAAGCGGTGACGGTGCTGAAGCGGTCGCTCGAATCGACCAGCGGGCCCATGCTGACGCCCAGCACCTGCTTGCTGACACCATAATTATAGACCGGATAGTACAGCGGGAGCGCGGGAAGATCCTCGGTAAAAATCACCTGAAAGTTGCGATACAGGCGTGTGCGTTCCGCCAGATCGGTAGTGACGCGCGCGGCTTCGAGATATTCGGAGGCGACTTTGTTGTTCCACTGGGTATAGTTTTGCCCATTGGTCGCCTGCATCGAATCCCAGAAGGGATAGGGATCAGGGTCTGGCGAGCGCGTGAAGTTGAGATCGACCAGCGCGGCTTCAAAATCGCGGCTTTGCAGCCGTTCTCCAACCAACTGGTCGTAAGGCACAGGCTCCAGGTCGACCTGCACGCCGAGGTCCTTCCAGTAGGCTTGCAGGGCTTCAGCGACGGCTTTGTGCTGGTCATCATCCGGATAGAGCAGGGTGAAGGCCAGTTCCGCGCCTTCTTTGGCGCGTACGGTGGAATTTTCTTCGCCCAAAATGTAACCAGACTCGGAGAGGAGCGTGCGCGCGCCATCCGGGTCATACCCCTGGCGCTTGAGGCCGTCCAGGTAGGCCCAGGTGCCCGGGAAAACCGGCCCGTCGGCGATGATGGCCTGGCTGCCGAGGATGCGGTCAATGATGGCCTGGCGGTTGATGCCCATGAATAATGCGCGGCGCACTTCCGCTTCTTCGAGGAAGGCGGCCTGCTGGTTCTTGAGGTTGAAGAGCACCATGGCCTGTTCGGGTTTGCGGCCGGTGTAAATGGCTAACTGCGGCTCGATCAGCGCGCGCTGGAGTACATCGCTGCCGATCTGGCTGATGCCCTGCACCTGACCTTCCTGGTAAGCGGCCAGCGCCGCGGCGGAATCGGGGTAGTAGCGGAAGATGACCTGATCGAGAAAAGGCGCCTGGCCGTAGTATTCGTCAAAACGGCGCAGGACAACGCCATTCACCTGGTCACCTTCAACCATCGCGCGCTCAAAGCGAAACGGGCCGCTGCCGATGGGCTGCAAGTTGAACGGGCTATTGACAATCTCATCCACGGGAAGCGCGCCCAACAGGTGCTGCGGAAGGATGCCAAGCGCCAGATAATCCATAAACGGCGCGAACGGCTCGGGCAGCTTGAACTGCACCTGCCGCCCTTCGCCATTGATTTCGATACCGGACCAGAAATCACGCAAATCGGCAGGGATGAAATCGCTGTCTTCGGTGAGGAGCGAATAGGTGAAGATGATGTCTTCGGCGGTCAGATCCTGGCCGTCGTGCCACTTCAAGCCTTCGCGCAGGGTAAAGTTGTAAAGCAGACCATCTTCAGACACACCCCAGGTCTCCGCCAGGTCAGCGGTGGGCAATCCGCGCGAGTCAAAGCGCACCAGGCCGCTAAAGATCAGGCGGTCGACATCGCGGTCGGCGGCGTTGTAGGTGTCAAACAATGGGTTCAGACGCTGGATCGACCCGACGAGCGCTTCCGTGTAGATGCCCCCCTGCTCCGGTTCCGGTGTCGAAAACGGCGTCAACCGTTCGCCCGGCTGTTCGGCGATCAGCAGAACGCCAACTACCAGGCCAGTCAGTAACAGGATGATCAGTTGCCAGCGTAATTTGTTCATAGCCTCAAAATGAAAAGGGCGACCTCCCCTGTTTTCAGGCGAGTCGCCCTGGTTACAACGTTTTGGGATTGGAGTACTGCACGCGTTGGAAAACGCAGATTATCGCCCGCTGACCAAAATCACGGTAAGGGTCAGGATGAAGAACAGAACGCTCAGCCCGATGGTGATGTAGAAAAGGGTGCGTTCGATACCGCGCCGGGTGGAAACCACACCGCTGGTATCCTGGCCGGTGAGGCCGCCGAGGCCGACGCCTTTGTTCTGCAAGACCACGCTGGTGATCAGCGCAATTGACGTTATAATCAAGGCAATATCCAGGTAAGTAGCCACTTGTTTTCCTCCGAATGTTTAGAAAGCAGGGCAGATTATACCGTTCTTTCCTGGAATCCGTCAATCTCGATTGGAAAAATGGAAGAGATCACCGCGAACATCCACATGCACACTACCTACTCGGATGGCGAAGGCAGCCATGCCGAGATCGGCGCCGCGGCCCTGCAAACCGGCATTGATGTGGTCATCATCACCGACCATAACGTGCTGGTGAATGGCCTGGATGGGTATTACCAGAAAGACGGCCGCCGTTCATTGATGCTGATTGGTGAAGAAGTGCACGACCGCACGCGCGACCCGCAAAAGAACCACCTGCTGGTGGTAGGCGCCGGGCGCGAACTGACCACGTACGCGAGCGACCCGCAGCAGTTAATCAACCAGGCGCGACAGTCCGGCGGGCTGACCTTTATTGCGCATCCCAACGACCCGGCGATGGCGGCCCTGAAGCTGGAAGACATCACCTGGGATGATTGGAGCGTGGACGGATTTACAGGGATCGAGTTGTGGAATGGGTTTAGCGAGATCAAGACCGCGGCGCGCTCGATGCCGGCGATGCTGTTCCATATTATGTTTCCGCAGTTCATCGCCCGCCGGCCGCAGCCCGAAACGCTCAAGCTGTGGGATGAACTGACTGCGAGCGGCAAGCGTATCGTCGCCATTGGCGGGGCCGACGCACACGCTTATCACAAGACGATTGGCCCGGTGCGGCGGCGCGTGTTCCCCTACGCATTCCATTTTCGCGGGATCAATAATCATTTGCTGGTTCCCGAAAAGCTGAGCGGCAGCCTGCCCGCCGACCGCAAGATGGTGCTGGCGGCGCTGGCACAGGGCAGTTCATTTATCGGCTACGATCTACCGGCTTCAACGCGCGGATTTCGCTTTTCGGCGCAGGGGCTGGACCGCACCGCTGGAATTGGCGAAGAAATGGCGCTGCAAGATGGCGTCACCTTCCAGATCCGCTTACCCGGCCCGGCAGAGTGCCGGCTGCTGCGTAATGGCCAGGTGATGCAAATTTGGCATGGGCGCGAGTTTTGCACGCAGATCATCAACCAGCCGGGCGTGTACCGGGTGGAATGCTATATCCAGTACCTGGGCGCCCGGCGGGGATGGATCTTTAGCAACCCAATCTATATTCGTTCGTGAGGTGCGCGATGGCTGTCAGTAATAATGTCACCCGGCTGCTCGACGCCCGCAAAATTACCTACGAAGCCAAAGAGTTGAGCGCGGAGAAACACAGCGCGCTGGAAACCGCCGAAGCCTTACACGTGCCAGCGGAAACAGTGTACAAGACCATCGTGGTCAAGCGCGAAAAGGGCAAGCCGATCCTGGCCGTGGTTCCCGGCCCCAACCGGGTGGACCTCAAACTGGTGGCCGCCGCGGTGGGTGAGAAGAAAGTATCGCTCACCACCCAGGCCGAAGCCGAGCAGCTTACCGGGCTGCTGACTGGCGGAATTTCGCCGCTGGCGCTGATCCACAAAGGGTTTCAGGTGATCATCGACGCGGCGGCGCAGCAGCATGGCAAAATCCACGTCTCCGGCGGGCAGCGCGGCCTGACGATCCTGCTGCCGGTGGCTGACCTGGCAGCGCTGGTCAACGCGCAGTTCGCGGAAGTCAGCCGGCCGGCAGAATAGCGCTAGCCTTTGATGACGGCCACCGGGCGCAGCCGGGCCACTTTGCGGGCAATTCCAGCGCCGCTGACGGTCTGCACAACCTCATCAACATCTTTGTAGGCCTGGGGGGCCTCTTCGGCCAGCCCGGGCAGCGACCCGGCGCGCACGCGGATGCCGCGCTTCTCCAGCAATTTTCGCAGTTCATCGCCGCGCACTTCTTTCTTGGCCTGGCTGCGGCTGAGCACGCGCCCCGCGCCGTGACAGGTGGAGCCGAAGGAGCGCTCCATGCTGGTTTGCGTGCCAACCAGTACCCACGAAGCGGTGCCCATGCTGCCCGGCACCAGAACCGGCTGACCGGTGGCCTGGTACTCGGCAGGCAGGCCCGGCGCGCCGGGGCCAAAAGCGCGAGTGGCGCCTTTGCGATGGACGCATACCTTGCGCGGCTGGCCGTCGATTTGGTGGGTTTCGACCTTGCCCATGTTGTGCGCAATGTCGTAAATCTGGTGCAGATGCCAGTTTTTCACTTTACCGGCCAACACAGACTCAAACGCCTGGCGCGCGCCGTGCGCGAGAATTTGACGGTTGAGGAAGGCATAATTGGCCGCGGCGCGCATGGCAGCCAGGTAATCTTTGCCCTCAGGTGAGCTGAGCGGCGCGCAGACCAGCTCGCGATCCGGCAGGTGAATGTCGTAGCGCCGGGCGGCCTCCTGAAACTGCGACACGTAATCGCTGCAGATCTGGTGGCCGAAGCCGCGCGAGCCGCAGTGGATTTGCAGGGTCAACATGCCTTCCTGCAGCCCCATGGCCTGCGCTGCCGCGGAATCGAAAATCTGATCGACTACATCGACTTCAATGAAGTGGTTGCCCGCGCCCAGCGTGCCCAACTGCGGGCGGCCGCGGGCTTTGGCCCGGGCGCTGACCTTGCCGGGGTCTGCGCCGTCCAGCACTCCGCCTTCTTCGGTGCGGCGCAAATCCTGCTCGGTGGCCAGCCCGCGTTTCAACCCCCAGGCCGCGCCCAGGCGGCATACCTGATCCAGTTCGGCGTCGGTCACCGGGTAGCCGCCATGCGAGCCTACCCCACTGGGACAGAAATGATCCAGGGCGGTAGCCAGGTCGGCGAGGGAATCTTCAACGGCTTCGAGTGGAACCTGCGAGCCCATCAAGCGCACGCCGCAGTTGATGTCATAGCCGATCGCGCCCGGCGAGATGACGCCGTCCGGCAGGGCCGTGGCGGCCACACCACCGATGGGAAAGCCGTAGCCCTGATGCATATCGGGCATGACTACCACATGCCCCACCAGGCCGGGCAGCGTGGCGGCATTGACTGCTTGCTCGATGGAAAGATCATCCAGCGAGGCTTCGAGCAAGCGCCGCGTGGCAAACAGGCGCACCGGCACGCGCATATCTTTACGGAAGGTGACCGGAATCTCCCACTCGTAGTCGGATATTTTGCGAAAATCTTTCAGGTTGATCATTTTTCTCTCAAACTATTCAAACATCAAAGACAAGGGTCACTTCCAGACCCTGGGGCGATTCAACTACCGCCAGCTTGTGGTACGTGACGGCCTTGATTTCTTTGCCAATGGAAAGCGCGGGCACAGCTTCGAGCCGCGCGGAGACATGGGTTGGGCTGGCTTCCAGGTCAAAGGTATCGAAAACCAGGCCTTCCTGATCCAACAAAAACAGCAGTTCCGACAGGAAGTTGACCAGCACGCCTTCCCGGTCGGGCGCGGAGATTTCCACTTCGCGCACAGCGCGAGGACTGACGTCGCGTTCGATGGTCATCAGGCTGTACATGCCGCGCGCGGCGTGTTCCAAGATACCATTCAAGTCTGGCGCCCAAACGCGCAGCGCCCAATCGGCGGTATGCCGGCGTTCTTCAAAGCCACTTTCGCCCAAAATCCACCTCTTGGGTATAATTATACGGTATGAAACTGAACCTGGCTCAGATCGAAACGCAACTGCAGGAGTTCATCGAGCACAAGTTGTTCTTCCCGCGGCGCACCAATAATTTATCACGGCAGTTGGTAGAAGCGCTGCAGTCCGGCCTGGCAGCCGGGCCAAACGGCGTGGCTACCGCGCCGAGCAACTACCTGCTGGCGCTCAACTCGCGCACGCTGCCCTGGTGGCAGGCGCACCCGGATGCGCTTGACCGGCTGGCCGAGGAACTGGAACACGCCGCGCGCGATTTTGGGTTGAGTTTTCTCAACCCGCCGGTGATCCGGCTGGTGGTGGATGACAGCGTGCCGGCCAACAGCCTGCGCGTGACCGCGGCTGCGCCGGCGTCCAGCGGCTCTACCGCCGCGATTGCTGCGCAGCCTGAGGCGCCATCCCCGGCGGCGGATTCACTGCCGGAAGGCGCGTTCTTGATCGTCAACGGCACAGATACCTTCCCGCTGCGGCAGCAGGTGGTCAACATTGGGCGGCGGTTAGACAATCACATCATCATTAACGACGCGCGTGTATCGCGGGGGCACGCGCAACTGCGGGCGGTGCGCGGCCGTTACATCTTATTCGACCTCAGTTCGAGCGGGGGAACGTTCGTTAATGGACTGCGCATCAGCCAGCATATGCTGAAACCGGGGGATGTGATCTCGCTGGCGGGTGTGCCGATCATTTACAGTGAAGAGACAACCCCCACCCTATCAGATACGACCGCGCTGCCTTCTTCCAGGTGAGCCTATGACTGGAACCGTGCTACTCGTTTTACGCATTCTGCTGGCAATTGCCCTGTACACCTTTCTCATCCGGGCGCTGTACACCATCTGGCGCGACCTGAGCGCGCAGGCGCAGCAGGTCAATGCGCGGCAGGTTCCGGCGCTGCAGGTCATTCACCTCAACGGAACGAACCCCACGCGCGAGTTCCACGTGGCAGAAGTGGTGATTGGCCGCGACCCCTCATGTGAGCTGCCGCTGGGGCACGACACGGTATCCTCGCGCCATGCGCGGCTGAGCTACCACCACAACCAGTGGTGGCTGGAAGACCTGCATTCCACCAACGGAACCTTCCTGAACGACGAGCGCGTTTACACCCCGGTAGTGATCATCTCGGGTGATGAAGTCCGCTGCGGCAAAGAAAGCCTGACCATCCAGATCCGCAGCACGGATTAGCGCGGGTCAATCTACGCGCCGCGCCACGGCAATGAGGGATGTGCCGAAGGGCAGGTGGACACCACGCTGCACCAGGCGTGCCTCCAGGCCCAGGATTGCGGCTAAGATTTCATTCATGACCGGAATGATGCGAATTTCATCATCGGCTTTGCTGCCGCCGTCTTGCGGGGCGCGGTTGAGCAGCCGCCGGTTGAGCCATACCAGTGGGTAGATGCTCAGCATGTACGGGCTGAGATATTCGACACGAAGACCGGCTTCTTCCAGACGGGTGTGCAATTCAGCGCGCTCGTAGCGGCGCACGTGGTGACTGACCTCGTCGAAGTAACTCCACAGGTGTTTCCCGGCGGGCACCGTCAGCACCAGCGTCCCGCGTGGAGCGAGCATGGCGCGCAGATCGCGCAGCACGCGCAAATCATCCTCGAGATGCTCCAGCACGTCGAACAGGCCGATCACCTCAAAGCCAATCCCGAACGGCGGTTGATGGATATCACCCTGCACCAGCCCGCAGGTGACCCGGCGGCGCGCAAACTGAAGCCCTTCGCGGAACAAGTCCATGCCGAGCACGAAACCGCAGCCGCACTGCTGTTCGAGCAGGCGCAGTACACTGCCGGTGCCACAGCCGGCTTCCAGCACGCGGCAGCCCGGGCCAAATTCAGCCGCCAGCCGCCCCATGATGCGCGCGATCAACGGATTGCGCCCGCGAAACCAGAAATGGCGATCTTCAATAGCGAAGAGCGGCGCGAAATAGTCGGGATCGTACGAATCGGGTGTGGTCAAGAGTGTTCTCCAATGCGGGACTGTGGATTAGTATACAATAAAAGGCTGCCAGAGCCGCGACCAATTTGCGGACCGGCGGCCGCTGCGACGGGGGCGTTGAAGAGGGCCCGTCTACTGGCGTGGGTTCTCAGACTGTGCTATGATAACTTCCGATACCATATACACAGGGAGAAATTTATGGCACAGGCTCCAGTACTTGGTGTGATTGGCGGCTCGGGATTGTACAACATCCCGGCGCTGCGTGATACCGAACAGTTTGAAGTTGATACCCCCTTTGGCCGGCCCAGCGCCCCGGTGATCGTCGGCACGCTGGCGGGCAAACGCGTGGCATTTCTGGCGCGGCATGGGATCGGTCATTGGATCTCCCCAACCGAAGTCAATTACCGGGCCAATATCTACGCCTTGAAGCAGCTCGGCGTGCCGCGCGTGGTGAGCATCAGCGCCTGCGGATCGCTGCGCGCCGATTTCGTGCCGGGTGAGATCGTCATCCCCGACCAGCTTTATGACAATACCAAAGACCGCGAGCGTTCCTTCTTTGGCGGCGGGCTGGTGGTTCACGCCGGTGTGGCCGATCCATTCTGCCCGGATCTTTCCACGCAGCTTTACCAATCAGTGGTACGAGCGGGGGCAAACGTCCACCGCGGCGGCACGCTGATCACAATCGAAGGCCCGCGCTTCTCCACCAAGGCTGAATCGAACACCTACCGGGCGTGGGGCATGGCGATCATCGGCATGACCGCCTGCCCGGAAGCCTTCCTGGCTCGCGAAGCCGAGCTGTGTTACGCCACGATGGCGCATGTGACTGATTATGACGTGTGGCACGTGGAAGAAGAACCGGTGAGCGTAGATATGGTGCTGAACACCCTGCGTAAGAACACCGAAGTGGCCCAGCAAGCGATCCAGATGCTGCTCGAATTGCTGCCGGACAGCCGCGACTGTACCTGCGCCGACGCGCTCAAAGATGCGATCATCACCAGCCCGGAGCGCATTCCGGCGGAGACGCGCCAGAAGCTCAGTCTGCTGGTGGATAAATACCTGGCGTCGTGAACCTGCTGCTGCCAAACCCGGCTTCGCCCAGAGATGAGGCGCAGAGCCGCCTGCTGCTGTGGGCGGCTGCATTTCTGCTGCTGCTGGCCGTCAGCATGACCCTCGCGCCGGCGGCGCGGCTGCGCGCCTGGAACGTGGAGCTGGATTGGCTGCATTGGATTGGATTTGTCACCTGGTGCGCCGGGTTCTTTGCGCTGCACCGCCTGTCGGCGCGTTTTCTGCCTGACCGCGATCCCTTCCTGCTGCCGCTGGCGGGTTTGCTCAGCGGGTGGGGGCTGCTCACCGTATGGCGGCTGGACACCACACTGGGCTTACGCCAGACGGTGTGGCTGGCGCTGGTATGCGGGCTGTTCGCGGTGGGAATGCGCCTGCCCGACCTGCTGGGGCTGCTGCGCCGGTACAAATACGTCGAATTGATCGGGGGACTGTTGCTGACCGCGCTGACGTTCGCGTTTGGCACATACCCGGGCGGCGAAGGCCCGCGGCTGTGGTTGGGCTGCTGCGGAGTATATCTGCAGCCTTCTGAACCACTCAAGCTGCTGCTGATCATTTACCTGGCGGCTTACCTGGCTGACCGGCTGCCGCTAAGTTTTAGCCTGTTGGAACTGATGGCACCCACGCTGGTGCTCACCGGCGCTGCGCTGGGGCTTTTGGTGGCGCAGCGCGACCTGGGTACGGCGTCACTACTGCTGTTCTTATATGCCATCATCGTGTTTATGGCACTGGGCAAGTACCGCATCTTGATTGGCGCGGCGGCGGCCATCCTGGCGGCCGGGATTGGCGGCTACCAGTTGTTCGATGTGATCCGCATTCGGGTAGATGCCTGGCTCAACCCCTGGCTCGACCCGGCCGGGCGCTCGTATCAGATCGTCCAATCGCTGATCTCCATCGCCGCCGGGGGCGTATTTGGCTCGGGGCCGAACCTGGGCAGCCCAGGCGTTGTTCCAGTGGCGCACTCAGATTTTATCTTCACCGCCATTGGTGAAGAAACCGGTCTGCTGGGCACGCTGGGGCTGCTGCTGGTGGTAGCCATGCTGACGGTGCGCGGCTTTCGCGCCGCGATCTGCGCGCCCAACAGTTACCAGCGCTACCTGGCCGCGGGGATCAGCAGTTACCTGGCCGCGCAAACCGTTTTGATTGTGGGCGGCAACCTGCGGCTGCTGCCGCTCACCGGAGTGACGCTGCCGTTTTTCTCCTACGGCGGCTCTTCGCTGCTGACTTCCTTCGCGGCGCTGCTGCTGCTGACCATCATCAGCAGCACCGGCGAGCACGAACCGGCGCCGCTGCCGGAGCGCAAACCTTACCTGCTGGCGGCGGCGCTGCTGTTGAGCGGCCTGGTGGCGGTGGCCGTGGTCAACGGCTGGTGGGGTATTGTGCGCTCGGATGATTTGATCACGCGGGCAGACAACCCACGCCGGTTCATCACTGACCGCTACGTGATGCGGGGCGGCCTGCTCGACCGGTCCAATACTTTGCTTAACGCCACGGAAGGCCAGCCGGGCACATACACGCGGCGCTATCTCTATCCCGCGCTTGCGGCCACGCTGGGCTTTTCCAACCCGGTGTACGGGCAGTCGGGGCTGGAAAGCAGCCTGGACGGCTACCTGCGCGGAGAAGAAGGCACCCCCGGCTCGCTGGTTTCGTACAACCGGCTGCTCTTCGCGCAGCCCCCGCCGGGCCTCAACGTGCGCCTGAGCCTCGACCTGGAGCGCCAGCGGCTGGCGGATGATCTACTGGCCGGGAAGAACGGCGCGCTGGTACTGGTCAACGCGGATTCGGGCGAGGTGCTGGTGATGGCATCGCACCCAACGATCGACCCCAACCAATTGGCCGAGAACTGGGAAATCTGGCGCTCCGACCCGGCGGCGCCGCTGCTCAACCGCGCCACGCAGGGCCTGTACGCGCTGGGCACGGCCAGCGGTCCGTTTTTGCTGGCCTCAGCGATGGACAGCGGAAGTCTGCCGGATGCCAACCCCAAAACGGCCTACCAATTGGGTGGAACCACCTGGGACTGCGCCCGCTCCACTCCCAGCGACGCGGATTGGGCCGCGGCGGTGCAAAACGGCTGCCCGGGCGCGCTGGTGCAGTTGGCAGAAACACTGGGCATCGAGCAGGTGACCTCGCTGTACAGCCAGCTTGGGCTGTTCGAGGCCCCGGCAGTGTCGCTGCCGGTGGCGGCGCCGGATGAAAGCACGCCCACAACGCTGGAAGAGGCCGCGCTGGGAAGCGCCGGGCCGCGCGTGACTCCGCTGCAAATGGCGCTTGCCGCGGCGGCGATCTCTAGCGGCGGCTCACGCCCGCAGCCGCAGATTGTCTTGGCCGTGCAAACCCCGCAAATTGGTTGGGTG
>DATCUC010000074.1:0-11541 GCA_036567625.1 Anaerolineaceae bacterium | reverse complement strand
GGCCCGCCCTCAATTTGCTGCTTGCTATTACTCCTTCGGCGGAGTGATCTTGCTGCGGCGGCGGCGCGCGGCGCGGACGATCAGGAAGATCGGCAGGCCCACGATCAAGGCCACAGGCAGGGCGTAGATCACCAGCCAGATGAGCAGGTTGGCCAGGAACTTGAGCGTATTGATCAGCGCCTGCACCGCATCGCGGGCGACGCCTTCCGGCTTCCAGCCGCCAATGGTCAACGGGGCCACCGCTTCGCGGGCGACGATTTCAACCGAAATCGCGGATAGGGCGGCTGATTCTTCGTAATACTTGATCTGGCCCTTGATCACCTCAATCTGCTCGCGCACATAGGTGAGCTGGTTGAAGACATTCATCACGTCTTCGGTCTTGGTGGCCGAGGCCATGATCTCGCGCAGTTGGGCTTCGGTGTCTTCCAGGTTGCGCAGGCGCGACTGGGCGTCAGTATACTGGTCGGTGACATCATCGCCCGAGCGATTTTCTGAGCGCACGTCTTCTTCCGGGTTTTCGGTCAGGCCATGAATTGTTTCCAGGGCAGCGTCCAGTTTATCGGCGGGAACGCGCACGGTGATGCTGGCCTGGGGCAGTTCTAAGCCTTCGCTGGTGGTGTACTTGTACAGGTTGGACGACACCACAAACCCGCCCATGTCGCTCGCCATTTTGGCGATGGCGGTCATGGCATCCCCAGGCTCGACGACAACAATGCTCATATTGACGTTCTGGATCACCAGGCGAGTGGCTTCACTCTGGCTGCCGGAGCCGCTGGTGAAGCTGGCATTTTCCATCCCCACGGCCGGGGCTTCCATAGGCGCGGCCGGGGCATAGGTGGCCGCGGGCATGGCCTGCCGGTTATATTCGTCGTCGGCTTCCGGATAAGCGGTGGTTGCGGCAGGTGTACAGCCGGCTACAACGGCCAGCATCAGGACGATAACAATTGCGATCAGGCTGCGCTTCATCTTCTTCGACTCCTCTGGCAATGGGACACAGGTTGGCTTGCATTCACCGGCCGCAGGTTTGGCGTTGCGACCGGCTTCATACATTAGACGTAATCGGTAAGAAAAGGTTCCGCTTACCAGCCTTCAATCAGCCGCGCGGCGTGGCGCGCGGGCAGTCCGGCGGTCATGATTCGCTGGGAAACCGCCTTTGTATCATATTGAACCCGGCACTGATCCCAGGTTTGGGTGCGATCATCGAAAATCGCGTATGCGGCGCGCGGATCGTGATCGCGCGGCTGCCCGGTGGAACCCGGGTTGATAATCGCGCGGTCGTGCAGTTCTGTGGTCTCCCCGGCATTCAACAACCGGCGCTCAACGCGCCCGTCGTCGGTGAAGAAGAAACACTGCGGCAGATGGGTATGCCCCACAAAGCACAGCCGCGTGTCAAAACTGGCGAAATTTTCGCCCGCGTTGAAGGGTTCCAACAGGTATTCCCACACCGGGTTGCGCGGGCTGCCGTGCGCCAGAGTCACCGCGCCCAGTACCAGTTTTTCGGGCAAGCTCTCCAGAAACGCGCGGTTTGGCGTGGTTAATTGTTCGCGCTGCCAGCGGATCGAAATCTGCGCTTCACGATTGAACGCTTCCAGGGCGATCAGCCCCAGCGTGGCGGCGTCGTGGTTACCCAGCAAGCAAGAAAAGTTGGGCAGGGTCTGCGCCAGTTCAATGACTTCGTTCGGGTCGGGGCCGTAGCCAACCAGATCTCCCAGGCACCAGACGGCATCTACCGTTCCGGCAGCGGCAACCACCGCCTGCAGGGCGGTGAGGTTCGAGTGAATATCAGAGAGGACGAGGATACGCATGCGGGGTATGAGGGTGGATCAGGGCAGGTAAAAGTAGGTTTCGAACTGGCCCGGCTGCGGCTGGTCGAAGGTGGAACTCAGCCCGGCGATGACAATCCAGGTATTGCCCGGCTTGAGCGCGTAGGGCTGGCCGTCCTGGTCAAAAAACTGCATTGGACGCTCTTTATCGACCGTTTTCCACAATCCCTCGGTCATTACGCCGTCGCGGAAGAATACAGCCCGTTTTCCGGCGGTGTTATTCCAGATGTCGATGTTATGCAGCGTACGATTATATTCTACATAAAACGCAAAGATCACAATCACGTTGGAGAAGCCAAGTTGTTCATCCGTCAGCCGGTCGACCAATGGGATCATGGTCATGTTCTTGTTGTCTTCATCCATCTCTTCGATCCAGCGCAAATATTGGCCGCTGGCCGGATCGTAACGCCACTCGCCGCGGTTGAAGCTGCTGTACTGCACGCCCAACTGCACGGCCGGCTGGCCGTTGGCGGGCGGGGCCGGGTCGAACACCAGCCCGGTCAGATCCTGGCGCACGTTATCCACGCCGATTTTGGTCATATAAGCCGAGAGTGAACCGGTATCGGCAAAGGTTCCCGCCGCGCTGTGCGGGTCAAACCCGCAAATCGGCGGGCAGGGCGATTCGGTGTGCGCCAGCGAGCGGATGCCCAGGTACTGCTTGATTGAAGCATCCACGCGCTCATCGGCGCTGCCGTAGGCCAGCACGCCCTGGAACATGCGCACCAACTGCACGTCTACCAGACGGCCCGAGCGCACCGGGCCAACCTTGGGCGCGTCCTGGCTGTAGTACACGGCGAGAAAGCGGTTGATATATTCGCCGATGTAGTATTCAAAGACCATGTCCGCGGATGACAGCCCGGCATGCGGGCGGCCCACCGCCGGGAAATTGGAAACCTTCACCATCACCGGGCGGCGGTCGAGCAGCGCCGGGTCAGGGGCGGGCAGACCGGTCAACGGGTTCAGGTCAGCCTGGACCTGCGCGCCGGTGTCGGGCACCAAGAAGGTGGGCGTCGGCAGGCTGGTGGGCGAGGGCATGGCCGAAGCCACCAGCGTGGCCAGCAGGGATGGGTCTGGCGACTGGGCGGTTGGAGCCGCGGCGGGCTGCTGCCCGACCACAGAGCAGGCGGTTAGCAGCAGCACCTGCACCAGCATCACCAGCCGTGGAAACAGCTTTTGCACGGCTAGAACCACTCCGCCGCGCGCTGGATGATGGCATCGGCTACCTGGCCTTTACTCATCACCGGCAGCGATTCCGACTGTCCCCCGGCGGTGATGAGGATGACCCGGTTGGTATCCACGTCAAACCCGGCGTCCGCGGCGGTAATATCGTTCGCGACGATCATATCCAGGCGTTTTTTCTCCAGCTTTTGGGCGGCGTTAGCGGTCACCTGCTGGCTTTCGGCGGCAAAGCCGATGACGCGGCGCGGAAAGCCGCTCTCGGCCTTGCGCTGCGCTACCGTCGCCAGGATATCAGCCGTGGATTCGAGGGTGATCTGCGGCGCGCCGCTTTCTTTTTTGATTTTCTGCCCGGCGGCCAGCACGGGGCGGAAATCGGCGACGGCGGCGGCCATGCATAACAGGTCGGCGTCCGCGGTTTCTGCCAGTACGGCGTCGAGCATTTGCGCGGCGCTTTGCACGCACACCAGCCGCGCCCCTACCGGGGCAGTCAGCGCGGCGGGCGCGGAGATCAGCACAACGTCGGCGCCAGCGTCAATGGCGGCCTGCGCCAGGGCGTAGCCCTGCTTGCCTGAGGAACGGTTGGTGATCATGCGCACCGGGTCAATGGCTTCTTGCGTGCCCCCGGCGGTGACCACCACCTTCTTCCCGGCCAATGGACCGCTGCGGCCCAGCAGCCAGCGAATATGCCCGATGATCTCCAGCGGCTCGGTCATGCGGCCCACGCCCACCAGCCCGGATGCTAAATGCCCGGCAGCCGGGCCGACGATCACCGCGCCGCGCTGGCGCAGCGTTTCGACGTTGGCCTGGGTGGCCGGGTGGGCGTACATGCCCCCGTCCATGGCGGGTACGACCATCAGCGGGCAGGTGGCGGCCAGCGCGGTGACGCTGAGCAGGTTGTCACCAATGCCGTTGGCCAGTTTGGCGATGGTGTTAGCGCTGGCCGGGGCAATCACCAGCAAATTTCCGGCATGGCCCAGGCCAATGTGGGTCACATGGCCTTCGCCGCCCCACAGGTCGGCGTCGGTGTAGGCTTTGCGCGCGGTCACGGATTGGAACGTGAGCGGGGCCACAAACTGTAGCGCGCTCTGCGTGAGGATCACGTCTACCGCAGCGCCGGCCTGCGCCAGCTTGGAGGCCAGGTCGGCGGCTTTATACGCGGCAATCGAGCCGGTGACGCCGAGCAGGATATTCTTGTTCGCGATAGGATTGGGCATAGTGTTTAGCGGTTCAGCTCCCATAAAATGCGCAGCCCGTCGAGGGTCAGCCAGGGAGCAATAATCTGAATTACCTGGGTTTCTTTGGCAACCACTGCGGAAAGCCCACCGGTGGCGATGATGCGCGTATCTTCGCCCAGTTCCTGGCGGAAGCGCACGACCATGCCTTCGATCATGCATACATAGCCGAACAGCAGGCCGGACTGCATGGCGTGGATGGTGTTGCGCCCGATGACGTTTGGCGGACGCTGCAGGTCGATGGGCGGCAGCTTGGCAGTGCGCGACGAAAGGGCTTCGGCCGCCAGGTTGATCCCGGCGGTGATCGCGCCACCCAGGTAATTGCCGTGCCGGTCGAGCGCGTTGAAGGTGGTGGCCGTGCCGAAATCGATTACACAGGCCGGGCCGCCGTACATGTGCTGCACGGCCACCGCGTCGGCAATGCGATCAGCGCCCACGGCCGCCGGGTTATCATACAGAATGTTGATGCCGGTCTTCAGTTCCGGCGAAACGACCAGCGGGCGCAGGCCCAGGTATTCATCGCAGGCCTGGATGATGCGGCTGGTGATGGGCGGCACCACCGAAGACAGGCAGATACCTTCCAGTTCGCCGGTATCGCGGCGCGCGTTTTGCAGCAGCCCCAGCATTTGCAGGCCGTATTCATCCGGCATGCGCGCGTGATCCGTCGCCAGCCGCCATTTGGCGTCCAGCGTGTCTCCGTTATACAGCCCCAGCGTCAAATTCGTATTGCCGATGTCGATGGTGAGCAGCATGGGTTCTCCAGCAGGCGCAGTTTATGCCGTTTGTTTGATCGAATCGATCACCTGCGCGGCATAGTCGTAGCGGCCAAAGGCGGGCATGAGGTACACGCCCTGCACCCGGCCTTGCATTTGCTGGATTAATTCTATCGCAATTTGTACACCTGTGCGCGAGCCATTTTCTCCGGCTTCCTGCATCCGGTTCAGAATTGTGGCGGGGATATTGATCCCCGGCACTTCCTGGTGCAAGAAAGAAGCGTGCCGGGCGTTGACCAGCGGCAGAATGCCGACCAGCACCGGCACATTCAGCGGTCCAATTTCGCTTTCGATCTGATCCAAAAACGCGGTGGCTTTTTCCGGCTCGTAGCTGGGTTGGGTGAGGATAAAGTCTGCTCCGGCACGCAGCTTACGGCGCAGGTTCTTGATTTCCGATTCCGGGTCGGCGGGCTGCAGGTTCAACGCGCAGCCCGCAAAGAAGCTCGTCGGCTGACCGATATCTATCCCGGCGTGGTCAACGCCGATGTTAAAGTTTTGCTTGATCAGCTTGATCAGGCCCGACGGCACCAGGTCGTAATTATCCATCGCGTCGGGGTAGTCGCCAATTGCGGTCGGATCACCCATGACCACGAAGACGTTACGCACGCCCAGGGCATGCGCCGCCAGCAGATCGCCCTGCACGCGCAGCAGGTTGCGCCCGCGGGTGGGAAAGTGCAGCACGGTTTCCACGCCAATGCGGCGCTGGATCAACGAACACACGGCCCAGGGGCTCATGCGCATGCGCGCCATGGGGCTGTCGGCCACGTTGATCACGTCTGCCCCCGCTTCCGAAAGCAGGCTGGCGCCAGCCAGTAATTTATGCGTCGCCAGTCCGCGCGGCGGGTCCATCTCCACGGCCACCACGAACTTGCCCGCGGTCAGCTTTTGCGCCAGGTCGGTGGGCTGCTCGCCGGGTTGGGCTGGTTCGGCGCGCTCCACGGTAGTGATCGTGTAGCCGTTGGTATAGGGCACTATCGGGTCGCTGTCGAGCGCTTTGCGCATGGCGGCAATGTGCTGCGGCGTGGTGCCGCAGCAGCCGCCCAGCACGCTGGCGCCGTTGTGACGCAGCGCCAGGGCGTAATCGGCAAAGTAATCCGGCATGGCGGGGTACATAATGCGCCCGCCCACCTGTTCCGGCCAGCCCGCGTTGGGCATCACCGAAAAACAGCCTTCCGGGTCGGCTTCACGCATCAGCTTGAGAATACGCAGGAGCTGGTTTGGCCCGCCCGAGCAGTTGACCCCGGTCACGTCCGCGCCGAAGGCCTTTAGCTTGCGCGCCACCTTGGCCGGATCATCGCCCAGCACGGTGCGGTCGTCGCGGGTGAAGGTCATCGAAGCGATAATCGGGATTTCCGGGGCGATCTCGCGCGCGGCCTCAATCGCTTCTTTAATCTCGAACAGGTCGGTCATGGTTTCGATGATGAGCGCATCTACGCCGGCTTCTACCAGCGCGGCAATCTGCTGGCTGAAGGCCGCGCGGGCCTCGTCGGGCTGCACGCGGCCAAAGGGGGCCAGGCGCACGCCCAGCGGGCCGATATCCCCGGCGATGATGATGTCCTGAAACAGCGCGTAGGATACGCGGCGCACCAACTCGACCCCCGCCTGGTTGATCGCGGTCACTTGCTGGTCGAGGCCGTGGCGCGCCAGTTTGAATGCGTTCGCGCCGAAGGTGTTGGTCTGCACCATCTGCGCCCCGGCTTCGATATACTGGCGGTGCACGTCCGCCACCAGCGCGGGCTTGGCCAGGTTCAGACCGTCAAAGCAGTCTTCAAAACTGACGCCGCGCCCGTGCAGCATGGTTCCCATGGCGCCGTCCGAGAGGATCGGTTTTCCACTGTGTAGAAGTTCGCGGAATTTTTCGTATGCCATGAGGTTTAGCCTTTCATCAATTGTTCTACGCGGGTTTCCCCGGTGTTGTAATACTTGGCCGCCGGGTGATGCACGATAATCGCGGCGGTCGACTGTTCGGGTACGAGCTGGTAAGCGCTGGTCAGGCTCAGGCCCAACTCGTGCTCAGCGGGCAGCAGCGAAAATACTTTGGCGTGGTCGTTGAGTTCTGGGATGGCCGGATAGCCCCAGGAATAGCGCTTGCCCTGTTCGGGAGCCAGCCCCAGTTCGCGGCGAATGTGGCGGTGCAGGTACTCGGCGGTGGCTTCGGCCATCTGCACGCCCAGACCGTGGGTGAAGTAGGCTTCGCTGTAATCGCCGGCGCTTTGCAGCCGCTCAAAGCGGTCGCTGGCGCGCTGCCCAACAGTGACAATCTGAAAGGCCACCACGTCCATCTGGCCGGATTCAACGCTGGCAAAGTAATCTGCCAGGCACAGATGTTCGCCGTTCTCCTGCCGCGGGAATTCCAGCCGGGTGAGTTCGCGCGTATCTCCGGCCTGCAGCGCGTCGGGATCGTACACCAGCAGGGCATCACCCTGCGCCTGCGCGGGCCAGTAACCGTATACGCCCTGCGGGTTCAGCCAGCCTTCTTGCTGCGCCACTTTGAGCATTTGCTGCAAGCGCTCTTCGTACTCTTCTTGCAGTTTCTCCCAGGCTTCACCGTGGGTGTTCTTTGCGCCCCAACTCAGGCGGAACAATTCATTCTTGGCAAGATGCTGCGCCACCACTTCCAGCGGCATGCTGCGCACCACGCGCGCACCCCAGCCTGGGGCGACGGGGATGAACGGCGCGGGGGGGACATCGGAGCGCGGTACGGCCGTTTGACTGGCGGCAGTAGTCTGCGCCGCGCGGCCCAGTTCACGCTCTGATTCAACCCGTGTCTGTTCGATCAGCCCGGCGCGCTCATCCGGCTTCGACAGGCGGTCCATCGTCGCCAGGCCCTCAAACGCGTCTTTGCAGTAAAACACGCCCGGGTTGTAAAACTCGCCGTCTTCGGTCTGCAAAATGCGCCGGCCAAAGCGCTTGTTGATCGCCGCGCCGCCCACCAGCACGGGGAAGCTCAAGCCGCGGCGGTGCAGTTCGTTGACGATCAGCGGCATTTGCTTGCTGGTGCTCACCAGCAGCGCGCTCAGGCCAATCGCGTCAGCTTTCAATTCCACGGCCTTGCTGATGATCGTTTCGGCGGGAACCTGCTTGCCCAGGTCAACCACCGTGTAGCCGTTGTTGGACAGGATGGTTTTGACCAGATTCTTGCCAATATCATGCACGTCGCCGTAGACGGTGGCGAGGACGATGGTGCCTTTGCTCACGCCTTCCAGCCGTTCCAGGTAGTTTTCCAGGTGCGAAACGGCTTTCTTCATCACTTCGGCGGATTGGAGCACGAAGGGCAGGATCAACTCACCCGCGCCGAATTTGTCGCCCACTTCCTTCATCGCCGGGAGCAGTACCGTGTTGAGCAGGCTCACCGCGGCCGGCGAGCGTTCGCTTTGTGGGGCGCGGCAGATGATTTCGTCAATATCGGTTTCGACGCCTTCTTTTTGGCGATGCAGGATGCGCCAGTGGATGCGCTCTTCAGGGGTCATCTCCGAAAGCGCGGCGTGCCGGGCATCCGGGCGGGCGACGGCCGTGCCCGCTTGCTCAAAATGCTCAATCAGCCGCTGGAGCGCATCCGCGCGGCGGTTGAAGATCAGGTCTTCCGCCAGCGCCCGGTCTTCTTCCGAAATCTCGGCGATTGGCGTGATGTGCGCCGGGTTGACAATGGCCATATCCAGCCCGGCCTGCACGCAGTGATACAGCATCACGCTGTTGAGCACGGCACGCGCCGCGGGCGACAGGCCAAAGGACACATTGCTGACGCCCAGCGAGGTGAGCACGCCCGGAAGCTCAGCTTTGATGATGCGGATACCTTCAATGGTTTCGATAGCCGAATTAGCAAATTCCGGGTCGCCGGTGGCCAGGGTGAAAGTGAGCGTGTCGAAAACCAGGTCTTCGGGGCGCAGCCCGATCTGGTTCACCGCCAGGTCGTGCAGCCGCCGCGCTACTTCCAGTTTGCGTTCGGCAGTCTTGGCCATGCCGGTCTCGTCGATCGTCAGGCAGATGACCGCGGCGTTATAGCGCTTTGCCAGCCCAAAAATGCGCTCGGCTTTGGCTGTTCCGGCTTCCAGGTTGGTCGAATTGAGCAGGCTGCGCCCCGGGGCGGTTTGCAACGCCACTTCCATCACATCCGGCTCGGTGGTGTCAAACACCAGCGGCACGCGCACCACCGGTGAAAGCGTCTTGACCACTTTGTGCATCAGGTAGCCCTCGTCGGCGCGTTCAGTGAGCGCCACGCACAGGTCGAGGCCGTGCGCGCCGCTGTCCATTTGCTGCCGGGCGATCTCCAGCACGCCGTCCATGTCTTCGGCCAGCACCAGCTTTTTGAATTTGGCGCTGCCCTGCGTATTCAACCGCTCGCCGATCAGGAACGGGCTGGGCACCTGCTGCATGGGCTGGGCCTGCACGGATGAAGCCAGCCGCGGCGCGGCCAGCACCGGGCGCGGCGGAGCGGAGTGCTGGTTGAGGCGTTCCACCAGTTTTTTGAGGTGCGCCGGGGTGGTGCCGCAGCAGCCGCCCACCACGCTGACGCCGTATTTTTCGACAAATTCGGCCAGGGTTTCGGCAAAGGGTTCCGGTTCCAGCGGGTAAACGGCCTGCCCGTCCACGTTGAGCGGCAGCCCGGCGTTGGGAATGCAGGATACCGGCAGGGTCGAGTTTTCGCCCAGGTAGCGGATCGGTTCGCGCATGTAATCCGGCCCGGTGGAACAGTTGAGGCCGATCACGTCAATCGGAAAGCCTTGCAGAATGGTCAGCACCGCGCTGATATCCGTGCCCAACAGCATGCGGCCGGTCACGTCCAGCGTCACCTGCGCCTGCACGGGGATCGACTGGCCGCTCTCTTCAAATGCCTGGCGGATACCTTCCAGCGCGGCCTTCACCTCAAGGATATCCTGCGAGGTTTCGACCAGCAGCAGGTCAACGCCCCCTTCAATCAGCCCCAGGGCCTGCTCTTTGAATATGTCGGCCAGTTCGGCAAACGAGATATCCGAAAGCTGCGGGTCGTCCATTGAGGGCAGCTTGCCCGAAGGGCCAATCGAGCCGGCGACAAAACGCGGGTGGTCGGGCGTGCTGAACTCATCCGCCACTTTGCGTGCCAGCGCGGCAGCCGTGCAGTTCAGCTCGCGGGTGCGGTCTTGCAGGCCGTAGTCGGCCAGCGTCAACCGGTTTGCGCGGAAGGTGTCTGTTTCCAGAACGTCCACGCCGGCTTCCAGAAACGAGCGGTGCACGGCTTCCACCGCCTGTGGATAACTGATCACTAAATAATCATTGCAGCCGTTAGTCGTTTCACCGCCAAAATGCTCCGCGGTCAGGTTCATCTTTTGCAGGCTGGTTCCCATTGCACCGTCAAAGATCAAAACGCGTTTGCTCAGCGCATCGAGGTATTTTCGGTTGGTGTAGTTGCGTTTCTTCATATTTCCCACCTGGCTCCTGTTCCGATATTGATATAAAAAAAGCCTCTCTAGGATGAGAGGCACGCAAAACGCTGCTTTTCACCCTCATCTTCCAGAATTTGCCCCAACTGGGCTGGTTTCTGCCGGAATTGGCACCATGCTGTTTTGCAGTGGTTGCCGAGGCTTCACAGGGCCGGTCCCTCCGCCTCTCTGGATGAGTGGCAGGCTTTCGCCTTCCAAAATGTTATTGGCAATAGTGTACCACGAAAAAAAGCGCAGGTCAAATATATTTGGAGAGATACAGGGTGAATTTTGGCAGGCAGCTTGCAACGCAACCCGCTAGCGAACTGGTTGTCGATCTGGCTGCGGCTGGTGCAGCCTGCGATATAATCAATACATACCAACCGGGAGAAACGAAAACATGCTGCCATTTTTGCCGATCTTTCTTGTGGGTGTCTTCCTTGCGCTGGTCGGGTGGGGCGGCCTGGTGCTGCTGATACTGACCACCCTGCCCACGATCGTCCCGCGCTGGTTGTTCTTCTTTTTGCTCACCCTGGCAGCCAGCGGCACGGCGCTGCCGATCATCGCTTTTTTGCACCGCCGCTTCCCCAGCGATCCCCCAGCGGAAACCGGGGTGATCGTGCGCGAGGCCGTCCTGGCAGGCGTATTTGCCGACCTGGCAGCCTGGCTGCAGCTTGGCAAGGTGCTCAATGCGCCGCTGGCCGGGTTCCTGGCCGCCGGCATCCTGGTGATCGAAATTCTGCTGCGCATGTACGAGCGCACGCGCTTTAAGCCGAAAGAAAGCCTGCATGAGTGACCGGCGCGCGCTGCCCGCAGTTGAGCAGCTTTTGCAGGCGGACGCGGCGGCCCGGTTGGCCGCGGAATTTGGCCGCCCGCTGCTGCTGGATGCGCTGCGCGCCGCCCTGGCCGAAGCTCGCGAACAGGCGGATTCCCACCCGATCCCTGGACGTGACGAACTGATCGAACAGGCCGGCGAGCGGCTGCGCCGCTGGCTGCAGCCCACACTGGTGAGCGTGATCAATGCCACCGGGGTGATTTTGCACACTAACCTGGGGCGCGCGCCGCTCAGCGCGGCGGCGATGGAAGCGGTGCGGCTGGCCGGGGCAGAATATTCCACACTGGAATTTGACCTGGAGAA
>DATCUC010000073.1:0-6395 GCA_036567625.1 Anaerolineaceae bacterium | reverse complement strand
ACATCAATTGCGTATTTCTCTTCCACGGTTTTCCGCGCGGCCGATCCAAGCCGCTGGCGCAAGTCGCTTTCGCGCAGCGCGCGGGTTACTTCATTGGCAATGGAGGAAGGATCAAAGGGGTCGCACAGCAGCCCGTTCTCTTCGTGCTGGATGATCTCAGGCCCAGGGCCGGTCCGGCTGGCAACGACCAGTTTTGACATGGCCATTCCTTCAATGATCACAATCCCCTGTGTTTCCATGTGGGAAGGAAAAACACAGACTTGCGCGGCTGCCATGAGATCGGGCAGATTTTCATGCTTGACCGGGCCAAGAAATGAAATCTTGTTTCGCACGTTATCCGGCATGTTCTCTTGCAGGCCAGCAATGTATGACTTTCCGGTACGTGGATCTATCGTATCCTTTCCGGCTGCCACCAGGTGAGCTTCTGGAATCTGAGCGACGATCTGCGGCATGGCTTCAACGAGCTGCCGGATCCCCTTCTTTTCTCGAATCGCGCCAGCAAAATAGATTCTTCCTGGCAATTCGGTAATCGTTGGACGAGGGGAAAAAAGCTGGGTATCGACTGGATTGGGCAAAATATAGATCGGCGCATTCCCCAGATGCACTAGCCGGCGTGTTTCTTCCGCGGCGAACTGGCTGACTGCGCAGTAATGATCTGCATGTTTGAAGGAGATTTTTTCTACAATGCCGCGGAATAATTTTGGGCGTTCCCCAAGAGTAACCGAAAAGAAATGGTGACCGCCCTGGATACGAATCACTTTTACTCTCGGAATTTTCCCAGACAGCCCCCAGAAGCTAAGCTCCGGGCCATCGATGATATCTACCGGTGTCTGCCGGTGGATTTGGTGAATGCGCCGGCGCAGGTTGGCTGCATTGACGAATGCATTGACCCCGGGTGTGTACACGGCTGGCATTCGAATGACAGTGACCCCCTGATCATCCTCAATCGTTTCTTTTGGGATCCGTTGTTGGCCCAACACCGTGACAGTACAGCCAGCCCCTACCATCTGGCGCGCCAGCGTACGGGTAAATGTGCCAATTCCCCCACCTCTGCCAGGGGGATATTCATTACACAGATACAAAATATGCATGCTGCCGATCCAGGGACTGATCGAGGACATCCAAAACACTCGGGTCTTGGGCAATATCAAACTTGCGGGCGAAAAAACATCCGCTCTCAGCGACCGCTGGAAGATCGCTCGCAGACAGCACTCGCGGGTAAGGCGGGCCATGCCAATCGACGTAGGTCAGCATCCGGTTCTGAATGTGCGCCTTCAAGGGTGAATTGAGCAGAATGGTGTGGAA
This sequence comes from Anaerolineaceae bacterium, assembly GCA_036567625.1. Classification (GTDB taxonomy): domain Bacteria; phylum Chloroflexota; class Anaerolineae; order Anaerolineales; family Anaerolineaceae; genus CALDSL01. The sequence goes on along the minus strand of DATCUC010000073.1, from coordinate 5,090 downwards.
AAAGATCTCATCCGGCACGCGAACGAATTGAAAGAAGCGCTGGAACTGCCCGTTCTTCCGGCAAAACTGGTCAATATATTCCAGGCAATCTTGGTGGAGGCACCACCACTGCGCGCCTCCATAGGGCGAGAACCCGGCTGGAAACCGGCGGGCTGGCAAGAGGGTGTTCAAAAAGCGGTTGAATATCCGTTTGGCAATACTGCGCAGCCGCTGATTGGTGAAGGGCAAGTTGACGTGCCATTTTTCGATGCGGTCATAACCGCCGCGATCGCTCCATTCAGGGTTCGGAAAGCTGGAATAGCCCAGATAACTGGCTCCAGGGTTGCCCTGCAGAAATTGGTAAAATTCGGCGAGGGGGCGTACCGGGTAATCCTGGCCGCTGAGCAAAAAGGCGTATTCGCAGTCCTGCGCACCGCGCAGGCAGGCTTGGATACCGGCCAGCGTGGCCTGGACTAATCGATAACTGCCCCAATGACTGGCAAACCGCGGTAAGAGATGCACATTCGCAAGCGCCTGGAATTGTGTAATGCACCGGGAGTAGTCCTGCGGGCTGGCATTCCGATCGATATGCAGAAAAATCTCGCAGGGTTGATCGCACAGGCGGTTTACCAGCCGCGCGATCTGGGTCGGGTTCTTGTGCGCCAAAATGATATATGCGATCTTCATCACGCCTGTCCGTTGATCAGCGCGCAGGTTCGTTCTGAGGATTGGCCAGGAAGAATGCCTTCCACCTCTCGCTGCACCAGTGCCTGGCGCTGCTCCCGGTTGATGCTCCGGTCGTTGATCAGCGCTACCAGCCGGTCTGCCAGCTCATCCACCGTGGTGGCCCAATCCGCCGCCCCGGTTTCTCGAACGTTGCCATAAAACTCGGCATCCCAAAACGCGCGCAGTGATCCGGCCAGCGGCTGTTTCCCTTCGACCTCAATTCCCAGGTTGATCACCGGCAGGTCTACAATCGCGCTGTCGACCGTCACGGTGGATGGGATACACACACAGGCCGCCGCGTACATCAGCAGCGCATTGTAGGCAGAGGTATCTACCTTGCGCCCGTAGCACCAGTTCTTTTTGCGAATATACACCCAGTCTGGATGGAGAACGATATGCTCGGGGTACAGGCTGCGCAGCCGGCCTTCCAATCCAGAGTTGTCATCCATGGGGTTCATGCGAAAGACCATTTGCAGCGGCCGCCGCAGGCGTTCTTCGGCGATCCGCAGCGCTTCCATCGCCTGGGCAATATACCGCTCTTCCTCAGGAATGATCCCCGGCCCGGACGTTGGATAGAGGATCAGGGCCGAGTCCGGGAGCGCTCCAATACTGGCGCGGTACTCCGGTTCATCTGGCAGCCAATCCTTCCGGCCGATGCAATCAAAATGCCCGCAGCCGACGATCCGGACTGTTCCGGCATCCAGCCAGGGGTTTTGCGCCAGCAGGCTGGTTTTCATCCCGCTGTTCCATACTCCAATCCCAGTCCAGCGGTGATGGAGCCGCCCGGCAGCGGTGACATCCTTCCAGGTGTGATAGATCAGGTAGGTGGCAATTCCCATTTCTTCAGCGGTGGCTAACAATCCATCCCAATATGGCTGGCGCGGTAAGTTGACCAGCACGGCGCTGATTCTTTGCTCGCTCAGGTACTGGCGCCACTGGCTGCGATTGCCGCGGCGAATGAGCCACTTTTCGACGCCGGTAAGCAGCCGCGCGGCGGGCGCGGAATGCGAAAGGAGCCGTGCGAACCCATCTTGCGAAGTGACCAACAGCTTTTCTTTCCAGTTTTTGACATTGGTAACGCCGTATTCCCACGAGGATTTTCCCTCGCGCAGCCGGCGCAGCGCGTGCGCCTTATCCAGCGCGGTGGAAAGCCAGGCGCTGAGCAGCCCAGTTTTTCCCACCGGCATCGGTTCGAAGGTAATCCGCGGATCAAGCTGGGCGCGCAGTTCCGGGTCGTCAATTTTGGACAGGACGCTGATCTGCCAGCCTGCCTGGAGCAATTGGGCGAAAAGCCCGGAATGGCTGAATTGGCGCAGCTCTGAGCCAAGCAGGAAAATGGAAAGCAAATGTTTTTCAGGCAACGGGCAACCTTATCGCGAAAATTTCGGGAAAGAATGATCCGATTCCGGCATCTAATTATCCCGTGCGTCGCGGAATGGAATGGACAAATCGATAAAAAGTAGCAAGGCTGGCCTGCAAAGAAAGAGCCGGCCGGTCAGTAGACAAGATTTGATCAGACATTGTCTTTAATTGGTCGCGGCTGGCGAGCGCTTCCTGAAGTTGGATTTTTGTTCTTCCCAGATCCTGCGGGTCGTCCAAAATCCAGCCATTGGTTCCCGGCTTGACCAGTTCAAGAACGCCGCCTTGATCGGTGGCGATCACCGGTTTGCCCATCGCCAGCGCTTCGGTGACCACCTTGGGCAGTCCTTCTGCCTGCAGAGAAGGTACGATGACGGCATCCGCCATGGCATAAAATGCGGGAATCTCGGTCTGTGGTTTTGGCCCGGCGAGGATGATTCTTCCCTGGGATTCATCCGCGAACTGCCTGAGTTTTCCGATATAGGCGTCATCCTGAAAAAGCACTCCCGACAACGCGCCAACCAGCACAAGACGAGTTTGCGGGATGCGCGCCATCTGAAACGCCTGCGCCGCTTCAAGCGGCCCCTTACCGGGGATCATTCGACCGACGTAGAGCAGTACGGTTTCCTCTGCTCCAATCTGGTATTGGTCACGGTAATGCCGGGCTTGCGTTTGCCATCGATCGGGTGCATAGAAGTCCAGATCGACCCCGTTGTATGCCACAAGGTTGGGAATGGCAAGTTTACCATGCCAAGCTTCGGTTTCTTTGCGGGTTGCATCGGCGACAAATGCTGCCCCATCCAGGCTGCTTTCAATCCGTTTCCACCACGCTCGCGCGTAGTGCCTGGGCGCGTTGGCATGCTGGTGGAGGACAATGGTCGCTTCTTTGCCTAACATTCGTCGCATTTCCCAGGCATAGGTGGGAATATCTTCGATGATGACGGTGTGGATCTGAAGCAGGCGGCAAAGCTCGGCGGCCTGACGGATGTAATGCAGCATGGCGGGCCGCCCGGTTCCCCATAAGGCGCGTTTCATCCGGTGAGGGATGGAGTCTTCGAACGGAATTTTCCGGAAGGGCTGGCGGCAGTAATAGACGATTGGAGAAATGGCGCACTCGGCGGGTTTTCCTTGCGCCGGCCAGGCGGCGATCACGATGCAGGGTTCCGGATAGCGCGCGGCATATTCTTCCACGATGGTATAGATTGCATTGCCGTGTGGGCTGGGGATCGTATCGAGCGGCGGGGCGATGAAGGCAGTGCTGCCGGGAGAAATGAACGGCTGCTCTCCATGTTCCATGCCAGCGGTGGTAAAACCAGCCGCCCGAATGCGTTTCGCCAGCGGTGTTGAGTGGCTCATAGGATGCTTCGATAGAATGCCAGGTTTCGCGGACCTAAATCTTCGACCGAAAAATGGCGCAATGCGAAATTACGCGCCCGTTGGCTGGTTGCATGAGCGAACTGTGGATCTGCCAGCAGGCGCACAACTGCCTGCGCCAGATCTTCTACGTGGGTTGGATCGACGAGTAACCCGGTGACTCCATCCTGGATCAACTCCGGCCCGCTGGCGCGGTTGGTGGCCACGATGGGCCGGGCACAGGCCATCGCTTCGGCGCAGGTCAGGCCAAAGGCCTCGGTGAGAGAAGGAAAGGCATACACCGCGCACCGGTTGTATTGTTCGGGCATGTTTGCGTGCGCCACCGGCCCAAGAAAACGCACTCGTGCGCGGATGGCGTCGGGAAGCCGGGCGTGTTCCGCGTTGACCGCGGCCTGGTGCGATCCACCCGCGCCGCCGATGAAGTCTATCACGGCGTTTGGGCAAGCCTGCAGGATGAGCGGCGCGGCTTGCAGCAAAAAGGCATAGCCCTTGCGAAAGAGAAGATTTCCGGCGAAAAGGATCCTACCTTGTTCCGCCAGAGCCGGATTGGGGCTGAATAAACGGGTATCGATCCCGTTATAGATCACTTCAAATGGACGCTGCAGGCCGAAAACGCTGTTGGTGGCAGCGCCTATATGCCGGGAAACAGCCACGAGATGGTCCGCCATTGCGACCTGGCGGCGTTCGGCGGCTTTATCGCGCGGGTCAATCTCGGTAGGGCGGCCTTCTCCAGCGCGGTACACAGTCACCGATCCATGCAGGCGGACGATCAGCTTACAGGGCGGTTTGCCGGCCAGCGGCCCGTGAAAATCATGGCTTTCGACCAGGTCGATTTTCTGTGACCGTACCAGCCGGTTGACGTGCAGCGAAAGGTACTGGCGGCGGATCAAGGCAGCCAGCGGCACGCGGTAGCCGTTCACCCGGATAAAGTTGCGGTGCAGGATATCCGGCAGCGCAACCCATTCTACCCGCACCCCGTTTTGGGTAAAGCGAGAAGGGTTTCTGCGGCCGTAACCGGCAACCCACACCTCTTCACCCTGCGCCGCAAGCTGCTCAGCCAGGGTCTGGACGAAGATACCGATGCCGTTGGCCGGCATGGGGGGGTATTCGTTACAGATGAAGCAAATTTTCATTATTCTGCGCGACTATCCCAATCGCGGGGATAGGCGATTCATAACCGTATTCATTGCATCCACTTTTTGACCGCGTAAGTCAAGGAGCCATTCGACGATTTCGCGAACGGCACCGCTTCCGCCTTCTCGCGCTGATACATAAGCGCAGATCTCACGCACCTCTGGGCGCGCATTTTGTACGGCAATGGGCAACCCCACGCGCCGCAAGATCGGAATATCCTGGATATCATCGCCGATGTATGCGATCTCTTCGAGCGAAAGATGGTACTTCTCCAGTATGCGGTCGAGCGAATTTTCTTTAAAGAACTCACCCTGCTGGACTTCGTCCATCTTTAATTCGCGGGCTCTGCGCTCAACTACCGCAGATTGGCGGCCTGTGATGAGACCGGTCTTTATTCCGGCAGCACGCGCCAGGGTAATACCCATCCCGTCTTGAATATGAAAGCGTTTTCCCTCCAGGTCTTCACCGATCAGAATGACACCGCCATCGGTGAGCACGCCATCCACATCCATGAAAAG
>DATCUC010000072.1:0-4186 GCA_036567625.1 Anaerolineaceae bacterium | reverse complement strand
TGACGGCGAGGGTGGGAGTGGGCGGGGCCTGGGTGGCCGTCGGCTGCTGCGTGGCGGTTGGTTCGGGGGTGGCAGTGTTGGTGGGCATGGCCGCCGCGGTTTGGGTCAGGCCGGCCTGTACGGTTTCCACCGCCTGGGTGTAAATGGCATTCGGGTCCAGGGTGGGTGCTGCCGGGGTGGCATTGGCGCTGCAGGCGGGCAGCAGCACCAGGGTGGCAACTGTCAAGGTCAACAGAAACATGCGAACGGTCTTGTTCATTCTTCTCCCTCGATAAAAAGGTTGGTCAGCCCCCATTATAACAGTGAATTTCTCCACATCGCTTTTCTTTTTGCGCGGCGTGAATGCAGGCATGCGCCCTGCGGCAGCCGCGAAAACTATAGCATTTTTGTTTTGATTACGTTTCAAACTTTTCAATTCGTTAATCCTGGCAGTTATGGGGTTGACAATCGCCGTTCTGGTGGTTATAAACTGGTTATAACTTTTCGAAAGAATAGTTATTCGATGGTTAGTTTCACTTTACTGCTTTTCATCGTCACGACAGGGAACTTACTCGACTGCTGATCTTGCGCGTCTTCACCCCGTCAAACGAACAATGAAATACATACTGGCATTGACGCAGTAGCACCATCAGGCCAGGGGGCAAATCGCTGAGCTGCCGTTCGGCAGCGGTGTCATCACGAAACGGATCTTACTGGTTTGGCTTTTGCCGGATTCCGTAATGACCGCCGATCCCCTGGGAAGAAGTATGTATGTCCACTCCCTCAGGCATCTTTGGCGTGAGGGATTTTTGTTGTCTACGTCTGGAGTACACCATGCAACGTAACAAGCACAAGGTAACTGGTTTACCGCACACAATCCTCAAGATCTGCGTGCAGATCACCTTGATTGTTTCGGCTGTTGTCGGAACCTCTCTCCCGCCAGCTCGCGCGGCGGCAAACAATGCTCTGAATAACCTTCTGGGCGACATTCCGGCTGTTTCTGCCGCGGCGGATTCGGAATGGACCCAGGAAGGCCACGACGCGCAGCGTACCGGGTATACCTCGGAAGAACCGCAGGAACCCTGGTCGCTGGCGTGGACCTGGAACGGCCCGGACGCCAACGGCGGCACCGGCGGTCATATGTTTAACATCCCCGCCGAGGCGCACACCGTTACCGGCGGCGCGAACGTGTACGCTCCAGCCGGTTCGGCGGGGTTGTTTGCGTTGAACAAGACCAGCGGCTCGCAAGCCTGGCGGCTGACCAGCCCATCGTTCAACGCCACCCCGGCTTATGACTCGGCTTCGGGCTACCTGTACGCGGGCGGCGCAGACGGCAAGCTGTATAAGATCAACGGCTCAACCGGCCAGGTGGCTTCTACCTACACCGCCGGCAGCCCGTTGAACAAAGCCGTTCTGCTGGCCGGCAGCGCCGCGTACGTCGTCACCGACAGCGGCGAGCTGCACAAGGTCAACACCAGCAACATGAGCCGCGCCTGGGCATATGCCGCCGGCTCGGCTGGCTCGACTCCGGCGGCCTATTCGGTCAAAGCCGGCGTGCTGGTTTACGCCACGCGTGACCTGAATGTTCACGCGGTGAAAGACGCGGACGGCGCGGCGCTGTGGAAAGTAAAGCCCACCAGCCGCCCCGCGCAGGATCCGTACACCTTCGCCGGTTTCTGGCCGGTGATCGCTGAACAGCACGGCATCGTCTTCGTGCGCCTCAACCTGGGCACCGAAGCGCTGTGGAGCGGCAACGGTACGGGCAATATGTATCCCAAGACCAACGCCGAAACGCGCGCGCTGCTGCAGGCCAACAACGGCGCGCTGGAAAACCTGTTCGCGCTCGACCTGGCCAACGGCAGCAAGAAGTTCATCCCGGCCGTTGGTTACGGCGGCGTGGAAAAGCGCATCGACTCGACTGGCTCTGGCCTGCGGTTGGAATCCGGCCCGGTTCCGGTGGTCAAGGTCAACAGCGACGGCAGTGAAGTGGCTTATATCCCATTCCGCAGCGGCCAGGGCAACGTGCCCGATGGGCGCTGGGACTCGCATATGGGCGAAATGGTGCTGGATAACACTACCGTTTCCGGCATGGTTGCGGGTGATATGCGCTTCGTGCAGTTCCCCAACTCGTACGTTAATATTACCGATGAGCAGACCCCCATTACCATGGCGGGCAATACGCTGCTGCACGCTCACTGGGGCGCCAGCGACAGCACGCGCATCGTCGACCGTTCGGCCAGCAAGGGCCTGACCGAATCCAACCCGATCACTTCGCAGGCGCGCCCGACGATCGTTCGCCGCCAGCAATCCTGCTCCAATTTTGACCCCAAGACTCACTACACCACCTGCGGCCTGACCCTCGTCAATGACGGGCGTTACTGGAGCGGCCCCGGGTACTGGATTTACTGGAACGTCAACGACCCGCCCACTCCGGTTAGCGGGGCCTACAGCGACGGCCTTCTGCCGCGCTATACCTACGTCAGCTCGGGCATGATGATTGTGCAGGGGAACGGCGGCGATGTTTCCGTATTCCGTCACTCGGGTTCGGTTGCGCCTACCCCCACCGCGGGCCCGGCACAGCCTACCGCCACCCAGCCGGCCGCAACTGCGACCAGGCCGGCTCCCACAGCCACGAAACCCGCGGCAACCGCGACGAAACCCGCGGCAACCGCAACGAAACCCGCGGCGACCGCGACCAATGCTGCACCCACGGCCACCAAAGCCGCCCCAACCAGCGCTCCCACGCAAGCGCAGCCTACGCAAGCGCAGCCCACGCAGGCCCCTGTGCCCGCCGGTTCTCTGTCGCTCAATTCGTACGACGAGTTTAACGCTAACGCTTCCACGCTGGATAAGGCGCTGATCAGCGATGCCAACCAGGGCAGCCTGACGCTCGCCGGCCAGCTTTCAGATGATTTCACCCAATCTGCGCTGAATACCACGGCCTGGACTGCCAGCACCGTCACCGGCGGGGCCTTTAACCCCAGCCTGGGCAGCAGCCAGGTAACCATTCCCGGCAGCCGCATGATCCGCTCGAAGGCGGGCTTTACGCGCGGCAGCTTTGATGCCGTGGCCCAACTGGAAAATACCGCCGGGCAGATCATCGGCTTTGCCACCCAGACCGGCGGCGCGCGTTACTTTGCCTTCAGCACCCAGAGCGGTGACGGTAACCTGTACGCGCTGGTCAATAACAACGGCAGCGATCAGCTCACCAACCTGGGCGCAGTCCCCACGGGGATGCACCGCTACCGCGTGGAATGGACCCAGATCGACGGCAGCCGCGACGGCGTAAACTTCTACATCGACGGGCGCAGCGTTGCGCAGGTGCAAACCAGCAGCGGCGCAGCCAACCTGAACGTTTACCTGGTGAATAACGGCGGCGGCACGCTGCGCATTGATAAAGCTCAGGTCGCGCCCCCGTACCAGACCAGCGGCAGCCTGACCAGTAAGACTCTGGATGCCGGCTCGGGTTCCACCTGGCAGACGGTTTCCTGGAGCGCTTCCATCCCCGGCGGCACGTCGATGTCGGTGGCCGTGCGCACTTCTGCCAACGGCAGCACCTGGTCGAGCTGGTCGAACATCACCAGCAGCGGCGGCGCGATCACTACCCCCAACCGCTATATGCAGTTGTGGATCAGCCTGAGCACGACGAATACATCTATTGCGCCGGTGCTGGATTGGATCAGCGCGAACAAATCTGGCGGCGTGGCTCCCACGGCAACCAAGGTTGCACCGACGGCGACTAAGGCCGTCCCCACGGCCACGAAAGTAGCCCCCACGGCCACGAAACCCGGTCCAACGGCGACGAAAGTAGCCCCTACGGCCACCAAACCCGGCCCAACGGCGACGAAAGTAGCCCCCACGGCCACCAAACCGGCCCCAACGCAGGTTCCGCCAACGCAGGTTCCGCCGACGCAGATTCCGCCAACGCAGGTTCCGCCGACGCAGGCTCCAACCCAGCCGCCGGTTGCTCAGAATTTCACTCTCAACTCCAAAGATGATTTTGATGCTTACTGCGCCGGCGAAGACCACGTGCAGGTGAGCGATCTCAACCAGGGCAGCATTATCCTTTCGCCCAAGGTGCAGGACGACTTCACCCAGGCCGGCTTAGACGGCGCGGTATGGGCTACCGGCTCGTTAAGCGGCGGCGCCTATAACCCGGCGCTGAAAGACAGCCGCGTTTCGATCCCGGGCAACGGTTTTGTGCGCT
>DATCUC010000071.1:0-18433 GCA_036567625.1 Anaerolineaceae bacterium | reverse complement strand
TGGGCGACCCACCGCTGCTGGCGCGCGCATTTCATACCCTGGCGCAGCCCGGCCAGGTGCTCCTCAGCCAGAGCGTGCAGGAACTGGTGCGCGGCTGGTTTGAGCTGCGCCCGCTGGATTCTCCGTTTCGGCTGGAAAACGGCGCAGAGATGCCCATCTATCACGTCGACGCGATGAACGCCGACTCCGACCCATTCGACCGGCTGGCCAGCGCCGGGCAGCTCAGCCCGTTCACCGGCCGCGCCGCCGAACTGCGCCAGCTTCAAGCCTGGCTGGCGAAATCCGCCGCGGGCAAAGGTCAGATCATCCTGGTGCGCGGCTTGCCCGGCATCGGCAAGAGCCGCCTGGTATGGGAACTGAGGCATCAGGCCGCGCCCACGCGCTGGGCCTGGACGAACTGCACCCAGTTCGATCAGAACACCGGGCTAGCGCCGCTGGTGCGCGTATTAGCTCAGTTGCTGGACGTGTACCCGCAAGACAGCCCGGCCGTTCGCGAAGAAAAAATCACCGGCGGGCTGGCGCAGATCCTGTCAGAAAAACCCGGCGCCGCGCGGATGATCGCTTTGCTCATGGGGCTGCCCGCCGGCCCGCTGGCCAACCAGCCCACCCCAACCCAACTGCGCGAGCTGATGCAGACTGCTGTCACCCGTTTTTTGCAGCGCCTGGCAGCCGTTCAGCCGCTGGTGCTGGTGCTGGAAGACCTGCAGTGGAGCGACACCGAAACCATCGACTGGATCATCCAGGCCTTCAGCATGATCGACAGCATCGCCTGCACCATCCTGCTCACTGCGCGCGGCAACTTTGACCCGCCCTGGCTCTACCGTTACCCGCTCAACCGGCTGGAGCTGGGCCCGCTGGCGCCGGAAGAAAGCACCGCGCTGGCCGCGGCCCTGGGCGGGCCGGAAATGGAAGCGCAAACACTGCAGCAGAGCATCGACCGCTCGGACGGCATCCCGCTCTACCTGGAAGAGTTGATCCGCCACCCGGCCATTCCGGGCCGGCTCATCCCACCCGCCTTGCGCGACCTGCTGACAGCGCGGCTGGACAGCCTCGGCCCGGCGCGCTACACCGCGCAGTGGGCGGCACTGCTTGGGCGCAGTTTCACCCGCCGCGATCTGCAGGCCGTTTCCGGGCTCGAACCACCCCGGCTCCAGCATGATCTGAAAACCCTGCTCGAAACCGGCATCATCGCCCGCCTCGAAAACTCACCCCTCGAAGAATACACTTTCGAGCAGGTGCTGCTGCAAGAAACCGTCCGCGCCACCATGCTGCGCGTCACCCGCCAGGAGCATGAACAGCGCATCGCCGCGCTGAGGTAAAGTTTCTCAGCGAAAGGCCATCCTCTCTCATCCCAACCTTTTCCCTCGTTTTCATGAAGACCGTGGGAACCAGATGCATAAGGGAAGAGAAAGGCACAGACCTATCCTACCGGAGAAGAAATCCCGCGCTCCTTCTCCACCGCGCGAAAAACGCTGAACACGCGGATGCTGTAAAACAGCAGGAACAGCGCTACCATCTCCTCGATGACTTCCTGTTCATCGGTCCACACCAGAGCCATCAACCCGATCAACAGGCCCAACCCGATCAATGCCGGATGCGGCAGGATCGTGCGCTTCCACCACAGCCACCGCTGCGAATATTCCATCCAGGCCGAAGCCAGCACCACCGCCGGGATCACCGCCAGCGCCATATAAATGTAGTGGAAATACGGGTTCAGGTAATTGTGCAGGTTGGTCTGCGATTCCAGGTTACCCGAGAACAATTCCGGGGTTTGCCAGCGAAAGAAATCCTGACCCCAACTGGTTTCTTCCCCGGCGTAAAAAACGCAGGCCGCCAGCACGCCCAGGTAGATCAACGGCAGCAAGCGCGACGTGCTGCGCGGGCCGTTTGCCAGCCACAACCGCCGCGCGGTGATGCCCAGCAGCACTGCCGAAACGAGCATACTGGCCGGAACCATCAGGTCAAACAGACCGCGGTCCTTCCAGAAGAACAGCAGGTACACCGTGCGGTAGCGATAAGCGATCAGCCGCACCAGCATAATCACCAGCCCGGCCAGCGTGGTGATCAGCAGCACCTTCTTCGGCGAGAACTTCAACCGCGCCTGGGTTAGCGGCTCAACCGTAAATACCTGCGTAATCTTCTTTCTCCAGGCAGGGTCATCCAGTTTCACCAGGGTCAACCCGGCGGCATCGACCCCCACAAATCCCATCAGCAGTAGATTGGTCAACATCCGGATTCCATCCGGCGACATGTGTTGATCCGCCGAAATATAGCGCTCGACGATCTGAATGATCAGATGCCGGGTAAACGGCAGCGCCAAAATAGCCAGCGTGCCCAGCACAATGAACCCGATGCCAATTTTGCGACGATCGAAGCGGCGAAACATAATAGCCCCTGATAGATTCTGGAATTTGCCGTGTAAAAGAACCGGCAAGGCAGCCTGCCAGTATGGATAACGGAAGACGGCTGGTTTCGTTTCAGCAAACCGGATTTCCGCCGGGCCGCGCCTATTTACCGATCTTTGGAATCACCCCACCCGTGCGCTCCATATAGGCGCGGTATGCGCGCCAAAGTAGTCCAGCATCAGCCGTTCTTCGCGCGGCACGCGTACCAGGTACACCGGTAGGAACAGCGCCAGGCAGGCCGGCCCGGCAATCCAATTCGCCAGCAGCCAAACCGCGGCAATCATTACGGGCAAGCCGCACCAACATATGGCCGCGGGTCTCACCATATCCCCGGTAGCAGGCGGAAGCGCGTGCGCCGGGCATACTCCGCGTAACCGGGTAATTCATTTTGCAGCAGCCGGTCTTCCAGCGCAGTGCGCAGCACCAAAAGCAGCGCGGCAGCCACCCCGGCCAGCAGCGCCGGCCAAGAGCTGAGCAGCACTCCCGCCGCGAACTCATACAGGATCGCGCCCGCGTACCCCGGGTGACGCACATAGCGGTACGGCCCGCCGCTGACCACGCGGTGACCGCGCTCGGTCTGGATGCGCACGATTTGCGAAAAGAAGGCATTAGCCGCGGTAGACCACGTCACCAGCCCATACCCGGCCAGGCAAAACGCCAGCGCCAGCACCTGTGCTGCCAGCGGGAAACTGCCGCTCCAGCCATTGCGCGCGTCTAGCCCGGCAACCACATAGCGCGCCAGTTGCACCAGCCCCAGCAGGCTCAAAATCGCCGTATCCCAGCCCTTTGACCCGCGCCGCGGCCCCAGCCGCTCGGCGATCAGCGCCGGGTTGGCGCGCAGCATGACGAGAAATGTGGCCGCGATCCAGGCCGCCATCACCAGCAGCACCGCCCAGCCCGGCCACCAGTCCAGCCGCCCGGCAGACCAAAACAGCGCCGCGCCCATCATCACCAGGCCCAGCGCTTCGCGCGCCAGGTAGCGCCTCACCAGCCGGGGGTCAGCCTTTGGCCGGGCTGCTTCTGCCGGGTCTTCGCCCATCTCACCCTCCCATCATTTATCGGTGATATCGATGGCGTAATTGACGTACAGGCGCATATTCTTCGATTCGACGCTGGACAGAAGATACAACCCGGTCACTTCGGGCGGCACGGCCACTTTGGTGGCCCACTCCACGCTGCCGCCCGCCGGGGTCAATGGCACCGAAGCCAGGTCCATGATCTCATAGATGCCGTAAATCACGCCGTCCGACCCGATCACCGGCGGATTGCCGATGTGAATTTTGAGCGCGAACTCGGTCGGGTTATAGTTGCCCCAGGTGAACTCCAGCCCGTCGGCGGTGCGCTGCACGCTCTTGAGTGTGATCACATTTTCGCTCAGCGCGGTGATGCTCACGTCCGCTTTCTGGATCAGCCCGTCCAGCGGTTCGTAGATCGGGTACGTCAGGTCTGCCGCCACGTCATCCAGTTCCAGTTCCAGCGTGCCCGCTGCCTGGCCTTCTTCCTGGTGGTAGTAATCCAGTTCGCCGCTGTAGGAAACATAATCAATCGCCAGGCTGGCGCCTGCGCCCGAATCCACGCCGGCGCACTCCACGTAAATCAACTGCGTCTTGGGCTCTTTCTTCGTCCCGGTAGTATAGCCGCGCATCTGAAAGCCCGGCGCCAGGCGGTGACCGCCGGTTCCCACGAACACGGTGGCGCAGTCATGTTCTGCTCCATCGGCGGTGGTAAGCACTGCCGGCTGGCCGTCTACGGCGCTCATCGCGCTCCAATCCGCGGTGGCGTTGCGGATGGTGATGTCGACGTGCAGGCCGCCGCCCGCCGCCGGCGATACGCCGGTGACCACCGCGCCCCAGCCTGTGGCCTCGGCTTTCGCGCTCAGATCCAGCCCTTCCGGCAGCACCACGTATACGCAAGCCGAACTCAACAGCAGGGCAGCCACCAGCAGGGGTATCAGAGCCTTTTGCATGCGCATCTGTGTTCTCTCCTTCATTCGCCTAAGCCCACAACCATCATCCCGTTTACTGCGCGGCGGCAAAGCGCGGCACAGCCCCCTTCACCAGCGAGATGATCTGCCAGTAGACGGCCGGCGCGTCCGTGCCGCCGTCCACGCCCTTGACTGTCTTCTGCTGTTCGGCGCCTACTACCGTGAGGTAGTAACCGTAGCACTGGCCGCAGGGCGTGTGCCAGGTATCGTACAACTCATCGGTGAAAAAGCCATGATCCACAATATTCGACATCAGCAGATTCACATCTTCGGTGGTCAACTGCTTCTCATTCTGCGTCTCGCCGTTATCGCCGGTGATGCGCCCATCCGGGTAGATGGCATACAGCTCATCCACGCAGTTTGGGCCGCCGTTGCGTTCATAGACGATCACCGCCCCATTTTCCACCAGCGCCGGCACCTGGTCCTGGCGGTACTCTTGCAGGGTACAGCGCCCGGTTTCTTGCGTCGAAGCAACGCTTGCCAGGCGGCCGCTGCCCGCTGCCAGCGAGAGCGCCACAACTGCCACCAGCAGCGCGGCCGCCGCGCCAATGTAGACCCAGCGCCGCGCGCGCTCTTTGCGGGTCAGTGCGTGCGCTCGCCGCCCCTTGCGCGACGCGAGAATACTCTGCACGCCGATGAACATCAGCGTCAGCAGGCCAATGACGATCTTCGTCCACCACGAGCTGAGCGTGCCGTTGAATTGGATCAGCGTCTGGGTGATGCCAAAAATCAGCACCCCAAACGGCGTGCCAAACAGGTAGCCCACGCCGCCGCTGAGCAGCGTGCCGCCCATCACCACCGAGGCGATAGCGTCCATTTCAAAGCCGGTGACGTACAGCCCGTGCCCCGAAAGGACAAAGATGCTCAGCGCAATCCCCGCCAACCCCGAGCAAAATCCGCTGAAGGTATACACCAGCACTTTCGTCGCGTTGACCGGCAGGCCCATCAGCACCGCCGATTTCTCATTGCCGCCTACCGCGTAGATGGTGCGGCCAAAGCGCGTGAAGTGAGCAATGTAGATCGCCACGGCCACCAGCAGCAGCGAAACCGCCGCCGGGATGGAAATATACGGCGCCTGGCGGCCCTGCGCCCAGGCCAATTCCGCCAGCCCGGGGATCAGCAGCTTGGTTTGCCCCAACAGCGTGTACACCGGGTGGCTGATAGCAATCGCATCATCGCTGATAAAGAAGCACATGCCGCGCGCGAACCACATCCCCGCCAGGGTGGCGATGAACGGCTGCACTTTCAAGAATGCCACAAAGCTGCCCATCACCGCGCCCAGGGCCATGCCCATCAGCAGCATCAGCGGGAACACCAGCCAGGGGTTCCAGCCGGCGCGGATCAACGCCGCGGTAGACACCGTGGTCAGCGCGATCACCCCGCTCACCGACAGGTCAATGCCCCCGGTGAGGATCACAAAGGTCATTCCCACTGCGCTGATCATCAGGTAGGCGTTGTTGCGAAAGATATTCATAAAAACCTGGGTATCGCGCATGCCCGGGTAAAAGATCGCCCCCGCGGTGTAGGCCACGATCGCCAGCAGGATCGTCACCGCCAGCGGAATAAACCGGCGGTTCGTCGAAAGGAAAGCGCTGATCTCCTTGCGCATGGCTTAGGCCCCTTTCGGCGCGCTGATCTTGCGGATCAGGGCGCGCACCTGTTCCGAGTACAGCAGGATGATGAAGATGACGAACACGCCCTTGATGGCTTGCAGCGCAAAGGCCGGCACGCCAAACGCGTACATCGAGGTGGTGATGGCCTGGATCACCAGCGCTCCAAACAAGGATGCCAGCAGCGAGAAGCGCCCGCCCGACATCAACGTGCCGCCGATCACCACCGCCAGGATGGCATCCAGTTCCAACCCCGCGCCGATGTTGAACGCGTCTGAGGTCTTGATATTCGAGCTGGCCACCAGCCCGGCGATCCCGGCGCAAAAGCCGCAGAACGAATAGGCCAGCAGCTTGACGCGGCGCTCGTTAATCCCGCTGTACATGCTTGAACGGAAGTTGGTTCCCACCGATTCGATAAACAGGCCAATCGCGGTGCGCCGCGTGAGCACCCAGGTGATGAGAAATACAAAAGCCACAATGTACAGCGAAAACGGCAGTACAATCCACCCCTGCCCGATGAAGGCATACGGCTGGTAAAAGATCTGGATGCGCACGCCGTTGGTAATCAACTGCGCAATACCGCGTCCGGCGATCATCAAGATCAGCGTCGCCACCATGGGCTGGATGCGGATATACGCCACCAGGATCCCGTTCCACAGCCCGCAGATCGTCGCCACAATCAGCGTCACCACGATCACTTCCCACAAAGGGGAGTAGGTAAATTGCGGGTCGTTGATGAACTTCATCAAGTCGGGCGGCAGCTCCAGCCCCACGATCACCGGGTTCATCATGATCGCCGCCACCGAAGCCGCGATGGCCATCACTGCCCCTACCGAAAGGTCAACCCCGCCGGTGGCAATCACCAGGGTCATGCCCAGCGCCAGCAGCATCACCGTCGAGGCGTTGCGCATAATATCGATCACGCTGCCGTACAGGTTGCCGTCTCGCACCTGGATCGAAAAGAAGTTGGGGATGGCGATCAAATCGATCACCAGGATGATCGCCAGGGTCAGGAAGGGGAAGAACAACTTGCTCTCGGTGATCTTGCGCATCGAAAAAGAAGATTTCGGTTTCGCCATCATTCACCTGCCATTGCCTGCATGACGGTTTGCTCGTCAACATCGGCGCCAAACTCGGCCACCTTGCGGCGGTTGCTCATCACCGCGATGCGGTGACTGGTGCGCATCACCTCTTCCAGCTCCGAAGAGATGAACACGCACGCCTTGCCTTCCTCGGCCAGCGCCAGCACCAGCTTCTGAATCTCGGCCTTGGCGCCCACGTCAATGCCGCGCGTCGGCTCGTCCAAAATCAGCACGCGCGGGTTGGTGGCCAGCCAGCGCGCCAGAATTACTTTTTGCTGGTTTCCGCCGCTCAAATTCTTCACCAGTTGGTCCGCCGACGGGGTGGAAATATCCAACAGGCGCATATATTTCTCAGCAATTTCATACTGCTTCGGCAGGTTGAGGTAGCGGAACCAGCCCTGCCCGGCCTGCAGCGCCAGAATAATATTCTCGCGTACTGTCAATTCATCTACAATGCCCGCCGCTTTGCGATCTTCGGGCGAAAGCGCCAGCCCGCGCTTGATCGATTCTTGCGGCGAAAAGCGGTTGACCGGCTTGCCCTCTACCGTCAGCGATCCGGATTCGGGCGTTTCCAGGCCGAACAGCAGCGCCGCGGTTTCGGTGCGCCCCGAGCCTACCAGCCCGGCCAGCCCCAACACCTCGCCGGCAAACACTTCCAAATCCAGCGGTTCCACCTGCCCCGGCTGGCCAAAATCGCGCGCTTCCAGCACCGGCTCTTTGCCGATGCGCGCGGCAGATTGGGCTTTGGCTTTCGACATTTCATCCAGGACGGTGATCGTCTTACCGATCATTTTGGTGATCAATTCCATGCGTGGCAGGGCCGCGGTTGCGTAGGTTCCCACCAGCAGCCCGTTGCGGATAATCGTCACCCGGTCCGAAATCTGGTACACCTGGTCAATAAAATGGGTGATAAAAATGATGCCCACGCCCTCGCTTTTGAGCTTGCGCATCACTTCAAAAAGCTGCTCGGTTTCGCGGATGGATAGGCTGGAGGTGGGTTCATCCAAAATCAGTACCTTCGCGCCTTCAATCTCCAACGCGCGCACGATGGCCACCATCTGCTGGATAGCCACCGAATAGCTGCCGAGCACTTTGGTCACGTCAATTTCCATGCCCAGCACGCGCACCAGCGTTTCGCGCGCCTGAGCGTTGAGCTTCTTCCAGTCGATACTGCCAAACCGCATTGGCTCACGGCCTATGAGGATATTTTCAGCCACGGTCAGGTTGGGGCACAGATTAATTTCCTGGTAAACCGTGCTGATCCCCAGCGCCTGCGCGTGTTTTGGCGAGCGCACGTGCACTTCCTTGCCCATCAGGGTAATATGCCCGCCATCCGGGTGTTCCACCCCGGTCAATACTTTAATCAGCGTAGATTTGCCCGCGCCGTTGCCACCCATCAGGGCGTGAATTTCTCCATAGCGCAGGTCAAAATCCACGTTGATCAGCGCCTGCACCCCCGGGAAGGTTTTATTAATGCCGCGCATCGAAACCAGAAGACCCTCACCATCCATATCTGGCATATCACACCCTCCCCTCGCGTGGGTTGAGGAGCGGCGAACGCCGCCGCTCCTCGCTTGCCCAACCCTTTTCCAGGCTGCAGGAATATTCAGCCGGAAAAACGAAGTTTGTTAATATTTGCGCCCGTCAGCAATTTCTTGCAGGTTCGGGTCAGTAGCGCGGAAAACGCCTTCCTGAGAGGGAACCCACTTGGGCAGTTTTTCGCCGTTGGCGGCCTTCAAAGCCGAGTCAAACACCTGCGGGGCCAGCAGCGGGTTGCATTCCACGGTCACATTCAGTTCACCCGCCAGCATCGACTTGAACGCGCCAGCCGTGGCATCCACGGAGAGCACGTACACATCCTTGCCCGGAACCAGACCGGCTTCCTTCAAAGCTTCGATGGCGCCCAGGCCCATTTCATCGTTCTGCGCAAAGATGGCCTGCACGTCCTTCGATTCCTTCAGCCATGCTTCAGTGACCTGCTTGCCTTCGGTGATGCTCCAGTTGGCCGTCTGGCTGTTGGTGATGGTGATACCGCAGTCGCCCATCTTTTCGCGGAAGCCCTGGCCGCGGTCTTTGGCCGCCGAGGAACCTACATTGCCTACCAGCTCCCAGACATTCTTCTTCTCGCTGTCGCCCAGCAGGGCGCAGATTTCGTCCGCCGACTTGCGGCCTTCTTCGACGAAGTCCGCGCCAATGTAGGTGACGAACAGCGTATCCGGCGCGTCAATGCGGCGGTCCTGAATGACCACCACTTTGCCCTTGTCAATCGCCTCTTGCAGCACTTCTTCCCAACCGGTGGTTTCCAGCGCCGAAAGCACAATCACATTTACTTCCGGGTCCTGGATGAACTGGTGGAAACCGGCCACTTCTTTGGCCAGGTCGTTTTGCGAGTCATAGAATTTCAGCTTCAGACCAAGCTGTTCGGCAGTTTCATTGAAGGACGCCGTGTTGGCAGCGCGCCAACCGCCTTCCGAACCGGTCTGCAAAAAGCCTACCACCAGGTCTTTGTACTGGCAGTTCGGGGCGCACGCCAGTTTCACCTGGTCCGCGGTTTTTACCGCGGGCGCGGCCGGGGGTTCGGTTGCTGCCGCGGCGGGCGCCTGTGTAGCAGCCTGTGGGGTGGTACAAGCCGCCAGCAGCAGCGAGGCAGCCACGATGATCGAGAATAACCTGAGTAGTTTCATGTCCTTCTCTCCTGTTTCCGTATGGTGGATCTCATCATGGAGCAGTTGAACGGTATAATTAGCTTTGCGATGGGCTTCCGTATGGAAGCATTCATCGCGCCGGTAGAAGTGCCTGCCAGGGGATCGCCATCACCGCGCAGGCACTTCTCTCTCATTACATATCATTCGCAGCAAAACCACCTCCTTCGCTTCCTGTCACCTCTCGCAAAGAACTTTGCCGCACCACCAGCGTGGGCGGCAGCATGATCGATACCGGCTTGCTGGCTTCCTGGTCTTGCCGTCCAGAACGAAGAATGTTGACCATTTCTTCCACAGCCAGCCTTCCCACGGTATATTGCTCAGATTGCACGGTAGTCAACGGGGGCATGAAATAGGGCGCTTCTGGCAGGTTGTCAAACCCGACCACGCCCAGGTCTTGCGGCACGCGCAGGTGATGCCGGCTGGCAAACTGCAGCACGGCCAGCGCCATCTGGTCATTGCCCGCAAAAACTGCGTCCATCTGCGGATACTGCCGGTGGAGCTTTTCGATTGCCCGCGCCCCACTGGAAGAAGACCAGTTGCCCTCCGCCCAGTGCGCATCGTCCACTTCGATCCCGGCGGCCTGCAAGCCGTCGGCCCAGGCCGCTTTGCGCTGCTGCGCCTCCCACCAATCCAGCGGCCCGGAGATATGCCCAATCTGCCGGTACCCCTGTTGCACCAGGTGCGCCATCGCCATGCGCCCGCCCAGGTAGTTATCCATCGACACCACGGGCACATTCTGGCGCGGCGGCATGGTCAAAAAGACGATCGGAATTTCCAGTTCACCCGGCATTTCATCCAACCAATCCCGGTTTGCGCCGACCTCGGCCACGGCCCAAATGATGCCGTCGGCGTGATGCGACAAAAATTCCTGGATCAGCGGCAGAACATTGTTGGAAGCAAAGCTGGGGAGTTCTTTCAGCAGCAGCGAATAGCCATACTCTTCCGCCGCGGTAGTGATCCCGCTCAAAGTGCGCGCCGGGCCGTTGTATTCGAGACCGGCGGTGACAACGCCCAGGGTAAACGAGCGCTGCAAAATCAGGCTGCGGGCCAGGGCGCTGGGCTGGTAACCAATTCTTTCAATGATTTTGAGCACGCGCTCGCGCGTATCCGGGGAAACATCCGGGCGGTCATTGATCACGCGTGACACGGTTTGCGTCGAAACCTGTGCCTCAAAAGCCACCTGCTTTATCGTCGGCCGCTTATGCATCCGCGCCATATGTTACCGTTCCCGTTATCGATCTCGAAGTATATACATACTAGCACGCGCCGCGGGGAGAGTCAATAGATTTTAAGGTTGTCTGATCAAATTGGTGGGAGCGCTACCATAAATACCTGGCTGCCGCCTCAATCAAAAAGGCCCCCGCGCCTTGCAACACGGGGGCCTGCGCATCTATCGACTGGGATCACACGGCGCTCTCTACCCCATCATACGCGCGCTGCAGTTCCGCAATATCCAACTTCGTCATTTGCAGCATGGCTTTTGCCACGCGGCCAGCCTTTTCCGCGTCCGGGTCGCTCATCAACCGGCTTAGCGCGGTGGGCACGATCTGCCAGCTCACCCCAAAGCGATCGCGCAGCCAACCGCATTGTTCGGTCTCACCCCCGCTGGACAGGGCTTCCCATAGGTAATCCACTTCATCCTGCGTCTCGCAGTTGATCACAAACGAGATCGCCGGAGTGAACTGGAAGACCGGCCCGCCGTTGATGCCGATAAATTCTTGCCCGTTTACAACAAAGGAAACCGTCATCGCCGAACCTTCCGGGCCTGGCCCGGCGTCGGTGTAGCGGGCAATCTCGCCAATGCGCGAATTTGGAAAAACGCTGGTATAAAACTGCGCCGCTTCTTCCGCATTGCTATCAAACCAAAGGGAAGGGGTGACACCTTGAATCATCGTCTTGCTCCTTTCATCCAATCCGAAACCGATGGCTCAGTATAACAATATTAGAAAATTAATTCAATAGTCTATCTTATTTATCATCTATTAAAACAGCCTTTATCAAACCCTAAAGGCGTATGTATTTGCCCCTGTTGCCCATGGAAACGCGCAGGTAGCGGGTGCTTCCCCTGCCCGGCAAGCATCCTGACGAAAAAAAACGTTCCGCCAGGATGCTGGTGGAACGTCAACCAGGTGGAAACTATCAATCTGCTTCTACCAATAATGATGCACCAGCGGGCGAATCGAACGGTCATAGATCGCCTGCACTGCGGCCATGGTTTCCGCGGAGAGCGGCGGCAGGTCGGCGGCGCTGAAATTCTCCTCGGCCTGCGCCGGGCGCTTGGCCCCCGGGATGGCGCAGGTCACTGCGTCGAACATCAAAATCCAGCGCAGCGCGAATTGGGTCAGGCTCATCCCCGGCGGGCAGATGGCGCGCAGTTCTTCCACCGCGCGCAGCCCTGTGGCGTACTCAACGCCCGAGAAGGTCTCACCGCGGTCAAACGATTCTCCCGCGCGGTTGAACAGGCGGTGATCGCTGGCGTCAAAGGTCGATTCCGGCTTGAACTTGCCGGTCAGCAGACCTGAGGCCAGCGGCACGCGCGCCAGAATGCCCACCCGGCGCTGCTTCACCTGCTCAAACAGCAGTTCAGCCGGGCGCAGGCGGAACATGTTGAAAATGATCTGCACGCTCTGTACGTTGGGGAACTCAATCGCCTTCAGCGCCTCTTCCACCTTTTCTACGCTCACGCCGTAGTAGCGGATCTTTCCCGCCGCCACCAGGTCGTCGAGGATGCCAAACACCTCGGGCATGTAGAACACTTCGGTTGGCGGACAGTGGAGCTGCACCAGGTCCAGCGCTTCCATTTCCAGGTTTTTCAGACTGCGCTCCACGAAGGCAGTCAGGTTAGCGCGATTGTAGCCCGCGGCAACGTGCGGGTTCAGCCGCCGCCCGGCTTTGGTGGCCACGTGAAACTCAGCGCCGGTCTCGCGCCGCAGCCGCGCAATCAGCCGCTCGCTGATCCCGTCGCCGTACACATCAGCGGTGTCAAAAAAGTTGACGCCCAGTTCCAGCGCCCGGTGCAGCGCAGCAATCGAATCAGCTTCGTCCACCGGCCCCCAGGTTCCGCCAATCGCCCACGCGCCAAAACTCAACGCAGACACCTTCCATCCCGTGCGTCCTAATACTCGATATTCCATGTTGTCTCTCCTCAAGTGATCTCCGGGCAGCCGCCCGCTATAGTTTTTCAGAGCCAATCTGCACTCATTGTACTATGGCAGCCGCTTTTTGCACGCCTTGACCGAAATCTTCCCCGGCGCGCCTGTGCTATAATTTTTCTGTCCCCCTGGATATCCAACCGCATACTCACCACGGAGAACATCATGAAGACCCGAACCATGCGCGCATTCACTGCTTTACTTCTGTTGTTTCTTTGCATGGGTTTCGCGCCGCCGCAAACCGCCCAGGCGCAAGGCCGCCTGACCGGCGGCGTGCTCATCCACACCAGCCTGCCCCACAAGGTCTGCGTGGGTGACTCGATCACCATCAACGGCGGCGCTTCGGTCGACTACCTGGCCGACCAGCCCATGCCCATCGCCTACCTGCACGTGATCAACCTGACCATCCAGGCCAGCCAGGGCACGGTCACCCCCGCCACCATCTACGCGCCCAGCAATCTGCACTACTTCAGCTTTGTCTACACTGCCAGAACGCCCGGAACGGAGAACATCGTTGTCACCCTCAACGATGGCCTGGCCCAAACCCAGGAGCGCTTTGAGGTGGAAGAAAAATGCGATTACGACGCGTTTGTGACCACGGTGATGCACTTCAGCGCCGACACCGGGGACGGCATCTTCCGCAGCATCACTCACGTCAGCGGCATGGGCACGATGAAGCGCGACCGCCAGGGCACGGAGTTCTACCAGGGCGATGGTAAATGGCACCTGGAGTCGAACACGCTCACCAAGCCGTCGATCTGCGTGCAATATTACTCGCCGCCGCTGATCAACAGCGGGCCGTTTGAACTGGACGGCCACCTTGCGGATGAAGGCGATGAGGTCGACGTGATCCTCAGCTTTCTACCGGATATGAACAAAACCCGTTATCACGGCAAAAGTATTTGCGTTGACGAAGACGGCGACACCGGCTACGGCTGGAGTTACGCCTCCGGCGGCAATCCCAGGCTGGCGTCAAAAATCGAAGCCACCTTCCCGGTTGGCGGCGGCACCCAGTCCGTTGAACTCAAGGGCCTGGGGATGGAGATGGTCCAATCTGCCGGCGACCTGGATTACACTGCTACCCTGACCCTCATACCCCGGTGAGCCATGAAAATGAACCTGCGCTTTCTCCTCAAATTGATGATCGCTTTGAGCGTTCTGGCACTGTGCCTGGCGGCCTGCAAACCCGCCGCACAAACTCCGGCCACCCTCCAGCCGCCGGTTGCCAGCAGCCAGGCTCACCCGGCTGCTCCGCAGCCCACAGCCGCTGAAGCCGCCGCGCCGCAAAACATGCCCAGCGGCGTCAACCTGGAAAATCCCGCTGCCGGGCTGGACGCTCTTACCGGCTACCGCCAGGCGTACACGCATACCCTCAAAGGCTCCTGGCAGGCCCAACCGTACGAATCGGCCCAGGCCGTGGAACGCGCTGTACGCGGCGCTGATTCGGTCCTGCGCGCCAGCGAAGCCAGCACCGGCAGCGCGCCGGTGGCCTTCTTCTCCGGCCGGATCGGCGGGTTTTTCTACAGCCAGTCCGCTGCGGGGTCTGCCTGCCGCGCCGAACCTGCGGAAAGCGCGCCCGCGGACAGCAGCGATCCCGCCCGGCAGCTTCCTCCGGTATACGGCATGCAGCCCGCTGGCAGCGAAGACCTGGACGGCCAGCCCGCCCTGCGCTACATCTTCGATGCGCGCTCGCTGGTCGATCCCGACCATGCTATCCAGACTGCCAGCGGCGAAGCCTGGCTGGCCGAAGATGGCGGCCTGCTGCTCAAATTCCAGTTGACCGTTGAGATCGCCAGCGCGGACTTCACCGGCACGCGCACCTGGAGCTACCAGCTCATCCAGACCGGCGTCGATGAAGCGCTGCGCCTGCCCGCGGGCTGCCAGCCCGTACTCGCCGATTTGCCCGTGCTGCCCGGCGCGGCGGATGTCATGCAGATGCCGGGATTTCAACGCTACTCCGCCGGCAGCGGGCGCGCGGATGCGGTGGCCTTCTACCACGCGCAGTTGACCGGCCTGGGCTGGCTGCCGCTGCCCGGCTCCGCGCCGGAAGAGGCTGACCTGTCGGAAGATCTGACGGTGCTGGCTTACGCCCAACCCTACTACGAGGGCGGGCGGCTGCTGGTGATCCAGCTTAGCGAGAGCGGCGGGAAGGTTCAGGTCACCGCGCAGAGCGCGCTGACCAAAGCCCCGGTGCAGATGGATTCAATGGATACAGCCTCTGCCGCCGAAAGTGAAGCAGAGGATGAGCCCCCCGCGGACGATTCCGCCCCGGCCGCTTTACCCACCGACCTGCCCATCTACCCCGGCGCGACGGTGGTCACCAAAATCGAGAATGCTGCCATCTTGCAGGTTGAGGCGTCCGTCGCTGAAATCGCTGATTTTTATGAGAGCGAACTGCGCAGCGCGGGTTGGACGCTCTACCAGCGTTTTGAACACGAGGGCATGGTGGCGCTCAACTGGTCGCGCGAGAATGCGCATCTGACCGTCACCATTCGCCCCGCCGGAGATGGTTCTACCCAGGTCATGATCTCCGGCGGGTAACCGCGCCAGCGCGCCCTGCGGTTTCCCACAGAAGAAGAAAAGAGCAGAGAGCTACCTGAAGAAAATCGGCTGTTCCGTTCAAAACACGGAACGGCCGATTTTGCCCATACCCTGAGGCGCGTTCAAATGCACGCTACCGGCTAATTTCATCTTCAAACACCGCCAATGCGTGGACGGGTGAACCCGTGCCGCCGCGCATCTTCAGCGGCAGGCCGATAAACCGGAAGCGCCCGCGTCCCACTAGCCGGTGCAGGTTGATCAGGTTTTCACAATGGGAAAAGCCCAGTTCGCCGCAGATGTGGTGCACCTCACGATTGAAAACATGCCGCACCCCCGGCGACATGGTTTCCACGCCAAAGGCCGCGATGCGCTGCAGCCAGATGGTTCAATTGCCCGGCGTACTCCCTGGAACTGCGCTGAAGTTTTTACGCGCCGCACTGGCTGCTGGCAGATCATTCACACCCACTGGTCGTTTATCGGCGGAATGCCGCCAGACCAAACGGCCGGCTAAGGCGCGGCTGGCTCCACCGTTACGGCCCGGCGATTGCGCCGGGTCAGCCCAATACAGAGGATACCGAATAGCGCCAGGCCGGCCCATAGGGCAAACGGCGCGCTGGGCCCCAGCCCGGCCAGGCTGTTACCCAGCGGCGGGGCAACGGCATTGCCGATCTGGCTGACCGCCATCACAAAGCCCACCGCCGTGCCGGAGTACGCCGCGCCCACCCCTTCGGTTTCGACCACCATGGTGACGAACAATGCCATAAATCCGTCACGCATGCACCCGGCCAGCACCACCGCCGCCCACACCAGCGAGCCGCTGGCGATGCTCAACAGTACATTCCCCAGCATGATGCACGCCGCGGCGATGATCAACAGCCGCTTGCGCGAGCCCAGCCGGTCTGACCACAGGGTGAAGGGCAGCACCAGCAGCAGGCTGCTCAAATTGAAGGCCGATATCGCCCCGTCGGCCGCGCTGGCATTCCAGCCGATATTGCGCAGGTAGAGCGGCAGGTAACCCATCACCGCCTGCACCGCCCCGCTGACGCCGAACAGGGCCGCGCCCAGCAGCCAGACCTGGCGCAAACGGGTCACATGCCGCACCGCTGACCAGATCGAGACGCCCGCCTCCCCGGCGGTTGGCCCGGCCGCCGCTGGGCGCGAGAAAAACCACGGCACGCTCATCAATGCGCCGATCAGGCCGTAGGTAATGAGCACATTGCGCCAGCCGCCCAGCAGGGGCGAAAGCACCGAGGCACTCAACAGCGCGCCAAGCAGCAGCCCTAACCCCATCCCCGCGCTGATGATGCCGTTTGCCTTCCCCAATTCGTGCGATGCGAACCACTGGCTCGCGGCCTTAAAACCATTCATCATGATGAACTGGGTCAGCGCCCCCTGCAAAAAGCTGAACAGCAGCAGCCCGGAAAAATCGTTCACCAGGCCGCGGGCGGCTCCGGCCAGGCCCAGCAGCAGGCTGCAAATCACCAGCACGTGTTTCGCGCCGAATTTATCGCCCGCCGCGCCACCCAGTAAGCTGGTTACGATCCCGGGGAAAAACCCCATGCCCCACACCAACCCAACTTGAACCACACTCAGCCCCAGGCTGATGGATATTTCTTTGGACAGAACCGACACCCCCATCGCCGGGATGGCGACGTTAAACATATTGTTCAATACCACTAACACCAGGATGTACCACCGGTACGCGCCGTGTCGATCCATCGCTACTCTCTTTCTCGAAGCTGCCGATAAAAAAACGCGGCACTTTGCTGTCCGCCTGGGCTGATTGTAGCAAATTTTCACCGCGGCTATGAAAAACCGGCCGTCGAAACCTGCGACAAGCTTCCTTCCGCCAGCGCGCTGGCAGCCAATCCAAACGACCGGTACGCTCCTCGCCAGCCCGCAAGCAGAAAATGGACAGAAATCCGGCATCACCCCGGCCAAATTTTGTATAATCAGCATACCGGAGGCAATATGAAAAACCGATCGAAGTCCTCTACCGTACTGGCAGTGATCCAGGCGCTGGTTTTTATCCTGGTCATTCCCCTCGCGCCATTGTTAATCTCGGGGCGCTGGGGCTGGTGGGAAGCCTGGGCGTTCGCCGCGCTAAGCATCGGCGGGTTCATCATCAGCCGGTTGCTGGCCGCAAAGCGCAACCCAGATATCATTGCCGAACGAGCGCAGTTTGGGCAACAAACCGATGCCAAGCCCTGGGACAAGGTTTTGGCTCCGCTGGTGGGGCTGGGCGGCGGCCTGGTGCCGGTTACCGCCGGGGTCGAAGCCCTGCTGGGCCAGCAGGTTGATTTTTCACTGGCCGTCGAACTGGCAGCCGGTATCCTTATGCTGGCCGCCTACATCTTTAGCGCGTACGCGCTGATCGAGAATCGCTTTTTCTCCGGCGTGGTGCGCATCCAAAAAGACCGCGGCCAGCGCGTGATCAGCAGCGGCCCGTATCGCTGGGTGCGCCATCCTGGCTACGCCGGGGCGCTGATCACCTACCTGGCTATCCCCTTCTTTCTGGATTCCGTCTGGGCTTTCGTACCGGCGGTGATTATCTGCATCGCCATGGTAATCCGCACGCGACTGGAAGATGAAACCCTGCAGGCCGAACTGGAAGGGTACCGCGCCTACACCCAACGCGTGCGCTACCGGCTGATACCCGGTGTGTGGTAACTGCGTACGCCCGGCGGTCAGGCAGCATCGTCAACGCCGCCGGATTCGCGCAGCCAGGATTGCAGCCATTCGAGGTGTTCCTGGTGATGGTCATACCATCCCAAAAGCACATCCGCGATCGAATAGCCGTTCATCCAGGCAAAGCGGCTGCTGTCCAGTAAGGCCGGCTCGTCGATCTGGCGCGCCGCCTCCAGCAAGCGCTCAAACCCCTTGCGCCATTCGGTATGCACCTGCTCCCAGGTTTCCGCGCGGTAGTGCTCATACAACCACGCATTCGCCCGATC
>DATCUC010000070.1:0-15171 GCA_036567625.1 Anaerolineaceae bacterium | reverse complement strand
GCCAGCATCACCCATCCGGCAAAGAAAAAGGCCAAAGTAGTACGCTGGTCAGGGCGGATCACCGGGCCGCGGCCCAGGCGGCTCAGCCAGCCGGCCCCGCTCACCCATTCCGCCGCGCCGAATACGGCGGGCATGACGGTGGAAAAGTTGATCGAGGCCAGCAGGAAGTACTCTAGCGGGGTGAAGGTTTCGACGCCCAGATAGTGCCAGTTCTGTGAGCGCGCGTTGAGGGCTTCAAACAGCCACCAGGCCGGGGCCGAAACGAGGAACAGGCCGAGGTAGGATTTCCAACTGCGCGTAAGCAGCGAAGTGCCGTTACGGCGCAGCGCCAGCGCGTCCATCACCAGGGCAAAGCCCAGCCACATGGGAAAGAAAGCCCACACCGTGCGCAGCCCGGGGGCGGTCCAGTTGACAGCCCAGAACCCGGCGGCGAGGAGAAGGCCGATCCAGAAGTGTGGTGCAAACCCGCCCCTTTGTGCTCTTTCTCGTTCGTTGATGGATTCCATGCACGCTCCTTGCTCTCATTAAACCAAATGAGTGGTTGAACGGCAAGGATGGACTTTCGGGAGAGAGGAGATGTACCACCCGGGCCTGGAAAACACCTCTCAGCGAAATGCGCGCCTTACGGGACGATCTGGTACAGTTCGACCAGCACGCCGCCGGTGCTTTTGGGATGGACGAAGGCCATTTTGCGACCGGGCAGCACCTGCGGGGTTTCGTTGATCAGACGCACGCCCTTTTCCTTGAGGCTGGCCATCATGCCTTCGATATCGTCCACTTCAAAACACAGGTGGTGCATCCCGCCGCCGCGCTCGGCCAGGAACTTGGCCACGCCCGAGTCATCGCTGGTGGGCTTGACCAGCTCCACCTCGCTGTCGCCAACCGGGAAGAAGGCCACCGCGGATTTCTGGCTGGGAACGTCTTCGATATGGTTGAGTTCCAGGCCCAGGGCGTCTTTCCAGAAGCTGAGCGAGTTCTCCAGGTCGGGAACGACCACCGCTACATGGTTGATTTTAGTGACTTTGGCCATGCGATTTTCTCCGGGATTGGTTTCGATTAGGTGAGCGATGCGGGGATATATTCGCCCCACACCTGGCGCAGCACGCCGGTGATCTCGCCCAGGGTGATCCAGTTTTCGACGCACTCAACGAACAGCGGCATCAGGTTGTCTTCGGTTTTCGCGGCGGATTCCAGGCGGGTGAGCAGTTCGCTTACCCTGGCGGCGTCGCGGCCGGCGCGCAGCTCGGCAAGCTGGCGCCGCTGGTTCTGCTCGATGGCCGGGTCGACAGCCAGCCGTTCCAGTTCCAGGGTTTCGTCTTTCTGGAAGGCATTGACGCCCACCACGACCTGTTCTTTCTTTTCCACCGCGCGCTGGTACTGGTAGGCGGCATCCTGGATTTCGTTCTGCATGTACCCGCGCTCGATGGCGGTCAGCGCGCCGCCGATCTCATCGATCTTGCGGATATATTCCGCGGCCTGGCGTTCGATTTCGTCGGTCAGGTACTCGACCACGTACGAACCGGCCAGCGGATCGACGGTATCGGCTACGCCGGACTCATAGGCGATCACCTGCTGGGTGCGCAGCGCCACCTGCACCGATTTTTCGGTCGGCAGCCACAGGGCTTCGTCCATGCTGTTGGTGTGCAGCGACTGCGTGCCACCCATCACCGCGGCCAGCGCCTGCAGGGTGACGCGCACCACGTTATTCTCCGGCTGCTGCGCGGTGAGCGTGGAGCCGGCGGTCTGCGTGTGGAAGCGCAGCATCCACGAGCGCGGGTCTTGCGCATTGAAGCGCTCGCGCATGATCCGGGCCCAGAGGCGCCGCGCGGCGCGGTATTTGGCCACTTCTTCGAGAAAGTTGTTATGCGCGTTGAAGAAGAAGGAAAGCTGCGAGGCAAAATCGTCAACTTTTAGACCGGCCTTGAGCGCGGCTTCAACGTAAGCGATGGCATTGGCCAGGGTAAAGGCCACTTCCTGCACAGCGGTTGAACCCGCCTCGCGGATATGGTAGCCGGAAATGCTGATCGTGTTCCAGCGCGGCACGTTGGTCTTGCAGTACTGGAAGATGTTGGTGATGAGGCGCATCGACGGCGCGGGCGGGAAGATATACGTGCCGCGCGCGACGTATTCTTTGAGGATATCGTTCTGGATCGTGCCGCGCAGGCAGTTCTCGGCCACGCCCTGGCGTTTGGCAACAGCAATGTACATGGCCAGCAGGATGCCCGCCGGGGCATTGATGGTCATGGAAGTGGAAACCTTATCGAGCGGAATCTGGTCAAAAAGGATTTCCATGTCGCGCAGTGAAGAAATGGACACACCCACTTTGCCGACTTCGCCAATAGACATGGGGTCGTCCGCGTCGTAGCCGATCTGCGTAGGCAGATCAAAAGCCACCGACAGGCCAGTTTGCCCCTGATTGAGCAGGAAGCGGTAGCGCCGGTTGGATTCTTCGGCAGTGGCAAACCCGGCGTACTGGCGCATGGTCCAAAAGCGGCCGCGGTACATATTGGGCTGCACGCCGCGGGTGAAGGGATACTGGCCGGGGAAACCTAATTGCTCCAGGTAGTCGTCCGCTGGGCGGGGGGTCTGCACGCGCGGCAGTTCGATCCCTGAGAGGGTTTCAAAGCGCTCTTTGCGTTCCGGGTTCTTGCGGATGACCGGATCGAGGATTTTTTCTTCCCAATTTTTTTGCTCAGATTCCATGCTCATATTTGACCTCAATCAGATTTGGTTTGATCCAGCACGACGAAGCTGCGCAGGTTTGCGCGCGGTTAATCCATTCAGGTGACAGTGTAAGTATAAACCAGGAGAGGGGAAAAATTAGAGTGACCATATTTATGCTAAACTTTAGACAAATGTCCTGTATTTCGACGATGTAGAAAGGAAATTTGATGTCGCCGTTTCTCCAGTTGGTCTTCGGGCTGTCCGTCATTCTTCTTACCGCGAAGCTGGGCGGATACCTCACAACCCGCATTGGGCAGCCCTCGGTTTTAGGTGAGCTGGTGGTTGGGTTGCTGCTTGGCCCATCACTAATCAATTTTATTCACTTGCCCATCATCACCGATACGCACCTGGAAGAAACGATCAAGCATATTGGCGAAATCGGGGTGCTGATTTTAATGTTTCTGGCCGGGTTAGAACTGCACATCTCAGATTTGCGGCGCAATACGCGGGTTTCTGCCCTGGCCGGGGTGCTGGGAGTGGTGTTACCGGTGGTATTGGGCTTGATCATTGGCGAGCTCAACGGCATGGATTTCAACCACGCCGCGTTTTTGGGGCTGACGCTGGGCGCAACGAGCGTGAGCATCTCTGCGCAGACGCTGATGGAAATGGGCAAACTGCGCAGCCGGGTGGGGTTAGGCCTGCTGGGCGCGGCGGTGTTTGACGATGTGCTGGTGATTTTGCTGCTTTCCACCATGCTGGCGCTGGTCACTGGCGGCGGGGGCGGGCTGTGGCAGGTAATCTTGATCATTGTGCGCATGCTGGCCTTCCTGGGGCTGTCGGCGGCGTTTGGCATGTGGGTTCTGCCACGGCTGCTCGTTGCTTTCTCGCGGTTGGGTATTTCGCAAGGGCCGCTGACCCTGGCCATCGTGGTAATGATGGTCTATGGACTGGCCGCGGAGCTGTTAGGAAACATGGCGGCGATCACCGGCACGTTTCTGGCTGGCCTGTTCTTTGGCCGTTTGGAAGGTAGAGAAGAATTTGAAAGCGGGCTGCATTCTCTGGCCTATAGCTTCTTTGTACCGGTGTTTTTCGTGAGCATTGGCCTGTCGGTCAATATCCGCGAGATCGAAACATCGGAAATCGGCCTGATCCTGGTCATCATTCTGGTTGCTATCCTGGGAAAGATCGCCGGCTCCGGTCTTGGGGCGCGGCTGGCAGGTTTCAGTTGGCTAGAATCGGCGCAGTTAGGCACGGGGATGGTTTCACGCGGCGAAGTTGGGCTGATCGTGGCTCAGGTTGGCATGACGCAGGGGCTGCTTTCAGACAATCTGTTTTCCGCCATCGTTGGCATGGTGCTGGCGACCACGTTGATCACCCCGCCGCTGCTGCGCGCGCTGTTCACTCGCAAACCGGGGCACAAACCGGCTGAGGAAGGATAAGGACTTGACTATGTTTCTGATACTCCTCGTATTGCACGACGTGACAAAACTCGATGAAGTCATCGCCGCCTGGGAAACCGCAGAAGTACGTGGCATTACCATCCTGCGCAGTCTGGGTATGGCCAAAGCGCGCAAGATCGGCCTGCGCGAGGACATGCCCATTATCCCCAGTCTGGATGACTTTTTGCGCCAGGAAGATTTTAACCGCACGCTGTTCACCGTGGTGGATTCCGAAGCAATGGCCGACCGGGTGATCGCAGCGACGGAAGAGATCACCGGCGACCTCGACAACCCCAACACCGGGCTGCTGGTGATGCTGCCAGTCTTGCGCGCGCGCGGGCTGCACCGTAAGCCTTCCGCGAAATGAGCGCCAACCGCGCGCGCGGTCATTGACGGAAGCCTGTACCTCTGGTAGAATCCACCCGCTTCAGGCGTTGTACCCTTCGCCTGCAAGCGAAAATCCTATTCTGATATTCGAAAGGGCTTGACCAATGAAAGTACTGCTGCTGAAGGACGTTTACAAATTGGGTCGCGCTGGCGACGTGAAAAAGGTTGCCGATGGTTACGGGCGCAACTTTTTGCTGCCCCAGGGCCTGGCCGTACTGGCCACCCCCGGCGCGCTCAAACAGGTTGATCTCATTCGCTCGAGCGCCAACGTTCGCCGCGATGAAATGAACAAGGAACTGGGCGGGCTGTCTGAAAAGATCGCCGCGATGACCCTCTACTTCGCCAGCAAGGCCGGCGAAACGGGCAAACTGTACGGCTCGATTACCACGCAGATGATCTGCGACGCGCTGTCTTCCAAGCTGGGCACCACGGTTGACCGCCGCCAGGTGGAATCCGAACCGATCCGCACCCTGGGCGAGCACAAAGCCCACGTGCGCCTGACGGTTGACCTGACCCCAGAATTAAAGATCGTTGTTCACCGCGAAGGCGAAGCTCCCGCCGCCGCGCAGCCGGTTGTTGAGCAGCCCGTGGTGGAAGAAGAAGTCGAAGAAGCTCCTGCTGTTGAGGAACAGGCTGAGTAGTTCCCTCGCGGAAACCACATCACAGGATCACGAACCGGCCTGAAGGAGCAGTCAGATCCTTTCGGGCCGGTTTGCTTTTTTCAAAAATGCGAAATTGCATGAAACAGGCAGCATGGCAGAAACCGTAGGCGAGCAGCTCAAAAACGAGCGCGAAGCGCGCAAACTCACGCTGGAGCAGGTGTACCAATCCACGCGGGTGAATGTGCGCTACCTGAAAGCCCTGGAAGAAGACCGCCACGATGCGCTGCCTTCTCCAGTGCAGGCCAAGGGTTTTCTGCGCCTGTACGCCGGTTTTCTGGGTTTACCGGCGCAAGCGCTGATTGACCTGTGGGAAGGCAACACGCTCCCCGACGCAGCCCTGGAGATGGTGGAAGACGAAGAACCGGATGCTGAAATAGAGAGCTACGCGCCCGAACCGGTAGAAGATGAAGTTGTGCCGATCATCGTGGCGCTGGACGAGGAAGCCGGACCGCCCGAGGTGGACGAAGCCCCGCTGATCACGCCTTCAGAGCAGATCTTTCAGGAAATCGGCCAACAATTGCGCGAGCGGCGCGAAGCGCTGGGGCTGTCCCTGACCGATATTGAGCATTACACCAAACTCCGCCAGCATTATTTGCAAGCCCTGGAACAAGGCCGGTTGAAAGACCTGCCGTCACTGGTGCAGGGGCGCGGCATGTTGTTCAATTATGCCACTTTTCTGGAACTGGATGCCGACAGCCTGCTGCTGCGCTTTGCTGAGGCGCTGCAGGAGCGGCGCGTTGAAATTATGCCGCCCCAACCGGCCCCCAACCTGTTCCAACGACAGAAGAATCGCGCCGCGGCCGGCCCGCTTCCAGCCTGGAGACGCTTTGTGACGCCGGACCTTTTGATCGGCGGCGGGGTGATCCTGGTCATCTTGCTGTTTGCCATCTGGGGCGCATCGCAGGTGAGCGCGCTCCGCCGCGAACAGGCGGCGCGAACGGAGATCCCCGTAGCTAACGTTTTGTTATTCACCGAAACCCCCGCGCCCCCGGCAGTTGACAGCGCCGCGGCGCCGCAAGCGATCACCGTGGCCCCCAACAGCGAAGTGGGCAACCTGCCGCAGCAGTCTTCCGGCGAAACCACGCCGACCGCGCTGCCGGTGCTTGACGAACTCCCGCTGCAAGTATACGTGATCGCCCTCGACCGCGCCTGGCTGCGCGTGGTGGAGGACGGTGAAGTGGCGTTTAGCGGCCGGGTGGTAGCCGGTAACCCCTACCAATTTTCTGCCGAAGAACAAATCGAATTATCCACCGGCAATGCTGCCGGGATCCGGGTGTATTTCAACCAATTTGACATGGGCAGCCTGGGACTGTACGGGCAGGTGGTCAACCTGATCTTCAATACCGAGGGTGTGTTGACGCCGACGCCCAGCTTTACCGAAACGCCTACCCCCACGCAGATGCCAACGATCACGGCGACAATCACCCCCACCCCACAGGCAACGCCGAGTGTCACTCCGTATATCCCTTAATGCCAATGAATAAAAACTCTTACTACCTGGTATCGCTTGGCTGCGCAAAAAACACAGTGGACTCGGAATCGATGGCCACCTTATTGGAAGACGAAGGCTACACGGCCGCGGAAAAAGCCGCGCAGGCCGGGCTGTTGATCGTCAACACATGCGGATTTATTGGCCCGGCGCGGCAGGAATCGCTGGATGTGCTGCGCGAGCTGGCGAGCAAGAAGAAGCGCGGGCAGTTGTTGATCGCCGCGGGCTGCCTGACCGAGCGCTACCGCCAGAAAGTAGCCGAGGAAGTGCCCGGCATCGATGGCATTATCGGCACGCGGCGCTGGATGGATATTCTGGACGTGGTGCAAACGCTGCGCTCCACGCCTTACCCGCAGCCGGTATACCATTTGCCGGACGCGCCAACCATTGGAACCGACGAGCACGGCGTAGCCCGCGTAGCGGTGCAGGGCGGCAGCGCGTATCTCAAAATCGCCGACGGCTGCCGCCGCCCGTGCGCATTTTGCGCGATTCCGCTGATCAAAGGCACGGCGGTCAGCCGCCCGCTTGAGATCGTGCTGGAAGATGCGCGCCTGCTGCGCGATGCCGGGGTGCAGGAGCTGATCCTGATTGCGCAGGACACCACCGATTACGGCCACGATCTGGGAATGAAAGATGGCCTGGCGCAACTGCTGGAAGCGCTGGTGCGCGAAGTGCCGGACCTGCCCTGGCTGCGCATCCTGTATGCCTACCCGGGGTATGTCACTGACCGGCTGATCGATGTGATGGCTTCCAGCCCGCAAATTGTGCCATACCTGGATATGCCGCTGCAACATGCCGATGTGCGCGTGCTGCGCGCCATGCGCCGCCCGGCCAATATGGACTGGGTTCACGCCACGCTGGCGAAAATGCGCAAGGCAATTCCATCGCTGGCGCTGCGCACCACATTTATCGTCGGTTACCCCGGCGAAGGCGAAGCCGAGTTCCAGACCTTGCTGGATTTCCTCAGCGAAATCCAGTTTGATAAGGTGGGCGCTTTCACCTTTTCGTTTGAATCCGGAACTACCAGCGAGCCGCTGGGCGACCCGGTGACGCAGGCGGTAAAGGATGAACGCCTGGAGCGGTTGATGCTGCACCAGCAGCCGATTTCTCTGACGCGCAATCAGGCGCAGGTGGGGCGCACCCTGCCGGTGCTGATCGAAGGCTACGACAACGGCATTTCCGTGGGCCGCTCCTACCGCGATGCACCGGAAATCGACGGCATGGTGCTGATCGAAGGCGAGGCCGAAGTTGGCAAGATCGTTCCGGCGCTGATCACCGGCGCGCTGACCCACGACCTGACCGGCATTCTGGCAAAGCCGTAAGCGCGATTCACGCCCCGTCTGGCGATTCCGGTCTACAATGATGTTCATCGCATGAGCCGCATTGACCGGATTGCCCTCTCGCTGAGTATCTTCACCCTGCTTCTGGCCGGATGGATTGGCGCGCGCGTTTACGAAAACCTGCCGCACCTGGAAGACGAAATGGCCTACGTCTGGCAGGCGCAGGTGATTGCCGGCGGGCATCTTTCGCTGGAAACCCCGCCCTGCCCCAGGTGCTTCCTGGTGCCGTTTGTGGTGGATGCCAACGGTCTGCGCTCCGGAAAGTATCCGCCGGGCTGGCCGGCGATGCTGGCGCTGGGCGTGCTTCTGGGCGCGCGCTGGCTGGTGAACCCGCTGCTTTCGGGTTGGACAGTCTGGTTGATCTACCGCGTGGTGAAGAAACTCACCAACGAAGTCACCGCGCTGATCGCCGTGCTGCTGACGATCACCTCGCCATTCTTCCTGATGAACTCGGGCACGCTGCTGGCGCATCCGCTGTCGCTGTTTCTCACCGCAGCGTTTACCTTAAGCTGGCTGGACACCTTTGATTCCAATCGCCGCGCGCCGCGCTGGATCACCGCGCTTACCGCGGGCTTCAGCCTGGGGCTGCTGGCGCTCACTCGCCCGCTCAGCGCGGTGGCGGTGGGGCTGCCGTTTGGGCTGCACGGGTTGTGGCTGCTGGCAAAAGGCGACTCTGCCGCGCGGAAAAGCGCCGTGGGAATTGGCACGTTGGCGCTGCTGATCGGCAGCAGCCTGTTCCTGTGGCA
Source organism: Anaerolineaceae bacterium (assembly GCA_036567625.1). Taxonomy (GTDB): domain Bacteria; phylum Chloroflexota; class Anaerolineae; order Anaerolineales; family Anaerolineaceae; genus CALDSL01. The sequence continues at coordinate 6,444 of DATCUC010000070.1, read as the reverse complement.
GTACGCCGTCACCGGCGACCCGCTGACCAACCCGTACGTGCTTTGGTGGCCGTATGACACCATCGGGTTTGGCCCCAACGTGGGCGTACAAACCGGTGGTTACTGGCCGAAAGACGCCATCCCCAATTTGCAGGTCAGTCTGTATTTTGGCCGGCACGACCTGTTCGGCTGGCTGGGTTTCTCATACTACCTGCTGCCGGTGGGAGCGCTGGCGCTGCTGCGCCGCCCCAAAGCGCTGATGGCCGCGGCGGTCGCGCCCGCGGTGGTAGCCGCCTACTGCCTCTACTGGATCGGTTCCTGGCTGTACGGCCCGCGCTATTACTACGAGGGGCTGCTGGGCGCGGTGCTGCTCAGCGCGGCAGGGATCACCTGGCTGGCTGGCAAGCTGCTGCCCGTATCTGCGCCGCCGTGGAAACGCTGGCTGGCGCGCGCGCGGTTTGGGCTGGTGAGCGCGGCCGTGCTGTTTGCAGTGGCGTGCAACTGCCTGTACTACATTCCACCGCGTCTGGCCGGGTTTGTGGGATTATACGACGTGCGCGGAGAATATCTGCAGCCGTTTCAGAGCCAATCAGCCCTGGCGCTGACCCCCGCGCTGGTGATCGTCCACCCGCTGGACGATTGGATCGAATACGGCCGGCTGACTGACCTGAGCAGCCCGTATTTTGACACGCCGTTCGTGTTTATCATCAACCGCGGCCCAGAAGAAAACGCCAAAGCGCTGGCCCTGTTCCCGGAACGGCGCGTGTTTCACTACTATAAACATACGCCGTTCGTGTTTTACACTTCACCCCTGCCGACAGAGTAAGCGCGAGCAGCCAGCGCCAGACCGGCGCACAGCGCGGGGATGCCCGGCACCAGCCACAGCGAGTTTTCCGCGCCGCTGGCTACCCAGGCGATGATCAACAACATGGCCAGGGCGAAGTAAGCCAGTCCAAAACGCGGTGAGCGGGCCCAGGCGGGCAGCGCGCGCGGGAAACCGGCCTACCGCGCAGCCACCGCTGCGGCCGCCACCCATACCAGCCCGCGCTGCGGCCAGGGATAGGGCAGCGCCAACGAGTAGAGCACAAAAACCAGGGCATACACCAGCGCCAGCCGCCAGCCAAACCGCTGAGAGCGGATGAGCGCGCCAACTACCCCGGCGAACCCCAGGTAGAACCAGCCGATTGCCAGATATTCCAGAATCAACATATTGCACCTCGCTGAGCGAGAGCATGCAAGGTGCGTGCCGGAAACGGCTTTATGCCGCGCGAGCGATGGCGGTGAGAAGCAGCACCAGCGCCGATGCGGCCACGTTGAGGCCGAGCAGCAGCTGCTCCTGGCGGCGCAGCCGCGCAGCTTTGGCCGGATCAATCTCTTTGCCGGCGGCCAGCAGCAGCGCGTTACGCTGCAGCGCCGGGGCGAGGAACCAGGTCAGATAGCCGCTGAAAAGCACCATCAGGCCAATCGACAGGTGTTTGAGCAGCATGGCAATCGACCAGGTGTTTTGGATAGCCAGAAATCCGCCGTAAAAGGGACTGGAACTCATTTGAAACATGCCGGTGAGAATGAGCACCGCGAGGCTGAACCAGCCCACTGCCTGCAGCCGTTTTTGCACCTGAGCCAGAAAGGCCGCGTAGGCCTGCCCGGTCACCGTGCGGCGGGCGGTAGGAATGACCAGCAGCGCCACCGCGGCCAGCCCGCCAATCCACGTGACGGTTGCCAGCATGTGCAGCCAGTACGCGATTGCCAGGACCCAGGGTGGCGCTGCGAAAGTTTCCATTTTGGCTTAGGGCGTTACCTGCGGCTGCGGCGGTTCCGGAGAGGGAATTACCTCTTCGGAAGCCTCGGGCGTGGGGGTGATGCCCGGGTCGAACGTCGGCTCCATCGGCGTGGGGAAGTCAAACGTCGGGGAGGGCTGCGGAGTGGCGGTAGCCGGGTTGCACAACAGGTAGACCTGGGTGGAAGTGCGGAACAGGTTTTCATCCGGGCTGACCTGCGCAGCCAGGGCATACTGCTCCACGGCCTCGCAGTACTTTTCTTCCTTGACCAGTTGATCGCCGTAAGAAATCAGCGCTTCGCGGTAGCGGTCGGCGGCGGTCATGCCTGATGAGTCGCTCAACATGGGTGTAGCCGCGTAGACCTGCGAGAAGTAGTTGATCACCTGCACCCAATCGAGCTCCCAGAAGCTCGCGCCGAGGATGTAAACGCGCGCCCATTCGCGGTAGACGTTAGCGTCTTTATCCAGCGGGCCAAAGCGCTCGGTGAGCGACATGTCGTAAATGCCTTCTTCCAACTGCCCGCTGCGGATCTTATCCATGCCGCGGTTGCGCAGCGCAATGTAATACATGCCGTCGACCTGGATGGCGCGGAAGGTGTGGTTCAGGCGGCGCAGCGAGTCGAGGGTTTCGATGGTCTTGACCCAATCCTGCGCGGCCAGGTAGGCTTTGGCTGTGCCAAAGATTTCCTCTTCGCCGCGGGTATCCGGTGTGGGGGTCAGCACCACGGTGGGCGTGGGAGCCGGGGTGGAGGTCTGCGTGGAGGCCAGGGCAAACATAACCTGGGTCAACTTATCGGCCGCGCCCGGGTAACCGGGGTCGATCTCGATGACGTACTGGAAGCGTTTGAGCGCCATTTCGTAGCGCCCGGCTTGCAGATCGACCTCACCAAGCTGGTACTGGGTGGCGGCAGCCAACGCGGCTTCGCTGTTCTGCTTCTGGACGCGTTCTTTGACCGCGTTATTGTAGCCGGCGAAACCGCCGAGACCTAACCCTACCAGTAGAATGAGGATACTAACAAGCACCCACGGCCAGCGGCGGGCTTTGAGTTTTTTCGGTTGTTCCGGCGTTACATGCACCGGAGAGGTGTCTTCAGTATTGTACGGAGTTGCCATAGGCCAGATTATAACCCAATTTTTCGCCGATTCTCAGAGCTTGAGCAGCAGGCGAATTTCCTTCCAGATGAATGGCACGGCCACCAGAGCGCCAAAGCCCATGGCGGCTGTGCTGGAGAACAGAACCGGGATGCGCCCGGCCAGTCCGGCGTTGATCAGGGCGATCAACCCGGCGGCAGCGGCGCTGCCCAGCAAAGCGCGGAAGAGCGTGCCGCCCACCCGCACCGGCTGTTCGAGGCGGCGGTTCAACAGCAAGATCAAAAAGACGGCCTGGCTGGTAAAGGCAAGTGAATCGGCCAGGCTGATACCCGGAGCGCCCAGGCGGCGGAAGAGCAGCACGCCCAGCAAGGTATACACCGCGGCGTTGATGCCGGCGGTCATCAGCGGAATGAGCGCGTTTTGTTTGGCATAGAACGAGCGCGCGGCCACTTCCATGACCGACTGGCCGATCAGACCCGCCAGAAAACCGCGCGCCACCCACAGCATCAGGTCAGTGCCCTGGGCGTCAAAGCCAAAGGCCAGTTCGATCAGCGGGCGTAAACCGGCGGAGAGCACCACCGCCACCGGCAGGGTGACCGCGATCAGCACGCGCACGGCGCGTTCAACCGTGGCGTGAAAAGCGGAATGCTCCTGTTTGGCGGCCTGTTCAGAAAGCGTGGGCAGCAGCGCCGTGCCGATGGCCGTGCCAATCAGTGTTTCCGGCACCTGCATGATCATATAGCCGTAGGTGAGGGCGGAAACCGCCCCGGCCTCCAGGCGCGAGGCAAGGTTATCGCGCACCAGGAAGGTAGTCTGGATGAACATCATCGTCCCCAGGCGCGGGCCCATCAGCCGCAGCACCTTGCGCACCGGCTCGGTGCGCAGGCCAAACGCCGGCGCCCAGCGGAATTTATAGCGCAGCAGGCCGGGAATCTGAATGCCCAGGTGCAGCGCTGCGCCGATGATCACGCCGTACACCAGGCCGTGCACGCCCAGGCCTAGCGCGGGCAGGGTGATCGAGCCCAGGCGGAAAGCCGCATCCGGCGCGGGGGCAAGCACGGTCGCGCCAAAGATCTGGCCGATATTGTACATCAGCGGGGCCATGGCGGGCAGCAGAAAATGCTGGTTGGCCTGCAAGCCGGCCATCACCAGCCCGCTGACCGAAAAAATCATGGTAGCGATCAGGTTCAGGCGCATCAGCTCAGCCACCAGGTCTTGCTGCGGGCGCTCAAAGCCAGGGGCAATACCTACTTCAGCCCGCACCAGCGGCCCGGCGATGAGCGCCACGACCACTGCCAGCACCCCGGTGACAAGAAAGGCGATGTTGGCGATGCGCGCGAACAGGCCCCAGGCTGCCGGACGGCCGTCTTTCGCCAGCACTTCGGACAGCACGGGGATGAAGGCAATCGCTAGCGCCCCACCTGAGATGAGCGCGAACAGGAGATCGGGTACATTATTGGCGACGTTAAACGCGTCTAATTCTTTGGAGAGTCCAAACTGGCGCGCGATGACCAACTGGCGCAGCACGGCCACGATCTTGTCGAGTCCAAAGAAAAAAGCCAGCAATAACGTTGTTCGGGATAAACGCGACATGCAGAGATTCCGCACCCGGCCAGCCTGCTCCGGGCAACCTTTCGCTTTCTATCTCTTCCAATAGACGTTCAACGGGTCTGAAAGTTCCCAATCCGGCTAACTATAGCATAAGAGCAGCCATTCGCCAACCGTTGACGGGCGCGAAGCACACGGATATAATTGAAAATGATTTTCAATTTCAATTACCGCGAGCCTGCGCGGTTTGGAGCTGCGTCAAACGAAAAGACATGGAAAATAACCAACAACCCCCACACTCGACCCGCATTCCAACCTGGCTGGACAGCCTGCAAGCCAGCGGATATCGCATCACGGGTTCGCTGCGCGCAGTGGTAGAAGTGATCGCCACCAGCAATTTCATCTGTAGCCCGATGGAAATATATCTGCAGGCGGCGCGGCAGTATCCCGGCCTGGGGCTGGTGACGGTATACCGCACCCTGGAAAAGCTGGAAGACCTGGGGCTGGTGGAGCGCGTCCACCGGGAGGACGGCTGCCATTCCTACATTGCCGCCGCCGAAGGCCACCAGCATTTATTGATCTGTACCAACTGCAAGCGCGCCGAGCATTTCTCCGGCGACGATCTTTCGCCGCTGATGGCCGAACTAGGCACGACGCGCGGGTTTCATATCCAGGGCCACTGGCTGCAGTTGTTCGGACTGTGCCGCGACTGCCAGTGCAGCCTGGAGGAGGCCGCGCAATGAGTCGAGTTCGACAGGCGCTTTTTCTTTTTCCGGTAATACTGCTGCTCGCCGGGTGCGGCGTGCCGGCGAAAACCGTTGAGCCCGCGCAGGCGCTGGCGGTGGAAAGTTTTCTGGCAGACATCACTCGCAACGTGGCTGGCGACCGGATGACGGTGGACAGCCTGATCCCTGAAGGGCTGGACCCGCACGCGTTCGACCCTACCCCACAGGACGTGGCCCGCATCAGCCAAAGCCAGGTGCTGATTATCAACGGAGCGGGGCTGGAAGGCTGGCTGCAGCCGGTGCTGGAGAATGCCGGCGGTGAACGGCTGGTGATTGAAGCCTGCGCCGGGTTAGAGGCGCGCCCCCATGTGGATAACGAGGCCAGTGATGAGCATACCGGAGAAATCGACCCGCATTTCTGGCTCGACCCGATCAGCGTGGTGCGGTATGTGGAGAACATTCGCGACGGGCTGAGCCAGGTAGACCCTGCTAACGCTAGCGCCTATGCGCAAAATGCTGAGAGCTACATTGCTCAACTGCGCGAACTGGACGGCTGGATCCGCCAGCAGATCGAAACCATCCCGCCCGAGCGGCGGCTGCTGGTCACCAACCACGAGAGCTTTGGCTATTATGCCGACCGCTACGGCTTGAAGGTGATTGGCGCGATCATCACCAGCGCGAGCAGCAACGCCGCGCCCTCGGCGCAGGAGCTGGCGCGGCTGGCAGAAGCGATCCGGGCTACCGGCGCACCGGCGATCTTCCTGGAAACCGGTACCAACCAGCAGTTGGCCGAGCAGTTGGCCGTCGAAACCGGAATCCGGGTGGTAACCGGGCTGCAAACCCACTCGCTGGCCCTGCCCGGCAGCAGCGAGGCCGATTACATTCACATGATGCGATACAATACAGAGAAAATTGTGCAGGCGCTCCAATGAAACCCGAAGATTGCGATAACGGTCCGGCGCTGCTGGACTTTGACCACATTACCGTTTCCTATAACGGCCGCCCCGTACTGCAAGACGTAACCTTTCAGGTTCCGCACGGCGAGCAGGTGGCGGTGGTTGGCCCCAACGGCGCGGGGAAATCGACCCTGTTCAAAGCCCTGGTAGGTCTGCTGCCGCTGCGCTCAGGCGAGATTCGCATTCACTGCAAGCCGCTGGGCAGTCACACCGACTGCGTGGCCTACGTGCCACAGCGCGAAGAGGTGGACTGGCGCTTTCCGGTAACGGTGCAGGATGTGGTCAGCATGGGCCGCTACGGGCGCCGCAGCCTGTGGGGCCGGCTGACCGGCAAGGACCGCGAGGTGGTGCGGCGCTGCCTGGGCCA